>JAJYNX010000031.1 GCA_021786095.1 Actinomycetes bacterium | reverse complement strand
GGCTCGGCCGCGGGAGATCGCTACGCCGACATGTCCACCGTGTACCGCTAGCGACGGGGCGCGTCGCCGACGAGCGGTGCCCCCTAGGCTCTCTGCCACAACCTCGGGAGGGCCACGGTGACCGACACGCAGACCCCACGCGCCGTGCGCATCTCGCACCCAGCGATCGCTCTCATCACGATCGCCCTCGCGCAACTGATGGTGATGCTCGACATCACCATCGTCAACATCGCGTTGCCCACCCTGAAGGCCTCCTTGCACGTCTCGACCGCCAACCTGGCGTGGGTCATCGACGCGTACGTCCTCACCTTCGGGGGCTTCCTCCTCCTCGGTGGGCGCCTCGGCGACCTCCTGCGTCGGCGACGCATGCTGATGATCGGCGTCGCGCTCTTCGCGCTGTCCTCACTGGCCGGCGGACTCGCGACCAGTTCGGCACTGCTGATCAGCGCGCGAGTCGTCCAAGGGCTCGGGGCGGCCATCGCGTCGCCGACCGCGCTCTCACTGGTCGTCACCACGTTCCCCGAGGGACGCGCTCGCCACCGCGCGATGGCGGTCTTCGCGGCCATGACCGCGGCGGGTGGCGCCAGCGGACTCGTGCTGGGCGGTCTGCTCACCGAGTACGCGTCGTGGCGCTGGGTCTTCTTCGTCAACGTGCCCATCGGCGCCGCACTGCTGGTGCTCGCCCCCCTCTCGCTCCCGCGAGGAGAGGCCGGGCACGGACGCCTCGACCTGCTCGGGGCGCTGCTGGTCACGGGGTCGATGTCCAGCCTCGTCTACGGCCTCGTCCGGGGACCGGAGGCGGGGTGGGCCCACACCAGCACCCTCGCGGCCTTCATCGCCGCCGGAGTGCTGCTGGTCGCCTTCGTGCTCGTCGAGGCCCGCACCGCCGCCCCCCTCGTCCCCCTGGCGTTCCTGCGCCACCACAGCCGTGGAGTCGGTTACCTCATCATGGTGCTGATCGGTGGGGTGATGCTGTCGATGATCTACTTCCTGACCCAGTTCCTGCAGACCGTGCTCGGCTACTCTCCCCTGCTCGCCGGCGCGGCCTACCTGCCCGTGCCCTTCCTGGTCGCGAGCACCAGTCAGGTGGTCTCGCGCCTCATCGGTCGCCTCGGCGTCAAGCCCTTCCTCATCGCCGGGCCGCTGCTCGTCGCCGCCGCCCAGTTCACGGCCGCGACGCTGCACGCCGGCTCCTCGTACACCGTCGCCTTCGTCGCCCTGTGCCTCATGGGTCTGGGCATGGGCCTCGTCTTCGTGCCCCTGATGTTGAACGCCGTGTCGTCCGTCGACCACGGGCGCGCCGGACTGGCGTCGGGCCTGCTCAACACCGCCCAACAGATCGGCGGCTCGATCGGACTCGCCGTTCTGGTGAGCGTGTCCACCGCCACCCTCCAACGTGGGGCGGCGCACCCCGGACCCGGCGCGACACTCACCAACGCCGTGTCCGCCTTCCAGAACGCCCTCCACGCCGGCGGCGCGATGGCCCTGCTCGCCTTCCTCGCGGCCTGGACGCTGCCGCGCACGCTTCCCCGCCTCCAATCCGTGGAGATTCTCGCGCCACTCGAGTGACGCCTCGGCGTCGTCGAGGGGGCTGGACTCGCAGCCGAGCGTGCACGACTCGTCGGGGCCAGGAGACGTTACTGGTGCGGGCGACGAGGACCGCCGGCTCGATCGATGTCACCGCCGAACCGTGGCTCGCGCGTCGCACCGGCTCACCTGCTCCGTGCAACGCCAGGAGTGCGTCCCCCGGGAGTGCGTCTCAGGCCACGAGCACCGTATCTCGGCTCACGTCGCACGTCGACGGCTCGGTCCGAACGGAGGAGAGGACACGGCGCCTCCCCGGGACGTCAGGACTTCCACACCAGGGTCGCTCGCCCCGCTGTCGTAACCCGCACGATGGCGCTCACGTTGGTGAAGCCGTTGTTGGCGTCAGCGTCGAGGTAGATCGCCCCGTTCGAGGCCACGGCGACCCCCTCGCCAACCGTGAAGTGGGACGGTGGTGGGAGCAGCGAGGACAGTCCTCTCGCGGGGATCGTTGTCAAGAGCCCCGAAGGGTGGAACCGAGCCAGGCCACGGCCACCGCCCGCAATGACGACGCTTCCATCGGGCGCCGCAGCCATCGCGGCGTCGTACCCACCTTGCGCCCGATCCTCCTGGACGAAGCGCAGCGCTCCTCCGACGGTCCTTTCGTAGGGGCTCCACGTTTCCCCGCCGCCGCCGAGCACGTCCCCTCGGCCATCGAGGGCCCGGGTGTGGGCCGTAGCGACGTCCTCCTGGGCAACGGAGCCGGAGCCGCAGGCGGTGAGGCCGTTGTTGAGATCGGACGGGGCGGAGACGACCGCCCACACGGGGTTCCCGCTCGTGCGCCGGTAGTCCATCGGCTCGGACGTAGAGCGCACCCGGGCCTAGGGTCGACACCGAGAGTCCCTAGCCGGACGCGCCGGGCCAGACCGGGTGTGGTGCCCAGCGGCCCCCCTCGCTGGTGACGGTCGCGACACACCATCGAGAAGAGCCTCGCGAACCCGATCTTGACCCACCTCACCGAAGCAGAGGAGGTTCGAAGCGAGCACGCGCTGCTAGTAGCGCACGCAGCGTCCCGCGACCACGCCTCGGCGCAGGTCGTCGGACGCCATCAGCGACAGCGCGAGCTCGGCGACGCCGTCATCGTCGGGACAGCACTCGCTGAGCCGATAGAGGAGCTCGGGGTTCTTCGATCGCATGATCGCGTTGCGGATAGCCACGTCGATCTGGTAGCGCCACGACGTGATCTCGGGACTCTGTGAACTCACGAGCAACGACCCGTGATAGAGGTCGAGC
>JAJYNX010000098.1 GCA_021786095.1 Actinomycetes bacterium | reverse complement strand
TCCGGGATTCTCGACCACCGGTCGGTCCGCCGGGTAGTGCTCGGACAGTGGGCAGAGTTCGCACTTGAGCTTGCCCGCCTTACCCGGGCAGATCCATTGGGTCTGGAACGGGTCGGCCTTCGTGGGGACGTTCTGATTGAACACGAACGCGTGCTGCTGGAGCTTCGCGTTGCGGACGAGGAACTGTTCGAGCGCGTTGGTGTTGCGCTCGTGACTCAGCCGTTCTTCGTTGGTGGCCCTCTTCTTCAACGGGCCGACCTTGAAGTGGGGTGGAAAAGGGTTATCGAATAACTCATCGTCGGTGTCCGGCGAACTTCGCCTTCCCGACTCAGTACGCGACGTGCCTGAAATAGCTCGGCCTGCACCAAGTCGAAGGGTACGTGGCCGACAACCAATACTGGACGCTGCAGTTGCGTGAGGGTGGCCTCTACCTGGCGAGTGCGGCGCTTTTACTCGGGGCGAACTTCCTCCTGGTGCGCCGGGCACGGGCTTGATGGGTAGCTCGCATAACCCCAATTCAATAGTCTCCAAAACCCCAATCTAAAGGCCTCCATAGCCCCAGTTCATGGAGGAGTCACGGGATGGCACGACAGTCGATCGATGTGATAGCCCGCCGCTGCCTACCCGAGGCGCTCAGCCGGATGCTCGACACCCCGTCCTCCTCCTGGAGGGTCCCCGCAGCGTCGGCAAGTCCACGTTGCTCCGCCAGGTCGCGGACTCCAGTGGCGGACGGCTCGTCAGCCTCGACGATCGGGCGAGGAGAAGCGCGGCGCTCGCCAACGCCAGCCTCCTCCTCGGTGGAGAGGAGACGGTGTGCATCGACGAGTACCAGAAGGCCCCTCACATCCTGAACGTCATCAAGGCGGAACTCACTGTTCAACCAGCCCAGGCCGATACGTTCCAGTGGGGTCCACGCGCCACGACGCGCTGCCGGCAACAGCTCAGGCACTCACGGGTCGGCTCTCCCGCCTGCCCGTATACCCACTGTCCCAGGGAGAGCTTCCCGGTGTCCATGAAGACTTCCTCGTTCGGGCGCTACGTGATCCCACCACTCTGGTGACATCCCAGGTCTCGTCGACGTCGCGCGACGAGTACATCACCAGGATCTGTGCGGGAGGCTTCCCGCTGGCACTTGCAGCTTCCACAAGCCAGAGCCGACAACGATGGTTCGACGACTACGTGAAGCTCACGTTGGAGCGAGATGTCCGTGAGTTGAGCAAACTGCGCCAAGGTCAGCAGCTCGCAAACTTTCTCGCCCGCCTCGCCAGTCAAACCGCGCAGGTGCTCAACGTCGAGGGCGCGGCTCGTGACATCGGGCTCGCCCCCTCGACAGCGGAAAACTACACCGCCCTGCTCGAAGAAGTCTTCCTCATCTACCGACTCGACGCATGGGGCAGAACACTGTCGGCACGCTCGGCCGCGCTACCGAAGATCCACGTCGTTGACTCCGGGGTCGCCGCTCGCCTTCTGCGCCTCACCCCGGCAAAACTCGCGGCTCGCGACCCATCCGCTCTCACGGAACTCGGTCACCTCTTGGAGACGTTCGCGGTCGGCGAACTGATCAAGCAAGCGTCGTGGGCGCCGGAGGTTGCAGGTCTCGGCCACTGGCGCACTCGCGATGACCATGAAGTCGACCTCGTGGTCGAACGTGATGACGGCGGGGTGGTCGGCTTCGAGATCAAGACTGGGGACAGCGTTCCAGGGAAGGAACTGAGGGGTCTGCGGCTGCTTCGTGACAAGCTCGGAAGCGGTTTCGTCGCGGGGTTCGCCCTCCACCTGGGGCAACGAACCTACTCCCCTGAGGATCGACTTCACGTGGTTCCCCTCGATCGAATGTGGACCCCCTCTCCTTGAGTTCGTGCCCTGATTCTTCGAAGTCGGCAACCGCCTTGCGAGCAACGACCACTGCGACCGGTCCGCGACCAAGGACGGTCGGGTCCACAACCCCACCCTCCCGTACATATCGACTCCTCACGTACACCGCCTCAAGCCAAGTGCGACGGCAACACTGGGACGACCGCCCGTTCCTGCGACACCGGCACCGACACCGACATTGAAGAGTTGGGCACTGCCAAGTGCCTCATCAAGGGATGTGGTCACTGCGTTCGAATTCATGTGGAGCGCCTGTACGCAGCAGTTCCAGTCCCCAGTCGCCAACTCGCCCTAAAGGTTTCGCAATCACCCCGCCACGGGGTCTTGACGAAAGTCGGACCCACGAGGTGACGAAAGTCGCGACGTGACGGCCCGGCGACCTGAGTGAGGCCCTGAACCGCCGAGCGAGTGGTCTCGGCGCGAGGTCAGCCGTGTGCGGCGGCGATTCGAGAGTCGTGCGAGACGCGCAAGGGCCTCGCGGGACGTGTCAGGTCCCGCGAGGCTCGCCGTGGCGGTGAGGACGGGCTAGCTGCCCGGCGGGCGGGGGTCGTCGCTCGTCACGGACCAGGCGTAGCCCTCGGCGTCGATCTCGTCGAAGCCGAAGTCCTCGGGGAAGGGCTCGTAGAGCAGATCGGAGTTCTCGCCCGTGCGCGCATCCAGGTCGGCCGAGTAGTACTCGTACGTCAGGCGATCCTGACCTGAGGGGTCCTCCTCTCCCGGGAGGTCATCGGTCGCGACATCTTCAACGTTCCTCGCACGCCGCGTGGACTCGGTGTCCGCAGTCGCGCCAGCGCCGGGGCCCCGCTACGACCTCCGCCCCAGCACAGAAGCCGACGGTGTGGCGCGACATCACTTCGGATCGTCACTATTCGTCGTCGCCGCCAACGGACAGCGCCGCTCACTCTCTGACGGTGCATCATTGCAACGTGGGCTGTCGCCGGGGCGGTTGTGAATCAGTTCCCTCGGTGCCTGACCCGCGGAGCAGGCTACGAACCTAAACTACGAAAACGTAGGAGGTAGAGATCGGTGGCCAGGCGCTCCATTGCAGGTCGTCGCATAGGCGACCTCGAAAACGAGATCCTCGACGTCCTCTGGTCAACCGGTACCGCACTCTCGGGACGCGAGATCCTTGAGCGACTTGAGAATGGCCCCAGGGCGTACACAACCGTCATGACCGTTCTCGGCCGTCTCGTGGACAAGTCGCTCGTGGAGCGAGTCGAAGAGGGAAAGGTGTTCCTCTACCGCGCAGCTGGCGACGTCGACGAGCTGACTGCCCAAGCAATCCACTCGCTTCTCTCGGCGACAACTCACCCCAAGGTTGCGCTCGCTCACTTCGTTGACAGTCTTGACGACCCCGAACTTGTGGCCGAGTTGACGTCAGTCATCAAGCGAGCACGCCGCCCGTGAACGCCGTCATCATCGGATTGAGCTTCCTCGTGGTGCTCATCTCCCTCCCCGCACTCGTGCGACGCAACAGTGACATCTCTCCTCGAGTCGCCGCCGGTGCCTACCTCGTTGACCTCCTCGGCTGGGCGCTGTTGCCCGCGATATGGGTCACGTGTCTCGGAAGCGCCCTCGGTTCGTGGCTTGGAGGGGTTCGCACCGCGAGCGGAGGATGCCTCCTTGGGCTCAACCACGGTCAATGGCAACTGCTCGGCTACGGCCCCGGGGCTCTCGTATTTGGCGCTCTCCTCTGGCAAGGACTGCGCCACGCAGTCTCCGCGCGGCGCAGCGAACTGCACCGGGCGGCCCGCGTGTCGTCCGTTCGACGCTCGACCGCGGCCGGAGAGGTGTGGGTGGTTCCTTCAAATCGACCGATGGCATTCGCGTCGGGCCTCTGGCGCAGTCGGGCGGTCGTGACCTCGGGCATGCTCATCTCGCTCGAAGGTCGCGAGCGCGAGGCCGTGTGTGAGCACGAGGCGGCGCACGTTCGTCTGGGACATCCTCGCCTGCTCATCATTGGCGGTGCTATTGCGTCCGCGTACGGTCGACTACCCCCGGTGCGCCGCGCCTGGCTAGGACTTCGCCGAGCGCTCGAGGCTGCCGCCGACGACGAAGCGGCGCGCACTGTCGGTGTCGACACCTTGGTATCAGCCCTGATTCGCGTTTCGGCACGAGTTCGTGGAACGAACGTCGAACACGAGGGATACGGGGTTGACGCCACGGTCGACCCAGAACTGCGCGCGCGGGTGGCGCGCCTCACTCGGCGCGAGCCCGTGACACCATGGCCAACCGCACGCGTCGCGGCCGCCGCCGTCGCTACCGCCGTCATCGTGGCGTCGGTGGGCTGCGCACTCGCCGGGGCATCGGCGAGTACCGTCGGCCTCCTTGGGTGTCTCGCCGTCGTAACCCTGGTCGGCCTGCGCCCGACGTGGTCGTGGCGTGCTCACGGCACGCCCCGTTGAGACCGACTCCGCATCGAACCAGAACCAGGTACCGGTGATCGAGTCCAGGGGCTCGATCACCGAGCGTGCAGTGGCTTGACGACTACTACAGTTACGTAGTAGTTTGAGCCGACACGGGGGTGTGCCGTGCGCCCTCGACGGCACAGTGGGCGATGAGTCGATTCGTTGGGCCCGCACTGGAGATATCGATGGCTGTGTCCCACAAATCACCCGTCAGCAGCGGACCTCGAATGAATGAGCGTTCCCTCGTGAGCTCAAGACCGAGTCCCGGCGAGCACGCAACCGCGGAGGGTTCTCGCCCTTCAGTGTGGCTTTTCGCCATCCCGGTGCTGTGCTGTGGTGGTCCGGCCATCGTCACGGCTCTGGCGGCGGCGGGCGTGGTGACCCTGGGTGTGGTGGGTGGAGTCGCCGGAGGAGTCCTCCTGGTGGTTGCCATCGGACTTCTCCGGCGACACCGCCGACGTGCGACGTGCTGCACCGCAAAACGACCCATTGGCGGCCATGAGCACGACTGAGACGCCGACCGAATGCGCGCGTGCGCCCATGCCTCGGGTGCTCGCCGAGGTTCTGGGCTCGCCCGGGCGGATCGCTGGCTTCGTGACCGCATCGGGCGTCGTGGCGTTCTTCTACACCCTGCTTCTCCCCTTCGACTACACGCAACGCTTCGAGTTCGCCAACTGGAACTACCTCTCCCCCCATCTACTGGTGTGGGCCCTCGCGCTCGGTGTCGCCATGGGTCTCGTCTTAAGCATCCAGGTCTACGCAATGCGCCAGATCGTGTCCGCTCGAGTGGCCACCGGTGCGGCAAGCGGAGCGGCGTTCATCATGAGCCTTCTGCCGAGTTTCCTGTGCTGCACTCCCATGGTCCCCTCACTCCTCGCCTTTGTCGGAGTGTCGGGGGTGGGTCTGTACTCAACGACGGGCGCCGTGCAACACTTCTTCGCCGTTCACCAGTCGGAGATTCTCTCGGCGAGTCTGGCGCTTCTCGCCATCATGGGCTGGTGGGGACTACGCAAGCTGACGCACTCTCGGTGCTTCACCGGCGAGGGATGCGCCGTCGACACGACAGAGGGTACGACGTCCGCTAGCGGTGACGCACAAGCCGACCTGCAGGTTCCACGCAGTGACCCGCCTCACGCCGAACGGCCACTACCCAAGGAGAAAACTCCGCGATGAACACCCCATCCACCAGCCAGCGTCCGCCACGACCCCACGGGGAGACCCGACGCAGAGCGGCGGCACGGCGACACCGTCGAAACCGACTCCTCATCAGCGCCAGCGTCGCTCTGGTCGTCGCGCTCATCGCAATGATTCTCACGTTGCACGTGGTGAACAGCGCTTCGAGTTCGGCATCAGCCGGTACCACGTCGGGGTCGACGGGTGTATCGCTCCCGGTCGGCGCCGTCGCACCAAACGGAACCGCCATCACGCTCTCTGGCGCAACGACGTCCGTGGCGTCATTGCGCGGTCGCCCCGCACTGATCTGGTTCGTGACGACCTGGTGCTCTTCGTGCGAGGCCGGCACGCAGACGATGGCGCAGAACATCGCCGCGTTGTCCGCCGACGGTGTGCGGGTTGTCGAGGTGGAGAACTACGCCGACTTCGGCCAATCGGGCCCCACGATGGAGACCTTTGCGAAATCCCTTGCCGGCCACGCCTTCGCCAACCCCGACTGGACCTTCGGCGAGGCATCGTCCGCCCTCACCCGTACGTACAACCCGCGCGCCTATCTCGACATCTACTACCTGATCAACGCGGCAGGCAGGATCGTCTACGTGAACGGGTCGCCCTCGTCCACGATGCCCGGGCTGCTCAACGCCGCCAAGAGCCTCGTGTGACTCACGTCACGAAGCTCGCGTCACGAACGCGCCGCGACTCGTCGACGGTTTCTGGCGCGATCACCATCGTCGTCGCGAGTACACGACGACGTCTGGCGTGGTCGACGGGGTGCTGACGACGGTCCGTTGGGCGGTCGGCGCACGAGACTTTCGCGCAGCGCCCCCGGGTTGAGACGCCACGCGCACGATCAACTGGAGACCTACGCTTCATCCGGTGATGAGTTCGCGGACACTCGGTGCGCGAACGAGTACGCATGTTCGCGCGCCCGCAGCGATCGTCCGTATCGCCGTCGCCGTCGCCGTCGCCGTCGCCGTCGCCGTCGCAACGAACGCGACGATGGCATGGCGTGCGCCGTCGGCTAGCGCCGCGGCCCCCGTGTCGTCACCCCTGTCGGTGTCACTCCTCGCCTCGGGAGAGGGCTGGCTGCTGTCCGCCTACCGCTGCGCCACCCAGACCTGCACGCGCCTCGAGCGCACCACCGACGCGGGACGGACGTGGACCACGCTCCGCCTTCCCACCCCCCTCCAGCGGCTCATGCGAGCGTCCCACGGCTACTACCCGACGCCACAGATGTCCGTCTACTTCGCCACGGGCAGCGACGGCTGGATCTACGGCTCGACGTCCGCCGCGCCGGGCAGTGGGACGACCACGGCGGTACTGTGGGCGACCCGTGACGGGGGACGCACGTGGTCCGCCGCGCCGATCGCGTCGCCCGCGATGAAGTTTGGTGTCCTGGCCGTCAGCGCCAGTCGGGGGTACGTCTACGCGATCGCCTGGATCAGCGACCAGGGATTCGGGCTCTGGCGCTCGCCACTCGCGCACGAGGACTGGCGGCGCGTGAGCACGCCGCGACTCGAGATGGCGGCCGGCGGCACATCGATGGAGGGAGCGCTGGTGTTCAAGGGAGCGAGCGGCTGGCTGATGGTCGGCAACGATCGCGGCGTCACCGGCAGCGCTCGCCTGACCGGCACGGGTCGCTGGGTGGCGTGGCGCGGGCCGTGCGCCACGGTCGGCGGCGACTTCGACGTCCCGGTGGCGTACTCGCCAACGAGCCTCCTCGACGTCTGCACGATCGGCGGATTCGGCGGTGACGTCACGCCCGGGACACCGCGCCGCCTGACGATGGCAACGAGTTGGATCTTCACCTCACACGATGGGGGGCTGGCCTTCACTCCCACCCGCCAGATCGACGTGGGGATTGCGACGATGTGGATCGCTCAGGTTCCCGGCCTGCCCGCGTCACCCACCCCGGGCGTGGTCCTCGTCGCGAAGCCCATCAACCAGGGATCCACATCGATGGAGCACCTCTTCGCGACGAGGGATGGGGGGAGAACCTGGACCTCCGTGTACTCGCCGCCGTCGGCGTCGTCGGCGATCCTCTTCGTCACCTTCGCCTCCTCCCACCTGGGCGCCGCGATCGTCCAGATCACCCCCGCACGCTCGTTGCTCATCGTCTCGAGCGACGGGGGTCGAACCTGGCACCGCGCGAACACCTGACCGCGGGGCCACTCCCACCAGTGACCAGTGCCCCCGACGGCGTCCGACCGCCTCGTCACGGGAACGTGCTCGCCACACCAGCGGCCACCCGAGCCCCATCGAGACCGGTTCGACGCACCACAATTCCTCCGGCCAGCAGCACTCGGTCGAGAACGGTCGTCCGAATCCCGCCTGCCGGCCGCTAGCATCGCCAGTCAAGCGTCTCCAAAGAGCCAGGCAGCAGGGAGGCCGCGCCGTGAACGTCCTCTTCATCACCCTCGACCAGTTTCGCGGCGACTCCTGGGGCGCTGCGGGCCACCATCTCGTGGCGACGCCCACGCTCGACCGGATCGCCCGCGAGGGCGTTCGTCTCGCGCGCCACTACTCGCAGGCCGCACCCTGCTCACCCGGACGAGCCGCGCTCTACACCGGGACCTACCAGATGAACAACCGCGTCGTGGCCAACGGCACTCCCCTCGCCGCGCGCTTCGACAACATCGCCACGCTGGCGCGACGCGCCCACTACGTACCGACGCTTTTCGGCTACACCGACCAAGGGATCGACCCGTTCCAGGCCGACGGGTTCGACGACCCGCGCCTCGACAGCTACGACGGCGTGCTGCCCGGCTTCGCTGTCGGCCACTACCTGCCCGAGAGCCAGGCGACCTGGGTGGAGTACCTACGCGACCGGGGCTACGACGTCCCCTACGGCTGGGCGGCCGCGCTGCGCGGCGAGCCGGAGCGACCCGCCGACGCCTCACTGACGAGCTTCCTCACCACCAAGTTCGTCGAGTGGCTCGCCGGACAGGAGCCCGGGTGGTTCGCCCACCTCAGCTACCTGCGTCCGCACCCCCCCTACGCCGCGGCCGGCGAGTACGCCACGCTCTACGACCCCGCCGACGTGTCGATGCCGATAGAACCGGTCGAGTCCGACCAGCGCCACCCGCTACACGAGATGGCCCTCGGTGTGCACGCCAGCGCGGCGCCGCGCGAGGAGGCGGCGCTACGACAGCTGCGCGCCCAGTACTACGGCATGATCAGCGAGGTGGACGCCAACCTGGCGCGCGTCGTCGACGCGATCGAGACCCGCGGCGAGTGGGCGGACACCCTCGTCGTGGTGACCTCGGACCACGGCGACCAGCTGGGCGACCACGGCCTGATCCAGAAGCTCGGCTTCTTCCCCCAGAGCTACCACATCCTGGGAATCTGGAGGGACCCACGACTGAACGAGGGCGGTCGGGTGGTCGAGCGCTTCACCGAGAACGTGGACCTGGCCCCGACCCTGGCTGACGCGCTCGGCGCCGAGATTCCGGCCCAGTTCGACGGGCGCGTCCTGACACCGCTACTGACCGGCGAGGAGGTCGAGTGGCGCTCGAGCGCCCACTACGAGTGGGACTACCGGGCCCACTTCATCGCCGAAGCGGCGACGCCGTGGCCCTTCGACCGGTCGCTCTCGCGGCGTAACCTAGCGGTCACCGTGAGCGAGAACCTCGCCTACGTCCAGTTCGCGGACGGCTCGTATCGCTGCTACGACCTGGGTCTCGACCCGACCTGGCGCACGGAGTGCACTGACGCGTCACGGGTCCTGCGCGCCGCCCAGGAGATGCTCGTGTGGCGCCAGGAGCATCTCGATCGCCAGTTCACCGACCTGCTCCTCGAGCCCGGGCGGCCGGGCCGCTGGCCCACCGGGCTTCGGCCCGCCGCCGCGGACTCGCACCCCTGACGCTCGGCCCGGTCGTCGTCGGCCCCCCACGCCGTCGACGCCGCCCGATCCGCGTACGCGAGTCGTGACCGGTAGCGTCGCCACGTGAGCCGCTCCTCTCCGCTCGATCGCCGGACGCTGCTTCGCCGCAGCCTCCAGATCGGCACGACGGTCGCCGGAGCAGTCCTCGCCGCGACCGCGCTGGGGGAGGGCGACGTCGTGACGCGTCATCCGACCGCGACCACGACGACGACGCTCGGCCCGCCGACGACGTCGGCCTGGGCCGGCCTCGCCGCGTCACTCTCCGGTGCGCTGATCCGCCCCGACGACAGCGCCTACGCCGTCGACGCCCTGCTCTACAACGCCAAGTTCGTCAACCTGCACCCCCAGGCCATCGCGTACTGTGCCAACGCCGATGACGTAGCGCGCTGCGTGGACTTCGCCACGTCGCACGAGATCGCGATGGCCGCGCGCTCGGGCGGGCACAGCTACGGCGGGTACTCGAGCTGCTCCGGACTCGTGATCGACGTCAGTCGACTGTCCTCGATCTCGGTCGATACCACCACCAACGTCGCCACGGTCGGCGCGGGCGCCGCGCTCATCGACGTCTACAACGCCCTGGGTCGGCACGGCCGCCTGCTGCCCGGCGGGTCCTGTCCCACCGTGGGCATCGCGGGGCTGGCGCTGGGCGGCGGCGTCGGCGTGTTCTCGCGACGCTACGGCCTGACGTGCGACAACCTCCGAGCACTGCAACTCGTGACGAGCGACGCGCACGAGATCACCGCGAGCGCCGAGCACCACGCCGACCTGCTGTGGGCGTCGCGAGGCGGCGGCGGCGGCAACTACGGCGTCGCGACCTCGTTCGAGTTCACCGTCCACCCCCTGCCCGAGATCACCCTGTTCGAGTGGCGCTATCCATGGTCGGCGGCCTCCGCGATGCTCGAGGCGTGGCTCCCCTGGGCGGCGAGCGCCCCCGACGAGCTCTGGTCGAACTGCCAGCTGCTCTCCCAGGGCGGGTACGGCTTCCTGGCGCAGGTCAGTGGCGTCTACTGTGGCCCCCCCTCCACCCTCGACGGCCTCCTCGCCGGGCTCGAGCGCGCCGCGCCGCCACCCAGCGAACGCTTCGTGGGCTCGAGCGAGTACCTCGCCGCGATGGCCGTCGAGGCGGGGTGCGCCGCACTGAGCGTCGCCGCCTGCCACCTCCACTCGCGCAACCCGCACGGGGCCCTGCACCGCTCGGCGTACTCGGCCAAGTCGAGCTACGTCGACCGGCCCATGACGAGCGAGCGGGCCGCGGCGATGGTCGCCGCGGTGGCGCGCCTGGGGCGCGACGCGCCAAGCGTGGGCGGCGGTCTGGCCCTGGACGCCTACGGTGGCGCCATCAACGCGGTGGCCCCGCAGGCCACGGCCTTCGTGCACCGCGACGCGCTGGCTTGCATCCAGGCCACGTACTCGTGGTCGACCTGGACCGCACCGCGCGAGCGACGCGCGGGAGAGCGGTGGCTCGCCTGGCTGGGGGCCGACGTCTTCGATCCGACCACCGGCGCCTACCAGAACTACATCGACCCGACTCTCGTCTCGTGGCCGACGGCGTACTACGGATCCAACCTCGAGCGCCTGATGGCGGTCAAGGGTCGCTACGACCCGCAGAACCACTTCGCCTTCGCCCAGTCCATCCCCGTCGCCGCAAGGGGGTCGAGCCGCGCGTGACGCCGCGTCCGACCCGACCACGAGCGGAGTCGGGATCGGGATCGGGATCGGGATCGGGGTCGCGCTATACTCCCCGGGAGTATGGGAGACAGCCCCGAGCACTGTGACGTGTCGCCGACCACGGCCCCTCCGGGCTACCTCGTCGACCAGCGCGCGATCCTCGCGCGGCTGCGCCGCATCGAGGGGCAGGTTCGCGGGATCCACGCCATGGTTGAACAGGAGCGCTACTGCATCGACGTGCTCCAGCAGGTCTCGGCGGTGACGCGGGCTCTCCAGGGCGTCGCGCTGTCCCTGCTCGACGACCACCTCGCCCACTGCGTCGTGCACGCCGTCGAGGCGGGCGGCGAGGAGAAGGACCGCAAGTTGCGTGAGGCGTCGGCCGCTATCGCCCGACTGGTTCGCTCGTGATCGTCCTCGTCGACATCGGTCGCGGCCTGCGCGAGGGGCTGTTCATGTTCTGGGAGACCGCGTGGGCGCTGGTCCTGGGATTCACCCTGTCCGGCGCCGTGCAGGCCTTCGTGTCGCGCGAGCAGATGCAGGCCCGCCTCGGCGACCACGGGCCCCGCGCGGTGGCGCGCGCGTCGTTCTTCGGCATGGTGTCGTCGAGCTGCTCCTACGCGGCATCCGCGATGACTCACTCGATCGTGCGCAAGGGCGCCGACTTCACCAGCGCCATGATCTTCATGATCGCCTCGACCAACCTGGTGATCGAACTGGGCATCGTGATGCTGGTACTACTGGGCTGGCAGTTCGCGGTGGCCGAGTTCGTAGGCGGGCCGATCATGATCATCCTGCTCGCCCTCGTCGGAGGCGTCGTCTTCACCGTCGTGCGTCGGCGACCGGTCGCCGACGTCGACGAGACCGCCGTGGTCGACCGCGCGTGCGCGACGGGAGTCGCGGGCGACACCGACGAGACGACCTCGTCGATCCGCTCGCTGGCCGGCTGGGCCGACGCCTCGCGATACGCCCTCGCCGACGCCACGATGCTGCGCAAGGAGTTGGCCATCGGCTACGGCGTCGCCGGACTGCTCACGGCGATCGTGCCCACCCACCTGTGGAACGACCTGTTCTGGCACGGCCACGGGGTGGGCACCAGCGTCGAGAACGCGCTCGTCGGTCCGATCATCGCGATGCTCAGTTGGGTCTGCTCGATCGGTAACGTGCCCCTCGCCGCCGCCCTGTGGTCCGGGGGCATCGCCTTCGGCGGCGTCATCGCCTTCATCTTCGCCGACTTGATCTCCATGCCACTGATCCTCATCTACCGCAAGTTCTACGGCTGGCGACTCACGGCTCGCATGGTCCTCGTCTTCTATGCGGTCATGGCGGTCGCCGGACTGGCCACCGAGGGGATCTTCACGCTGTTCCACGCCGTCCCGCGCACCCGGGCGGTCACGGTCGCCAGTGCGCACTTCTCGTGGAACTACACCACCTACCTGAACCTCGTCTTCCTCGCCCTCGCACTGGGCGTGTGGTGGCTGGCCCGCCACGGCGAGCGCTTCGGCGCCGGAGCGGGCTTCGCCCACGACGTGGTGTGCGCGATGCAGGTGCGCGTCGCCGACGCGCCGGCCCAGAGCACCTACCAGGGGACGACTTACTACTTCTGCTCGCCGCGGTGCCGCGAGCGCTTCGAGGCGAACCCCGAGCGCTTCGTGTCCCCCGGGGCCTCCCCCCAGCCCGGGGATGACGCCCCCGCGCTCGACCCCGTCTGCCACATGAGCGTGGACCCGGCCACCGCCGCGGACCACCGCGTCTACGAGGGCCACGACGTCTGGTTCTGCAACGTCGCCTGCGCGCAGCGCTTCGACGAGGACCCGACCGCCTACCCGCTCGCCGACGCCTGACCCACGCCGCGGCGCGGCGCGAAGAAGTCGCGCAGCAGCGCGGCGCTCTCCTCGGCGCGCACCTCGTAGGTGAGCGACACCTCGTGCAACAGGCGAGGGTCACTCAGCAGGTTGTAGCGCGACCCCGCGGCCCCCGCCTTGGGGTCCAGCGCGCCCACCACGAGTCGGCTCACCCGCGCCGCCAGTAGGGCTCCGGCGCACATCGCGCAGGGCTCCAGGGTCACGTAGACGGTGGCGTCGTCGAGGCGCCAGCCGCTGCGCGCCGCCGCCGCGGCGCGCAGCGCGACCATCTCGGCGTGGGCGGTGGGGTCGCCGTCGACCTCCCGACGATTCTCGCCCTCGCCCACCACCCGCCCGTCCACCACCACCACACAGCCCACGGGAACGTCGTCGTGCGCGGGTGCGCGACGCGCGACCGCGAGCGCCCGCGCCATGAAGCCCTCGTCACCCTCGAACACCGGCTACCTCCGCGCTCACCACCGCGGCGTCGCGGCGTCTGCGCCAACGGTAGACTCCTTCGCGGAGGGGTGCGAGAGCGGCCGAATCGGGCAGTCTCGAAAACTGCTGTGTCTACGGGCACCGTGGGTTCAAATCCCACCTCCTCCGCCACCGAGACCGCGGGTGATCCCCTCACCCGCGGTCTCGTCGTCGCCGGGGGAGTTCCCCACGCGACGAAGTACGCTGGGCACTGTCTGGCGGTCGCCAGCGTCGTCGTCCAAAGGAGTCACCGTGGTCTCTCTCCACTCGTCACTGGGTACCGAACGCAAGTTGGTCACCGAGTTGCCTGGACCCAAGTCGCGAGCGCTGCACGAGCGGCGCGGCGCCGTGGTCAGCTCCGGACTCTCCACCGGGTTCCCCGTCTACATCGCGCGCGCCGAAGGCGCCATCCTCGAGGACGTCGACGGCAACCACCTGCTCGACATGGGATCGGGCATCGCGGTCATCTCGGTCGGCCACGCCGTGCCCGAGATCGTGGACGCGGTGAGCGCTCAGGTCGCCGCGTTCACCCACACCTGCTTCATGGTCACGCCCTACGAGAGCTACGTGGAGGTGTGCGAGGAGCTCGCGGCCCTGACGCCCGGTGACTTCCCCAAGACCTCGGCGCTCTTCAACTCCGGGGCCGAGGCGGTCGAGAACGCCGTCAAGGTGGCCCGCCTGGCCACGGGGCGCAGTGCCGTCATCGTGTTCGACCACGCGTACCACGGCCGCACCAACCTCACCATGGCGCTCACGGCGAAGAACATGCCCTACAAGGACCGCTTCGGGCCCTTCGCCCCGGAGGTCTACCGCGTCCCGATGAGCTACCCGTTCCTCGACGGTCTCAGCGGCGCCGAGGCCGCCGCGCGTGCGATCGCCGAGATCGAGACCCAGGTCGGAGCCCACAACGTCGCGGCGCTGCTCATCGAGCCCATCCAGGGCGAGGGCGGCTTCGTGGTGCCGGCCGAGGGATTCCTGCCCGCGCTCTCCGAGTGGACGACCCGCAACGGCGTGGTCTTCATCGCCGACGAGATCCAGAGCGGCTTCTGTCGCAGCGGGGACTGGTTCGCCGTCAATCACGAGGGCGTGATCCCCGACCTGGTCACCACCGCCAAGGGATTGGCCGGTGGCATGCCGCTGTCGGCCGTCACCGGCCGGGCGGAGCTCATGAACGCCGTGCACGAGGGCGGACTCGGCGGGACCTACGGTGGTAACCCCGTGGCCGCGGCCGCGGCCCTGGCCACCATCCGCACGATGCGCGACCGGGACCTCCCGACGCGCGCGCGGGCCCTGGGCGAGACCATGCTCAGCTCACTGCGTTCACTGGCCCAGGACGTCGCGATCATCGGTGACGTTCGCGGTCGCGGGGCCATGGTCGCCTTCGAGCTGGTCCAGCCCGGCACCAAGATCCCCAATGCCGCGGCAGCCAAGTCCATCGTCAACTACTGCAACGAGCGCGGCGTGATCGCCCTGTCGTGCGGCACGTTCGGCAACGTGATCCGGCTCCTGCCACCGCTGGTGATCAGCGACGAGCAGCTGGCCGACGCCATGAGCGTGTTCGCCAGCGCCGTGCGCGCCGCCAGCTAGGCGACCGACCGACCTCAGGGGAGACAGGCCTCGGTCGACACGGCCGGAGCGGGGGCGGTGACGCGCGCCAGTTCGCGCGCCACCGCCCCCGCCGGGATGGCGTAGGCGGTTTCGGGCGAGGACACCGACTTGGAGACGATCACGCCCGACACCGCACGCCCGATCAGCAGTGGGCTACCCGAGTTACCGGGCTCGACCCGCGCACCCACCACGATCAGCGTGCGAGTGAAGAGGCCCTGGTTGTAGATGGTGCGGCTCAGCGTCGACACCTCGCCCAACACCTCGGCGGGCGTGCCGGTGCGCGAGGCGTCGAGCGGGAAGCCCACGACTTGGGCGGACGTCCCCGGCGCCGGCGTCGCCGCCGAGAGGTGCAGCCACGACGACTGGCGAGAGAGCGGGGCGAGCACGGCGAGATCGTCGCGGGGGTCAAAGCCGATCACGCGAGCCCGCACGCCTCCGACGGTGACGCGCCGCGCACCCGCGACCACGTGCGCGTTGGTGATCGCCCGCTGGGGCCCGACGAAGAAGGCGGTTCCCTCGCGGCCACTCGCACAGCCCGTCGCCAGGACCTTCTGCACCGACGAGGGCCCCGCCAGGTTGGCCACCGACGGGCCCAGAGAGCCGGACGGGGGGGCGAGCGTGGCCGGTGCGATCAGGTTGGCGAACACGTTGGGGAAGTCCACTCCACGAAGGAGCGCCTGCACCCGAGCCTCGAAGGCGGGCACCGGTGGCATCACCGCGTTGAGCGTGCGCAGCGCGACGGAGCTCTGGATTGCCGGAGCCAGCGAGCCCCAGCTCGTCGCGCTCAACAGGCCCGCCGCCATCCAGCACGCGATCGCCGTACCGAGGCCACCGACCACCGCCCCCGCCACGCGGTCCACCAGGCCCACGTGCAGCTCGCGCAGCGCGCGGCCGAGCACGGACCCCAGGGCGCGACCCAGTGCGGATCCAGCCACCGCCGCCACCAGCACGATGCCGAGGGCCACCAGCGGGCGCCACCCGGAGTTGGTCACGCTGGTCGAGAGTGCCGGTGCCGCGCGCGCGCCGACGTAGAAACCGGCGACGAAGCCCGCGAACCCGCCAATCTGACGCAGCGCGCCGTGGACGTACCCGCGCCACACGCCCAGGGCCACCAGCACCACCACCACGAGGTCGACCCAGCTCATCGCCCGACACTAGGCCGACCAGGTGACGCCGTTCACGACACGCGAGTCACTAACATCGTCACTACGACGCCGACGCCGGCGACGCCGCCCAAGGACCTCATGAACTCAGTGACCGTACGCGCCCGACGATCCCGAGGCGCCCTCGCCGGCGTCGCCCTCGCCGGCGTCGCCCTCGCCGGGTGCGGCGTGGCACACGTCGCCGCCCCCCCGGTCACGGGAGTCCCCTCCGAGAGCCTGAGCGTGCCGCTGCGCACCGTGGCCTGCGCCACCGACAACGTCTGCGTGGCCGTCGGCGCGACCTCGGCCGCCGTGGCGGTGTCCACGGTGGGCGAGTACCGTGCCGCCACGGGCGGGTGGCGGGCTCTCGTCGTGCCGAGCGCCAACTCACCACTGATCACGGCGTCGTCGTGCGCGAGCGATCAGTGCCTGATCGGGGGGTCCCAGCTCACGGGTGACCTGCTGTGGCGCTTCGACGCGAGCACCGCGACCGTGAGCGCCCTGGCCGCGCCGCCCCAGGGACAGGGCGTCGTCGCGCTCAGTTGTTTCGCCTCGTCGTCGTGTGCAATGGTGGACTCGTCCAGCACCGCCGGCCACGCGCGCCTGAGCATCAGCCACGACGGCGGCGTGACGTGGTCGAGCCCCGTGACCCTGGGCTGGGCGGCGCGCGACACCATCAGCGCCCTCACGTGCACCAGCGCCACCGACTGTCTCGCGGTCGGGGAGGCCCCGGGACGCCCGGCACGGGTGGAGGCGACCACCGACGCCGGGGTCACCTGGGCCCCACTGAGCACCCCGGCGACGTGGTCGAGCCTCACCTCGCTCACCTGCCGGGCGCAGCTGTGCGCCGGACTCGCCACGACCGACCAGGGATCCGCGCTCGTGCGCTCGCGCGACGCGGGGGTCACCTGGACGACGACCATCCTGCCCGAGACAGCGACGGCCGTGAGTTGCGCGAGCGCGCAGCGCTGCGTGCTCGCCGGCGCGTCCGCCCACGGTGGATGGCTCGCCCGCGTGAACGCTCGGCGCGTGACGACGGTCGCGCTGCGCTACGTCCCTTCGACGCTGATCGCTCTGTCGTGCGGAACCGGCGTCTGCACGGCCGTCGGCCCGTCGACCCTGGTGGCCCTGGCGCGCACCTAGGGCCGCAGCGCCGCCGCCAGCAGCACGGGCAGGCGCCACCACGACGGCGAGGCCTGGAAGGCCAGCAGCGCGCGCATCACGGTCGCGGCACGGGGATTGGTGGCGAACCAGGCGGGGTCGGGTCGCGACACGAACGGTCCTCGCACCACCGACTTCTGGGGATTGGCGAAGAGAAACGCGTTGCCAACCACTCCTCGCCCCGACTGGATGTCGGTGCGGTCGTGCCCCGGATAGGCCCCCCACGCGGTCGTCGCGACGACGAAGCTGAGCGCGTGCCAGACGTTCACGCCGATCGATCCGTAGCGCAGGTCGGCGATCGCCCGCTCGATGGCCGGGCCGGTGCGCGGGTCGGCCATCGAGCGCGGGTCGGCGAGGAGGGTCATCGACAGCGACCCCCAGACGACCTCGTTGCAGAAGGTGACCGCGCGGTCCACGAAGTCGGCGGGATCCGCCGCATCCAGGGCCGTCTCGCTGGTCAGGGCGCAGAACGCCTCGACGTTGAGGCACACGTCGTCCACGACCGTCGGATCCACGTCGCGCACGATCGTCCAGGCCATACGCCCTTCGCCCCCGTCGCCGATCTCCCAGGCGTCGGGGTGGGCCGCGAGAAAGATCGCCCGCCGGTCGGCGGCACCCGGGTAGTAGGCCCGCCGCGTGGGGATCGTCGCCAGGACTGATGACAGCGCGTCCAGGAACTCCTCGCGCTGACGCCAGCGCGCGTGGGTCACGAGCACCCGCGGCGTGAGGCAGTTGAAGCCCGCGTTGTTGACGAGCATGGTCGCGACGTGGCGCGCCTGGTACTCGATCTCGCGTCGCGACCACTCACCGGGCACGACGACGACGGGCGAGACGTTGCCCAGTTCGCAACTGACTGGCTTGTCGATCCGGGGCTGGTCCAGCGCCTTGCGCGCCGACCCCGCCTCGCCCGGCCCGAACACGATCGCGTCGTGGGTCTTGTCCGAGCCGGTGACGTGGATCTCGTCGACCAGCGCGTGGGTCGCGAGGTACGAGCCGACCGCGGCACCGCCGCGCACGATCGCGAGGAACCCGCCCTCCACCAGCGCCGCCATGGCCCGCTCCCAGTAGGGCACCAGGTAGTCGTTCACGGGGTTGGCCTTCAGGATCACGACCTGGCCCTCCGCGAAGAGCTTGTGCAGGGCGTCGCGCGGCCCCAGGGACGCCACGTTGCCCGCCCCGAGCACCAGGGCCACGCCAGCCTCCTCGAGGGGGTGACGGTAGAGCGCCGCCTGCGTCGCGCGCACGGTCGCCTCGTCTACGCCCGGCTCCATCCACACCTCGGCGCTGATCCCGGCGTAGAGCACCCGATCGAAGGCGTTCGCCGGCAGCACCCCGATCGACACGCGACCGCCCGGGCGATGGCGTACCGGTCCCGGGTAGCGGGGTCGGCCCACGGTCGCGAGGTCCTCCATGGAGCGTCGCAGCGCCTGGGCCAGGGTCACCAGAGTGCCCACGCCACTGAAGAGCTCCTCACCACCCTCGGGACTGTCCACCTCGTACCCCTTGGCGACGCAGGCTGCGGCATTCCACTCCTCGGCCACGGCCGCCGTGTCGCGCACCACGCGCGCGAGCAGCGTCGCACGCGCCGCCGCGTCGACCCGCGCCCACACCGGCGCCCGGTCCGCCAACGCGGCCAACAGCCCGTCCAGGCGCTCGCGCTCGGCGGCACCGACCTCGTCGGGCCCGCCAGCCCCCGCGACGACCTGCGCCCCTCGCGTCACCGCCACCTCGGCACCTCCCTCGTGTGATGGGAGACTAGCGCCGTGACCCGCGAACCGCCCAGCGCGCCTCCGGGTTGGTACCCGGACCCCCAGGGCGGGCGCCAATGGCGGGTGTGGAGCGGCGATCGCTGGTCGGCGCTCACCCGCCCCTACGGGCCCAGGGCGGCGTTGCCCTCACCGATCGAGGCCCTGGAGGCGCAGCGGGCCCTACACCGGGTACGACGCTCGGGCGTCGCGGCGACCTTCGCCGGGCTGGGCCTGCTCGTCAACAGCCTCGCCCACTGGCCGGGCACGGCTCACCCACTCACGACGAGCTCGGCCCTCGTCGGGCTCGACGTCGCTCTCGCGCTGGTGACCTGGGGGACGGCGGCCCACGCGATCGCCCTGCGGGCCCTGCGCGGTCACTGGAACCTCGTCGCCCTCACGCCGGGTCTCAACGCGCTGGCCCTGCGCGCCGCGCTGGCCCACGAGCGCGACGCCGCGTCCGCCCGGCCGCTGCTGGTGATCCAGGCGCTGGCGATGGCGCTGCTCGCCTCCCTCGACCACGGCGCGCCGTGGCTGGCGTTCCTCCCCGTGGCCCTCGCGATCGATCACGAGTGCGCGGTGGCCCGCGCGCTCGACCACCGACGCTGACCACGAGCACGCCCCGCGCGGGCCCTAGGATCGATCGAGTCGAACGCGAGGAGGAATCGTGGCGCACGAGGAGTGGGGTCCGCTCGCGGGTCTGATCGGGACGTGGGAGTCGGGCTGGGACGGCGTGGACGTCTCGTACCACAACGACGACGGCAAGCTCAACGAGACGATCTTTCGCGAGCGCACGAGCTTCGTCCCCTTCGGCCCGGTCGAGAACGGCGAGCAGCATCTCTACGGCCTCGACTACCGCACCGCCGCCTGGCGCAACGACGAGACGAACCCGTTCCACACCGAGATCGGGTACTGGATGTGGGACGCCCGCGACCACCAGCTGCTGCGCTGCTTCCTCATCCCGCGCGCCAGCGCCCTCATCGCGGGGGCGACGGTCGAGCCCGACGCCACCTCGTTCCACCTGCGGGCCGTGCTGGGATCGAACACCTACGGCATCCTCTCCAACCAGTACCTCGACGCGGTGGCTCAGACCACTCGCTACGACGTGTCCGTCACGATCGGCGACGGCACCTTCTCCTACGACGAGACGACGATCGTCGAGCACCGCAAATGGCCGACCGCGATCGCGCACACCGACCGCAACACCCTCAAACGCGTCGGCGACGACGCCTAGCGTGTACGACTGGTCCGACGAGCACCGCGCGATCGCGCAGGCCGTGCGGCGCTTCGTCGACGAGCGGATCCGCCCGGTCCTGGACGACCTCGAGCACGGCAACCTCCCGCCCTACGGCGTGCTGCGCGACTTCTACCGCACCTTCGGTCTCGACGAGCTCGCGCGCGAACGCGTGGCCCGGCGACTGGCTCGCGACGCCGACGAGCCGAGGACCGAGAGCAGCCCGGGGGACGTCGCCGCACAGGTGCTGGCGACCATCGAGCTCTGCCGGGTGAGCCCGGGCCTGGTGACCTCGCTCGGCGTGTCCACGGGACTCGCCGCCGGCACCGTCCTGCGCCTGGGGACCCCCGCCCAGATCGAGCGGTGGGGCCGCGACCTGGCGACCCTCGACGCCGTCGGGGCCTGGGCGATCACCGAGCCGGACTCGGGGTCCGACGCCCTCGGGGGCATGCGCACGACTGCCCGGCGCGACGGGACCGGGTACGTCCTCAACGGGCAGAAGACTTGGATCACCAACGGCCCCTTCGCCGACGTCATCGTCCTGTACGCGAAGCTCGACGAGGGCGACGGTACGGAACCGCGTGAGCGGCGCGTCCTCACCTTCGTGCTCGACCGGGGCCTGGAGGGACTCGAGCAGTCCGTCCCGCAGCGCAAGATGGGCCAGCACTCCTCGCCCACCGGCGACGTCTTCCTGCGCGACGTGCGCGTGGGCCCCGAGCGGCTGCTCGGCGAGTCGGAGTCGGCTCCGGGTGGCGGGCGGGTCAGCGCACGCGACACCTTCGTCACCGAACGGGCCGGTGTGGCGGCTATGGCCCTGGGAATCATCGAGGAGTGCCAGCGGATCGCCGTCGCCTACGCGTCCGAGCGCGTCCTGTGGGGCCAACCCATCGCGCGCTACCAACTGGTGCAACTGAAGCTCGCCCAGATGGAGGTGGCTCGGATCAACGTGCGCCACCTCGTCTTCGCCCACCTGGAGCGGTCCGCCGCGGGCGTGACCCCCTCCCTCGCCGAGGCCTCGGCGATGAAGCTCTACGCGGCGCAGGCGGCCTGCCAGGTGGCCGATGACGCCATCCAGGTCCTCGGTGGCAACGGCTACATCGCCGACTACCGCGTCGAGCAGCTGAGCCGCGACGCGCGAGTCCTGCGCATCTACGCCGGCACCGACGAGATGCAGGTCGTGGCGATCGCCCGGGACCTGATCCGCGACTGAGGCGTCAGGATCGTCGGCGCAGCCAGGCGAACACCAGCAGGAGCGTGGCGGGCACGGCGATCACCACCACCCGCGCGGCCGGCAAGGGCACGCCGCGATGCACACTGCCAATCGGGTCAACCGCGCCCGCGGCGAACCACAGCCACGTCACGACCGTCACGACCGCCACGTCACGACCGCCACGTCACCACGCCTCGACTTCGCCACGCACCACGCCACCCTAGGGCGTCACGGACTGGGTGGCGCCGGCTGGCCCATGAACCGCTCGAGCCGATCGATGATCTCGGCGATCGCCGTGTCCTGGGCGAGCAGGTGGTTCTGGATCTCCTCGGACTCGCGCAGGACGGCCTCGGCGTCCTTGTAGGTGTCCTCGGCACGCTTGTCGGCGGTGGCCGCCTGGATGTTCTGGCCGACGATGATGATCGGCAGCAGGACCAGTTGCAGGAAGCTGCTCGAGATCCACACGACGACGAAGAAGATCCCCTGCTTGATGGCCGAGGGCAGGGCGATGAGCGCGATCACGCTGAAGAGGTAGGCGCACCACATCGTGCCCACGATCAGCGTGACCTTGAGCCCGACGCGCGCGTTGAAGCGCACGATCGGGTTCGGGTGATTCAGGTTGCGCAGGTCACGGGTGGTGACCGGCCGTCCCGCCCGCAGCTCCGCGTGGCGGGGGTGGCGCATGTACTGGTAGATGGTCGACATGTGCCGAGTCTCACACGCGCCGGCGCGCCGGCGCGCCACCTCACCCCTTCATCAGGTCAGGTGAGGTCTCCATCCCCTCGCGCCAGGTCGAGCGGGCGATGATCTTGGTCGGGTCGACGCGGTCGCGGTAGCGCGTCGCGATGTCGCTCACCTCTTCGAGCAGCCCCTCGGACAGCGTCGTCGGATTCAGGCCGAGCGCCATGAAGCGATCGCGGCTCACGTTGAGCTCGTTCTCCGCCGCCTCGCGGCGCGGATTGGGCAGGTACGCGATCTCCACGCCCGTCATCTCCGACACCAGCTGGGCCAGGTCGCGAACCCGGTAGGTCTCGGTCACCTGATTGAACACCATTGGCTTGTCGCCCCGGGCCGGGGGGTTCTCGAGGGCGATCTGGATGCAGCGAACCGTGTCACGGATGTGGATGAACGCGCGGGTCTGGCCCCCGGTGCCGTGCACCGTCAGCGGGTGGCCGATCGCCGCCTGCATCAAGAAGCGATTCAGCACCGTGCCGTAGTCGCCGTCGTAGTCGAAGCGATTGATCAGCCGCTCGTCGCGCACGGTCTGAGGCGTCTGGGTGCCCCACACGATCCCCTGGTGCAGGTCCGTGATGCGCAGACGGTCGTTGCCCGCGTAGAAGGTGAACATCAGTTGGTCGAGCGTCTTGGTCAGGTGGTAGACGGAGCCGGGATTCGCTGGGTGGAGGATCTCGCGCTCGATGTCGCCGTCGGGCGTGGGGACCTTCACGGTGAGGTAGCCCTCGGGAATCGGCGCGCTACCGGACCACCCGTAGCCGTAGACCCCCATGGTCCCCAGGTGCACCAGCGCCACGTCGAGATCCGCAGCGACGATGGCCGCCAGCACGTTGTGCGTCCCGCGTACGTTGTTGTCGACCGTGTAGCGCTTCGCCGGGATGTTGCGCATCGAGTACGGGGCGGAGCGCTGCTCTCCGAAGTGGACGATGGCGTCGGGGCGCAGGTCCCGCAGCAGCGTCTCGAAGCGGTCGTACTCCTCGGCGAGGTCGAGGTGCACGTAGCCGATCTCCCGGCCGCTCAACTCCTCCCAGACGCGGATCCTCTCCCCGATGGGGCGAATCGGCGTCAGCGACTCCACCTCGAGCTCGAGGTCGATCGCCCGTCGACTCAGGTTGTCCACGATCGTGACGTCCCACCCGACGTCCGAGAGGTGCAGCGCCGTGGGCCATCCGCAAAATCCGTCACCACCAAGAACCAGAACCCTCACGTCACTCCTTCGTCACCGTCGCGAGCGTCGGTGACGTCGCTGGACAGCCATGTTCCACCCGAGAAACCCTACCAGCACCCCGCAAAACGACCGGAGTGGCGGGTGCGGTCCGCGCGCCGACCAAGGGTCACCGCGGCTCCGCACCCGTCGCACCCGTCGCCGGTGCAACGACTCGACTCCGCGTCGCGCCGCTAGGTTGAGGGGTGGGACGACCCACCCCAGCCCGGGCCGCGGGGACACGGCGCAGGTCGCCGTGGCGGTGTTGACAGGTCCGCGAGGTTCGCGCGACGCCGACGTCGGCGCGGCGCGCACGACCACCAGCCGCTCGAGGAGAGATCATGGAGACATCAACGTTGCAGCGGCGCATCAGCCGCGTCCTCCAGTGGGTGGGCGAGGTGACCTCGCGCGCAGGAGCGACGGCCACCGTCGCCGCGGCACTAGCGATCTACCTCGTCACCCTCGCGATCGTAGGACATCGCGCCGGTTGGGAGACGGGGTTCGCCGTCGCGACGGAGTCGATCACGCTGGTGATGCTGTTCGTCATCCAGCACACGCAGAGCCGCCAGCAGATCGCCATCCAGTTGAAGCTCGATGAGTTGATACGCACCTCGCCCCGCGCCGACGACCATCTGGTCCACATCGAGCTCGCCAACGAGGATGAGCTCATCGAACGTGAGAGGGGCCAAGTGGCCCACCACGAGGCCGTGAGGGCATCAGCTAGCGACGTCGACTGAGCACCCGCGCCGACGGGCGCGACAGCGTCGCGCCGACCACGATCTCGGAGCGCGGAACGTCGCTCAGCGCCCGGGTGCGATCGCGTCGGGCGATGGATCGCCACCGCTGTTCGTCGAGCGACCGGCGTCCCGGCAGATGTCCTCGCCACACGTCAGCGCTCCGCACCGTGCTCGCGGGCCCCGACGGCACCGCTCGACCACCGGCCACCGCCCGCGTAGCGCGTGGGCGCGTGGCGCAGGTCGTCGCTCGTCCCACCCTCGCGCCGTGGCGTGCGGCTCGACGCGGCCGCGGGCGAGTGGACGTCTCGGGTCGTCTCGCGAGCGGGGAGTCCGTGCGCTGAGGCTCCCACGTCCCCAACGGACGCCGGCGGGCGCGACAGCGCCGCGCGGCTCACCAGCTGCGCTCGCAGCGCCGCGACTCGAGCCGTCACCGCGGACCACGACCCGCTCACGCCGACCGCGTGGCGGCCCCCCGCAGGGGGCTCGCTCGAGGGGCCGCCGCTCATCGGACCATCAGGTAGATGATCACCAGCAGCAGAATCACCACGATGGTTCCCATTCGAATACGCATATGACGCGCCCTTCTCAACAGTCTCACGGCGCCACTCTCACGACGCCGCGCAGCGCGTCGCCGACGAACGTCGACGACGCGCACCTCGCGTAATTACTTGACGTCTTCATGGACCGTGCTGGACTGTCCCGACGAATCGGTGACCTGGCGATCGAGGGTGTGATGCCCCGACCCCACTGCTCGACGTGACGACGCGAACACGATCGCCGAAATGACGAAGCCAATGGCGCCAAAGACCATCAGGATTATTCCCACTGTCGACAGGCGAAACCCGTGACCCTGATAGGTTATTGCCCAGTACATTACTGCACCGGCTGCCGCCGCCATGACACTTAGAACCATGCCTGGTAAACCCATACAATCCCCCTCTACGATCCCGAACACACTGTTCGAGTACAAGGAGGCGGGGTCTTGACGTCCTACCGGTATTTTACCACGCTTCGCCCCGCAGATATGGGGCAAGGAAGCGGCACCGCAGGCGCCCCCTTCACACCCATTTCCCCCTCACCGGCGGCGGTTGCGCGTCAGTGCGCGGACGTTCTCGCGGCGGCCACCGCCCCGATCACGAGTCGAGTTCGTCGACCCTCACCGCGCCGCTCACGACGGAGTGCGCCACCGCAGTCAGCCCCAGATTGTGGTTGCGAGCGTGGGTTCGCAGGCGCGCGAATGCCTGGTCCACGTCGCAGCGCATCGCCGCGGCCACCATGCCCTTGGCCTGCTCGATGACGATGCGGCTCTCCAGGGCGCGGGTCAGCTGGTCGTTGAGCAGGCTCGCGTCCACCGCCGTCTGGTGCTGAAGGATCGTGATGGTCGCGATGTCCGCCAGACCCTGGGCGTACATGACGTCGGTCTCGTCCAGCCACCCAGGTTCGCGCCGGAAGAGATTGAGAGCGCCGATGGTGCGTCCGCGCAGCCGCAGGGGGACGCTGTGCACAGCGGCGAAGCCGAGGGCCAGGGCCCGGGGCGTGAAGTGGGGCCACCGCTCGTCGGGGTCACTCAGCGCGTGGTTCGCGACGGTCTCACCGCTGCGATAGCTGTCGACGCACGGCCCCTCATCCGCCTGGATCTGGAAGAGCTCGAGAATCTTCATGGACTCGCTCGACGAGGCCACGAATTGGAGCTCACCGGTCGGTGCCGCCAGCATCACGCCCGCCGCGTCGACGTCGAGAACCTCCACGCAACGTCGGCTGACCAGGATCAACAGATCGATCACGTCGAAGTCGACCACCAGGTTGTCGGCCAGCTCCACGAGCGTGGCCACTACGAGAGACTCTCTTGTCATCGCACCACTACCTCATCCTCGCGGCGACTCGCCTCCACGCCGGATCCCACCCTATTCGTCGGAACTGCGCCCCAGCCCCTCACCACGAGCCGTCCGCCCACGCGAGCCGGTCAGCGTCCCAGTGAGTCTCGTTGGCGACCACCCGCGCCGCGAGGCCCGCCAGCGTCACGCCAGTCGCGAACGCGTGGCTGCGCAGGATCACCAGGGCGTCACTCACGGACACCGTCCCCTGCACCGCGAGCATGCCGCAGGCCCAGTGCACCGTCACCTCGCTGGCGCCGTCACGCTCGAGCGCGGCGGCCAGCATCCCGGGCGACGCGCCGGCCTGCAACGCCAGAATGGCCCGACCGATGACCGCCGCCATCAGGTACACGTCCGACCACTGGTCGTCGCGCAGCGGTCCGGGCTCGTCACGGTAGAGGCCCAGCACGCCGATGCGAACGGACCCCACCTTCACCGGCACGGCGAACACGCCGCCCACGCCGATCTCGCGCGCGAGGGCGTTGTAGCCCAGCCAGCGCGAGGTCGCGGCCGTGAGCACGTCCACCTCGACCACCGTGCGACGGGTCCGCGCGGCGTCGACGCACGGCCCCTCGCCCGTGGTGAGCTCCGCGTCCATGAGATCGCGCGCTCGCGTCGTCCCGCAGCACACGACCGTGAGAGCGCCCTCGGGCGAGACCAGGGAGACGGCCGCCCCGTCCACCACGATGACCTCCGCGGCCACCAGGCACAAGGCGTGGGCCTCCTCACCCGCCCGTTGACGCTCCACCAGGAGCGCCACCACGGCCGACAGCCGCGTTGCGGGCACGTCGCTACTCACGTTCCTCGATGGGTGACGTCGCCGCCCGGCATCATCGTCATCTCGTCTCCGTTCTCACGTGGCGACCCCAACGAGGACTGGATTGAGTGCGCGAACCCTACCATCGGGTCACCCCTGCAAACTAGCGCGTCGAGGCCATACGCCGACCACGGCGATGGCGCCCGGCGCCTCACCCGCCCCGCGAGTTCGCCGTCGTGCCGAGGCCCACCACCGCGGGCTTGGGGCCTGCGTTCACGTTGCCGTAGCGGTGGTTGGTGATCGCCACGCTCTGCTCGAGCAGCCAGCGCGGCCCCTCGACGGCGCCCACGCCGCTCAGCGGGCGTCGGTCCGTCGTGCGGCCCTGATCGAGCAGCTCCGTCACCGGGGGCGTCTCCTCGCTCCACCAACGCACTCGCGCGACCGTCGCGGCGCGTGCGACTAGCTCGTCGAGCGACTCGACGATCACGCCGTCGACGCCGGGAACCACGCGCGCGGCGCTGAACTGGATCCGGGCCCCGGTGATCGACGCGAGGGCGCGCACGTAGCCCACGCGCGGCGCGTCGACGCGCTCGTCGACGCGCACGAGGATCGGCTGGCGGGCGCGGCGGTAGCGCACGTGATTGCTCTCGACGGCGAGTCCCGACTCGTCGATCGCCCGGCTCGCGCGCTCGTCCCACCAGCGTCGTAGGTCGTCGCGGGCCGCCACGACGTCGTCGACCTCGGGCCAGCGACGCAGGGCGGCGACGTAGTTGACCCCACCGGCCTTGGCGCCGGGTCCGACGCTGGAGCGCTTCCAGCCACCGAAGGGCTGACGACGCACCACCGCCCCGGTGATCGCCCGGTTCACGTAGAGGTTGCCCGCCTCGACGCGCTCGAGCCACGTCGCGCACTCGGCCTCGTCCAGGCTGTGGATGCCGGCCGTGAGTCCGTAGTCGACCGCGTTCTGCCACTCGATGGCCGTCGCCAGGTCCGGGGCCACCATGACGCCGAGCACCGGGCCGAACCACTCGTGACGGTGGCTCCACGACCCTGGCGCCACGCCGACCTTCACCCCCGGGCGCCAGAGGTGACCGGTCTCGTCCAGGGGTGCGGGCTCGACCAGCCACGACTCGCCGGGGTCGAGCTGGGTCAGGGCCCGGCGTAGGGCAGTCTCGGGCGGGCGGATCACCGGCCCCACCTCGCTCGCCCACTCCAGCGCTGCGCCGACCGCGAGGCTGGTCACCGCGTCGACCAGCTGACGCACGAAGAGCGGGTTGTCGTAGGTGGCGCGGTCCACGATGGCCAGGCTCGCCGCGCTGCACTTCTGGCCGGCGTTGGCGAACGCCGAGTGCACCAGGTCCTTCACCGCCAGGTCGACGTCGGCCGACGCCGTCACCACGAGGGCGTTCTTGCCGCTGGTCTCGGCGAGCAGGGTCATCGACGGCTTCCAGGAGGTGAACAGGCGCGCGGTGTCGAACGAGCCGGTCAGCACCACCGCGTCGACGCCGTCGTGGGTGACCAGGTGGCGCCCGTGCTCGTCGTCGCGCGTGGGCACGAACTGCACCACGTCGCGCGGCACGCCCCCCTCCCAGAGGTGCTGGGCCAGCTCCCAGCCCACCGCCACCGCCTCGGGCGCGGGCTTGAGCAGCACCGCGTTGCCCGCCGCGAGAGCCGCGGTGACCCCACCGGCGGGAATGGAGTAGGGGAAGTTCCACGGCGGCACGACGAGGACCACCCCGAGCGGGGTCGATCCCTCCAGACCCACTCCCTCCCGGCCCTCGCCGAGCGTGGCGTAGTAGCGCGCGAAGTCGATCGCCTCGCTGACCTCGGGGTCCCCCTCGGCCACCGTCTTGCCCGTGTCGCGCGCCATGACCGCGATCGTGGCGGCGCGGTGCGCCTCCATCACCGCCGCCACCCGTGCGAGGATCGCGCCACGCTCGCTCGCCGAGCGGGCGGCCCACGCCGGCGCGGCGGCGCGCGCGCGCGCCACGACCTCGTCGATCCGGTCGCGGTCCGCGACCCGGTAGCGGTACCAGCCCGCTCCCGCGTCGTTGGGGTCGGTGCCGACCTCGAGCGCCGACGCCGGCGCGTCGGCCACGTCCTCACCGACCTCGACGAGCTGCGCCCGGTCGCCGCGAGCGGCGAGCCCCTCGCACGACGACGCGAGCGCCGCCACGTAGGCGAGGTCGGTGGGGTCGCCGTCGGGCGCGTTGGCGAAGCCCGCGGTCGCGGCGCGAGCACGGCGCCGCCGGTCGGTGACCAACGCGTGGCGCGCCGCGACGGAGACCACGAAACGGCGGCGCTGCTCCTCGAAGGTCGCCGGGTCGCTCGCGATCGCGAAGGCCGCGCGCAGGTAGTTCTCGGGTGCGGTGTTCTCGTCGAGGCGCCGCACCAGGTAGGCCACGGCGGCGGCGAAGTCGTCGACGCGCGTGACCGGCGCGTAGAGGAGCACGGTGCGCCCCTCGCTCACCAGGGCGCGCGCCTCGGCGGGCGCCATGCCCTCGAGCATCTCGATGTCCAGCTGATCGCCCACGCCGCGGGCCGCCGCCACCTCGAGGGCCCAGGCGACGGCGAACAGGTTGTGGCTGGCCACCCCCACTCGCAGGGCCCCGGCGTGCTCGACGCGCAGCGCGCGGTCGATCAGGCGCGCGTAGCTGGCGTCGACGTCGGCCTTGGTGTCGTAGGGGGCGGCGACCCAGCCGTGCAGCTCGGCCTCGGCGTGCTCCATGGCCAGGTTGGCGCCCTTGACCAGGCGCACCTTGATCGGCGCCCCGCCGGCCGCACGGCGGTCCAGGGCCCAGGCGAGCAACTCCTCGAGCGCGGCGTGCGAGTCGGGCAGGTAGGCCTGCAGCACGATGCCGGCGTAGGTGGTGGCGAACTCGGGCTCGGAGAGGACCTCGATGAACCCGTCGACGGTGAGGCGCAGGTCGCGGTACTCCTCCATGTCGAGGTTGACGAACGTCGCGTGCGCGTTGGCCTCGCGGAAAAGGGTGCGCAGACGCTGCGCGACCCGCTCGCGCGAGCCCGCGTGGTCGATCGCCACGATCTGGCTGACCAGCGCCGAGAGCTTGACCGAGACGTAGCTCACGTCGTCGCGGCGGATCATCGCCACCACCCGCGCGAGTCGCTGCGCGGCCTCGTGCTCCCCGAGGACCGCCTCGCCCAGCACGTTGACGTTGAGCGCGAGGCCCTGCTCGCGTCGGCGGCGCGCGTGGCGCGAGAACGCCGCGGGCGCCGCGTCCAGGATCAGGTCGCCCGACAGTCGGCGCACGCGCCAGTGCACGATCCGCACGACGAGCGCCGGGGCCACGCGCGACGCGGCCGCCATCAGTCGCAGGCCGAGGGCATTGAGCACGCCGAAGCCGGCCACGGTCGCGTGCGGCGCCGTGCGGCGCAGGATTCGCGTCGCCCCCTCGCGCGACGCGCAGCGCATCACCTCATCGGTCATCGCGATCGTCACGCCCAGGGCCGCGGGGTCGCGGAAGAGCCCGACGAATTGACGACGCACCGCGCGCTCGTGGCGGGTGCGGTGACGCTCGGCCTCGGCGATGAGTCGCCGGGCTCGCTCGCTCGCCCCCGTCACCAGATCGTCGAGCGAAGGGTCAGTGGCCTCAGCCATGCGCCAGGTCCCCATTGACCACGTGGCCTCCCTCGACCGTGGCGCGCCACCGATCGGAGCACCACCTCGAGCGTAACCCGCGAGCCCGCGCGGCCCACGCGGTGGCCGAGCTCGTGGCACGTCGTTGACAGCGCCCGGGGCGACCTCTACGCTTCGCCCGTGGAGGACCGCGTCGGTGAGGCCGTGCACCGCACCCGCGCCAGTGTGCGACGCCACGTACGGATCCGTCGACCCGCCGAGGTCGTCTGGCCCTACGTGGGCGACCCGACGCGACTGGCCGAGTGGTTCACGGGCATCGCCGAGTGCCGCGTGACGGGAGCGACGCGCACCGTGGTCACCGAGTCGGGTGTGGCGATGCCCGAGGAGATCGTCACCAACGATCCGCTGGCCCGACGCTTCCAGTACCGGATCACCACCGCGCTGTTCCACGAGCACCTGTCCACCATCGACGTCATCGACCTCGACGACGGGACGTGCCTGGCCGTCTACGGCGTAGACGCCAATCCCGCCACGCTGGCGCTGGTGATCGCCGGCGCGGCCGGCGACGCGCTGCACCGACTCCGCGAGCTCGTCGAGGCGACGTGAGCAGGATCCTCTTCGTCACCACCGACCAACAGCGCTACGACACGCTGGGCTGCAACGGCGGCACGCTCGCGCGGACCCCGGTCGTCGACGCGCTGGCGGCGCACGGTCTGCGCTACGAGCGCGCCGTACCCTCCTCGGTCGTGTGCATGCCGTCGCGGGCCACCATGCTGACCGGCCAGCACCCGGCGACCCACGGCGTGTGGATGAACGGGGTGCCCCTGGCCGACGACGCGCCGTCGATCGCTGAGGTGCTGCGCCAGACCGGGTACCGCACGGCCCTGATCGGCAAGGCCCACTTCGAGCCCTTCCTCGACCCCTTCGGCCGCTTCGCCGAGAACGCGCTGGGCGCCCTCGGGCCCACGCCCCCGGGGGGCTCGCACCGAGGCTTCGAGCACCTCGAGCTCGCGACCCACGGCGTGATGGGACCCCTGCACTACGCGCGCTGGCTGCGCGCGAACCACCCCGAGGCGATGGCCGGCTTCTACGAGACGCTCGACGCCGACCTGCAGGTCAACGCCCGCGGCGGCGGTGCGACCGGCGCCCCCCAGGTGGCGGTGAACCCCGTCGCGCGCGAGTGGTACCACACCGACTGGGTCGCCCAACGCACCCTCGACTGGCTGGCCGGCCTCGCCGACGACGACGACTGGTTCTGCTGGATGAGCTTCCCGGACCCGCACCACCCGTGGGACCCGCCCGAGAGCGAGATGCGACGCATCGACTGGCGCGACGTCGCGTTGCCGGCGGGCTACCCGGCGCGCCGCGACGAACGTGAGCGGCTGCTCGACGACAAGCCACGCCACTGGCGTCTCTGGTACGACGGGGCGCTGGTCTCGAACTACGAGGCTCCCGCGACCTGGGTGCCGGCCACGCTGACCGCCGACCAGGTCCGCGAGGTCAACGCTCGCAACGCGGTCGAGGTGGAGCTCATCGACGAGGCGCTGGGTCGAGTGCTGGAGGCCCTCGATGCGCGCGGGTGGGACGACGACGTGGACGTCGTCGTCACCACCGACCACGGCGAGTTCCAGGGCGACTTCGGCCTGCTCTTCAAGGGCCCCTACCACGTGGACTCCTTGATGCGCCTGCCCCTGGTGTGGCGCCCCGCCCCGCGTCGCGGCATCGCCCCCGCCGTGATCGACTGCCCCGTCGGGCTGATCGATCTCGCTCCGACCTTCTGCGCGCTCGCCGGCGTCGAGCCGCCCGCCTTCCTCGAGGGTCGCCCCCTACCCACCTCACCCGACGAGCCCACCCGACCCGTCCTGACGGAGTGGGACTCCGAGCTGTTCGGCGTCGACGTGCATCTGCGCACCATCACCCACGACGGCTACGTCTGCACCACCTACCTGCCGGGCACCGTCCACGACGGGAGTGAGGGCGAACTCTACGACCTCACCGACGATCCGCTCCAGCGCGTGAACCGATTCGACGATCCCGCCGTACGGGCCCTGCGCGACGACCTGATCGGCGAGGCGCGCGATGTGCGCCCGCCGACCACGCCACGCCGCGAGGTCGTCGCCCCCGTGTGACGCCGTGGCTAGAGGCCGAGCGCCACACGACGCACGACCCCGGCGAGCTCCACCGCGTTCGACGAGACCAGTGGACCACCGACCGGCGCCGCGCCGGTCACGAGCGCGTCGCATACCTGGCCGTCGGGAGCGAGCACGTAGTAGACATCACCCCGCGGGCGTGACGTGAGGCCACTCAGCTGTCCGAAGGCCGCGCGCCAGCGCCGCAGCTCGACCGGCGTCAGTCGAGCCACCCGCCAGCGCGCCGGCGCCTGCGGCGCCGCGCAGGCGGTCGCCACCGTGACACTCATCGCGTCGCCCGACGCCATGAGATCACGCTGGGCCGCGCGCAGCGTGGCGAGGTCACTGCGGGCGTCGCAGCTCCCGAGGAACGTCACCACCGTCGGTTCCGAGCCCGAAGGCCCCGTCGCACCCGACCAGCCCGGCCACGGCGACGGGGCGTCGAGCGCGGCGACGGTGGCACCCTCCGCGCGGGCGAGGATGGTGCTCGCTCGGGGATCGGCCGCCGCCGCGAGCGCGGGGACCACGCCCACGACCAGCATGATCAGGGCGACCAGCGACGCCGCCCACGACACGCGCGCGCCCCGGGCCACGCGACGTTGAGGCACCACGGCCGGTCGCGTCGCGGGCACGCTCGACACCGCGAGGTACCCGGTGACGAGCAACAGGGCCGTCGGAATCATGCTGTTGGGGTCGGTGCCGACCCCGCCCCAGAACCCCATGTCCTGGACCAGGACCCAGTCCGCCAGGCACAGGAGGACGCCAGCCACCACCACCACGCGCAACCACGACGGCCGCGCACGCACGAGCAACGCCCCGATCACCCCGAGTGCCACGACAACGACCAGGTTCACGGCCCAGCCGTGCGCGCTGTCCACCGCGGCGAAGCCCGTGACCAGCGAGCGCAGCGCGGAGGGCTGGGGGGTGGTCGTCATGGCCTGAACCGCGCCGAGCAGCGTGCCCGGCCCGTGCGTGCCCGCCCCGCGCCAGTAGCCCCGACCCGGCCACGCCTGTAGGGCGGCCATCACCATGAAGAAGCCGCCGAGCGTCGCCAGCACGACACGACCCAGGCGGGCCGACTCCCAGTGACGCTCCGGCAGTGCGACCAGCACGCCCGCCGCGCAGTAGAAGAGGACGCCCCCCGGCGCCCCCGTCAACCAGGACAAGCCCGGCGCGAAGAGGCCACCAAAGGCCTCACCGAACACCCACACGAAGAGGCCCCAGGCCAGACTGGTCCAGCCCGCCATCCGCGACCACTCCCCCCGACGGGCGCCCAGAAGCCAGACTCCCAGTCCAATCTGGATCCACACGGCCGAGGCGGGCACACTCACGGGATGCAGGGTCCACATCGTCGCGGTGACGTTGACCAGGTGCTGCACCCAGCTCGGCGACGACGACGACGCCGGCTGCACCACCTGGGGAATCATGCCCAGGGGCATCGCCGACTGGGCCTGGAGGATGCCGTCAACAAGCCAGACGAGGCCGAAGCCCACGCGCACGACTCGCCGAGCGACGGGCTCTGCCCCACTATCCCCGCTGTCCTCGTTGGACGCGCCGCGACCGGCCACCGCGACGGCCACGAGACACGCGATGATCGCGAGGGACGCGATCACCCCGGCCTGGATCACCAGCTCGTGATCGAACGCCCCGACGACCGTGTGGTTCGTCACCGACAGTCCCGCGACGCCCGCCATCAGGTCACCGCACGACGCGAGGACCCTGCTGGACGCGCACGATCACCGCCAGCAGCGTGATCCACATGGCCAACAGCAGGGCCAGCAGGGCGACCACGACCCAGCGGCCGATGAGGCCGTCGGGTCGCAGGCTCTGGACGCTGCCCGCGAAGGGGTCGGTCTTCGCGGCCTGGACCGTCAGGCTCGTAGTAGCCAGAACCGTCCCGCTCGGTGCGACGACCGTGGCGACGAAGTTCTGCGGCCCCGACCACGTCGGCTGGTAGACGTCGGTCGCCACTCCCGCGGCGTTGGTCGTCGACGAGCCGATCAGCAGCAGGGGCGCGCCCGAGAACTCCTCGAGGTGCACGTAGTAGTCGACCGTCACCGGTGCGTCGACCGACGCCACCTGCGCCGTCAGCGCCACGCCACCGCCCGACGGGGTCGAGGCCCGCAACGCCACGCTCGGGCCCGACGCCGCCGCCGGCAGCGCGAACGCCACCGCGACCAGGATCAGGGCGCCGCCGAACGCGGCCCCCACCCGTCGCACACCACGACCCGTCGTCCGCGCCATCACGCCACCTCCCTCGACGACGCGCCAACGAGCTCGTCGTCCATCTCCTCCATCTCGGCCATCGGCAGGATGGGCACGAAGCGGAACACGATCAGCAACAGCAGCGGTATCGCGGCGGTGGCCGCCACCGTGATCGAGATCGGCACCCAGGTGAAGTGGTAGCTACCCCAGTTGCCGGCGAGTACGCCACCCTTGGCCAGCGGCGACTGCACGAGCGGCTCCGTCGCCGGGGGGATCACGATCACGAGACGCTTGACCCACAGGGCCAGCACCACGAGCGTCGAGGCGACCACCACCCCCGACGTCGTGCGAAAGCGCCGCACGGCCATGATGACCAGGGGCACCACGCCAGCCGCGACGAAGTAGAACCAGAAGGGGATCCAGTAGCGACCAGCGATGTCCTGGTACACCCAGGCGGCCGCACCGGTGGTCCCCGAGTAGCCGTCGACCAGGTACTCGGTGAAGGTGAGGTACAGGTACGCCGCACCGAAGGCGATCATCACGAAGCCCAGGCGCACGAAGTGGCGCGGCACGATGAACGCCTCGAGGTGGAAGAGACGCCGGCTCGCGGCGATCACCAGCACCACCAGCGCGACTCCCGAGTAGAGCGCCGCGACGACGAAGTAGACCGGGAAGATCGTCTCCATGTAGCCGGGTCGCGACGACGACGAGAACGCGAAGGACAGCACCGAGTGGACCGAGACCGCCATGGGGATGATCATGATGGCGACCAGGCCGATCGACCCGTTGAGCGCGGCCCGTTCGCGCGGCGTGCCCCCGAAGCGGCCCAGGAGCGCGCGGTACAGCGTGCGCCGCACGCGAACGCGGCGATTGGCCGGCGCGTCACCAAGGCGGTCGAGCACGATGGCGGCGTCGGGGACGAGCGGCAGATAGAAGAACACGATGGTCGCGAGCAGATACGTGCTGACCGCGAAGAAGTCCCAGAGGATCGGCGACGACAGGTTCCAGTACGGCGGCCAGACCAGTTCCCAGATCTTCTGGGGGCTGCCCAGGTGGGGAATGATGAAGAGCATCCCGATGGGCAGGGTCACGAGGGCCGTGGCCTCGGCGATCCGCGTCAGGGGGGCCCGCCAGCCAGCGTGGGTCAAACGCAGGATCGCCGACACCACGGCGCCGCCGTAGCTGACGCCGATGAAGGCCACGAGGTTCGCCTCGTAGATGGCCCAGAAGGCTCCGTCGCTGTAGCCGGCGGTGCCCAGGCCGTCGGCGACCTGAACCATCCACGCGACGATGCCCAGGACGACGACGGCACCCAGCACCAGCACGGCCGGCCACCACCACCGCGGCGTCTCGAGCACGGGCCGCATCGCCGCGTGGCGCACGTCCTCGCGCGCGTGCGCATCGGCGGGCCGTTCGACTCGCTCGGTCTCCAGTAGGTTGCTGCTCATTCGCTTACCTCCGCCCCCGCATCACGACGACGCCGCGGCATTGTTGTCCAAATCCTGTCCGTGACCCGGGATGTAGTACACCCGCGGGTGAGTGCCGTACTCCTCCTTGAAGACGACGGCGTCGTTCTCCGCCAGGAAGGTCGACACCTTCACCGTCGCTCCCATGCCATTGACCGCCGCGTCCGACGTGAGGTCGCCGAAGTAGAGCACGCCCATGGGGCAGTGGGTGACACACTCGGGGAGCTGGCCCGAGGGCAGCATCGCGGCGCAGTCGATGCACTTGCCGACCGTGCCCTTGACTTGGGGAACGGGCCACTCGGGCTCTTGGGGGAACGGCTGACGCGGGGCGGGAACGGGCTGCTCCCAGTTGAAGTACCGAGCGTCGTAGGGGCAGGCGTTCATGCAGATGCGCGTACCGATGCAGCGGCTCTGGTCCACCAGAACGAGGCCCTCGTCGGTGCGGATGTTGGCTCCCACGGGGCACACCGGGACGCACGCCGGGTCCTCGCACATCATGCAGGGGCGCGGCATGTAGTAGTCCTCGCCCGCCGCGTTCTGCATCGTGTAGACGTTCATCCACGTCTGGTCCTCGTGCAGGTAGTGCGCCGTCTGGCAGGCCGTCGTGCAGAGCTTGCAGCCGTTGCACAGGCGCAGGTCGATGATCATGCACCACTGGTGGGTCGGGCCCGACGGCGTCGTCGTCGAGGACTCGGCCGCCGCGGCCACCGTCTCGCCGAGCGCACCGAGCGCGGTGAGCCCCAGTCCGCCCAGCGCCGCCGCGCGAAGGAGTCCGCGCCGACCGATCGTGACCGCAGCCGCGGTCAGTTCGTCGTGCTCGTCGTCAACCGCCGGGGACGCCGGCACCATCTCTCTGTTCTTCGTCATCACGCTGTCACCTTGATCGTGCCTTCCATCCAGCCCATCGTCGCCATCGCCCCGCCCATCGAGTTCGTCCCGCTCCCGCACGGCGCGTAGCACTGCCACGTGAACGTGCCCGCCTTGGCCGCGACGAACGTCGCGACCACGGTGACGTGACCGTTGGTCGGTGCCACCGGGATCGGCATGTTGAAGTTGAGAGCGGGCACCGTGAAGGTGTGGGCGATGTTGACGTCCGGCACCGACGTGATCGACCTCCCGTCCACGGTCTCGTGGCCGTTCGTCGAGCCCATCACGTGCGCGAACATCATCTGCGACCCCACGAGGGGCGCCGTGCCGTCGTCGAAACTCGTGATCTTGACGGTGACGGTCTCACCCTTGTGGACGGTCCACGAGGCGTGGGTGTACTCGGGCCAGCCGTTGGTCGCACCCGAGGTTCCCGAGACGATGCTCATCGCCTCGGTCACGTGGCCGTGCGGCACCAGCGCCGGAGGAGCCGCGGGCTTGGTGAGCGTCGTCACCGCCGCGGCGATACCACCCACGAGGGCCACCGTGACTCCGAGAACCACCAGGATGCCCGCGAAGGAGCCCACCACGATTCCCCCCTGGCGCGCGACGCGCGCGGGGCGGCGCCAACTCAGCCGTCCGAGCCGCTCGAGGGGGTCCCACCGCCCGAGCCGCTCCAGCGGATCGCCGGCACCTGGCGCGTCGCCGCGCGATCCGCGAGAGCGCTCGTCACTCATCGGACGACCGTGACCTTTCCAGTCATCCAGCCCATCGTCGTCATGGCGCCGGCCATGCCCGTCGCGCCCGAGCCGCACGGGGCGTAGCAGTGCCACACGAAGGTACCGGTCTTCTTGGCGATGAAGGTCGCGACCACGGTGACGTGACCGCCAGTCGGTGCCACCGGGATCGGCATGTTGAACCCGAGACCAGGCACCGTGAAGGTGTGGGCGACGTTGATGTCCGACACCGTCGTCACGCCCTTGCCGTTGACGGTCTCCTTGCCGGTGGTCGCGCCCATCACCTTGTCGTACTTCATGTACTGGCCGGTCAACGGGGCCGTGCCGTCGTCGTAGCTCGTGATCTTGACGGTGACGGTCTCACCCTTGTGGACGGTCCACGACGAGTTGGTGATCTTCGGCCAGCCCGACTTTCCGTCCATGTGACCAGTGATCAGGCGCATCGACTCGGTCACGTGACCGGCCGCCCCGGCGGCACCGGCGCCGCTCGGTGCGAGGCCGAGGGCCATCGCGGGAGCCGCCGCCAGGGCCACCGTCACCACCTTGGCCAGTGTGCTCTTCATGTGATTATCTCCTTTGGTTACTCCGACCGGGAGGCTCTCCCCCGCGGTACGAGACCTCACGCCTTGACCACCACGTAGCCACGCATGAAGCCGTTGGTGGCCATCGACCACTTCTCGCACGGCACCGCACAGAACCACTGGTACGTCCCCGCCTTCTTCGGCGTCACGGTGAAGTGGGTCACCGACGGTGAGGAGCTCGAGCCCACTGGCACCACCGCGTTCACGTTGAGCTCCGGAAGGGTCCACGTGTGCCCGTCCTTCGAGTAGTTGAGGATCGTGACGTCATAGGTGGTCCCGACGCTCATCGTGAGAGTCCCGGGCGTGTACGCCTCGTCCACCATCCCGTTGGATCCCTTGACCCCACCCACCGGCGGGGCGTCGATCGTCATCTTGAGCGCCACGGCTGCGGGGGTGACGGGTGCGCCGCCCGCCGGCGCCGCGCTCGCGCCGGGGCTCGACGAGCTCGTCACGGCCGACCAGATTGCGCCGACGCCGGCCGTCAGAGCGAAGACCACCGCGACGACCAGCACGGCTCCCACCACCAGATTGACGAGGCCCCGCAGCCGATGGCTCATCCCATCCTGGCGCCCACTCACCACCGACTCACTGCTCATGCCCCGCGACTCCCTTCAGCGCCGGGACCGCACACGGCCCAGCCCGTGAGACAGCCTGCCCGGCGCGGGCCGGGTCCGGTAGAGAAATGCCACGGGGCGCCACTACCGAGGAACTACGGTACGGACGCGACGTCCAGCGTGCCGCACGGGCGAATTCCTGACCTATCCTGAGGCCGTGGCGGACGTACGCTCGCGCGAGGAAACGATAACGGTGGTGGTGGTGGACGACCACACCGTCGTGCGCGAGGGCACCCGTCAGATGCTCGAGCGCGAGGACGGCATCGAGGTCGTGGGCGAGGTCTCGTCCGTCGCCGACGCTATCGACCTCGCCCAGCGACTCACGCCCCGCCTCATGGTCATCGACGTCGAACTGCCCGACGGCAGCGGCGTCGACGTGGTGCGCCACGTCGTCGGCACCGGACTGCCCGTGCGCTGCCTGATGCTGTCCGCCCACGACGACTACGTCTACTTCTCCGAGGCCCTCGCGGCGGGGGCCAACGGGTACCTGCTCAAGACCATCGGCACCGACGAGTTCATCGCCGCGGTGCGCACGGTCGCGCTCGGTGGCACGGTCATCGACGGCGTGCTGTCGCACCGACTCGCCGGCCGACGCCGACAGCCCGAGGAGCGCGTCGCCGACGCCCTCACCGCTCGCGAGTTCGACGTGATCCGTGGCCTGGTACGCGGCCGTTCGAACAAGGAGATCGCCCGTGATCTCGGCGTCGGGCTGCGCACGGTGGAGAGCTACGTCTCGGCGGTGCTGGCCAAGCTCGGGGTACGCTCGCGCTCCGAGGCGATCGTGTACGTGCTCGAGCACCACCTGATCTCGCCCAACTCGGCCAAGTGACGCTGCGCCCCGCCTCGCCGCGCATCCCCGTGCGCCAGATCCTGAGGGGTGCCCTGCATCCGCCGCTGCGCGAGCGCTCCTTCTGGCTGGTGCAGCTCATGGTGGTGCTGTGGGCCTTCATCCACATCGGCATCGACATGCACGGCGGGCTGGACAACCGGTACTTCCCCTACGGGATCCCCATCGATCTCCTACTCATCCCCGTCGGATACGCCGCGCTCTACTACGGATTGTCGGGCTCCGCGGCGACCACTCTCTGGGCGATCCTGCTGTGGACGCCCGACCTGCTGCTCGACCACGACAAGGGCCACTACCACCAGGACCTCGTCCAGCTCGCGGTCGTAGCGGTCGTGGCCCTCTTCGTGGGCCTCGAGATCGAGCGAGCCCACCTCGAGCGAGCCCGCGCCGAGTCCGCCGAGGCCGAGCGTCGCGCGGCCGAATGGCACTATCGCCAGCTCTTCACCACCAACGCGTCACCAATCGTCCTCGTGGATCCCTCCGGAGCGGTCGTCGAGGTCAACCCCGCCGCCGCGACGCTGTGGGGCGATACCCGCGGCTCCACCCTGCACGACCTGCTCGGGCTCTCCGTCGACGACATCACCGCGACCACGACGCCGCGAACCGTCACCATCATCACCCCGAACGGCGACGAACGCACCTACCGACCGTCGATCTCGAGTCTCGACACCGTCGGCGACGGCTCGTCCCATCAGGTCGTCCTCGAGGACATCACCGAGGAGCACCGTTCGGAGATCGAGGCACGGGCCTGGGCCGGTGAGGTGCTGCGAGCGCAGGAGGAGGAACGGCGGCGCATCGCGCGCGAGATCCATGACGACCCCCTCCAACGGCTCCTACAGCTGGCGCGACGCGTCGAGTCGCTCGGTGACGCCGCGCCCGCCAACGGCGACCACGGTCGCTGGGACGTCGTGCGCGAAGAGTTGCTCGAGACGGTGGGCCACCTGCGCGAGGTCACGAGAGGACTGCATCCCGCAGGCCTGGACCAGTACGGACTGGTGGCCGCCGTGCGGGGGCTGCTCGTCGACGTCGAGATCCAGCACGAGGTGGCCACCCGCTTCCTCCTCGACGGCGACGTGGTGCGCGGAACCCCCGAGGCGGAGATTGGGGCCTTTCGCATCATCCAGGAGGCCGTGCGCAACACCGTGCGCCACGCCGACGCGACCCTCCTGACCGTCGAGATGCACTTCGTGGGCGACGCGCTGCACGTGCGCGTGACCGACGACGGGCGCGGCTTCGACTCGCACACTGTCGGAGCGCTCGACGGACGCCACCTCGGCATCCACAGCATGCGCGAACGCGCTCACCTGCTGGGTGGGCGCTGCGACATCCTGGCCACACCCGATCACGGCACGACCATCGACGCCCGCGTGCCCCTCCACGGAGCCGGCGTGCCCACTCGGGTGCCCAGCACGACGTGAACGCGGCCACCGGCACCACAGCCGACGCCACTACACTGCGCCGATAGCGTCCATCACGCCCGACCGATGCCCCACGCTCGATCGCGCCGCGACCCGCGGGCGAGCAGATCATCGACGAGTCGCGTCCGGCGCCCCACACCCGCGAGAGGCCTGACGCCGTGCTACTGGCCTTCGCGGGTGCCCGTCACTCCGCCATCGGACTGGCGCTACCCACGCTGGTGCTCGTCGCTCTGGCAGCCGTCGCATCGCCGATCGTCGCGGAGGCTGCTCGACGCATCGTCGTCGTGCCCGAGGCCATCATCCAGATCGCCTTCGGCGTCGTGCTGGGGCCCGATGTCCTCGACGTCGCGCGGGTCGGACCGGTGGTCTCCGCCCTGTCGACCCTCGGCCTGTCCTACCTGATGTTCCTCGCGGGAAGCGAGATCGACCTGCACCAGATCCGCCTCGCGTCCAGCGCCCGGGTCGTCGTGGGCTGGCTGGTGTCACTGGCCATGGCCCTGGGAGCCGCCCTCGCGCTCCAGTCCTGGGGACTCATCGACCACGCCACGACGGTGGCGCTCTGCCTCACCACGACCGCACTCACGACTCTCATCCCCGCACTGAGGGACACCGGCGTCTTCGCCACGCCGTTGGGCAGCCGCCTGCTGACGCTGGGAGCGGTCGGCGAGTTCGGGCCCATCGTCGTCGCCACGATCCTGCTCTCCACCTCCAGTGCCGGACTCACCTCACTGCTCACCCTCGGCTTCGTCGGCGTCGCGGTGGCGGCGGGCGTCCTCGCCAACCGCGTCCGGCCGCCGCGGGCCATCCTCTTCCTGCGCCGCCACCTGCACTCCACCTCCCAGCTACCAGTCCGACTCTCCCTCTTGCTGGTGCTCGCTCTCACCTACTTCGCCCAGGCGCTGGGACTCGACGTCCTGATGGGGTCCTTCGCCGCGGGCATCGTGGTCCAGGTGATCATCGCCGGCGACGATCGCGCCGCGGTCACGTCGAAACTCGACGCGATCGGCTACGGCTTCCTGGTCCCCATCTTCTTCGTGGTCAGCGGGGTGGCCTTCGACCTGACGGCCCTGTTCGCCAAGGCGCGCAATCTCCTGCTCGTGCCCATCTTCCTCGTGCTCTTGCTCGTCGTACGGGGTCTGCCCGCGTTCGCCCTCAACCGTCGCGACCTCCCCCGGCGTCAGCGAATCTCGCTCGCGCTCTACGCCGCCACCTCGCTCCCCCTCATCGTCGCCATCACCGAGATCGGCGTCGCCCAGGGGCGCCTCGGACCAGAGAATGCCGCGGCCCTCGTGGCCGCCGGCGCCGCGTCGGTCTTCCTCTTCCCGGTCATTGGTCTACGCGTGACGGCCACGCGTCGACGTCCGCCGCGCTAGCCGGCCCCCGTAGCGGGCGCCGACCCGGGCACGGCGAGCCCGGACCGGGGCCTCAGCGCAACGACTGCGCCACGCGGCGCCACCGGTGACCAACGACGTCGAGTACGTAGAGGGCGTAACTCCCCCTCGGCAATCGAGCGAAGCTCGCGGGAGCGACGCGCAGGCCGATGCCCCCGCCGCGAACCCGATACCGCGAGATCGACCAGTTCGCGGTGGCGTGGAGGTACTGGTACCACTGTCGCCCGCCGTCAGTGGTGACGTCAATGATGGAGTGGCTGACCATGACCGCGCTCAGCGGACCCTCGCCGATCACCACGGTCACCTCGAAGAGCGAACCACCCGCCCAGTCGGAGGAGAGCTGGGGCCCCGCGGCCACCCAGCGCAGTCCGCCGTCGGCGCTGCGCACCGGGTATTGCGCGGGCCCGCCGGCGCGACGCCACACTCCCCACCGATCGGCACCCCCCGACGACTCGATCGTCACCCATCGAGCCTGGGCGGTCGTGAGCGCCGTCCCCCATCGCAGCGCGCGACCCGTCGTCGAGAACGTCAGCCCGTGTCGCATCGTGAGCGAAGCCGGATAGGGCGAGGGTGCCGCGCCCGCGGCGCCCGCGACGCCCAGCGACGACGCGGCGAGAGCCAACGCGGCACTCGTAGAACGCAACCATCGCATACGAACCCACTCACCCGAGACTGGCCGTCCCCCGAGTTGACGGTACCTCGTCGCGCCCTCGCCGCCCGCGCAGCGAACCCTTGACGCGCTCACGACACCAGGTCATCTCATGGGGAACCCCCGCACCCCGCGGATCGTCGGACCACGCTGGCACCTCATCCTTTATCCTTTGGTGCGGCTGGAGGGATTCGAACCCCCGACCCTCGGTTCCGTAGACCGATGCTCTAATCCGCTGAGCTACAGCCGCAGTGATACTCGGCTCCCCATCGTAGTGCCTGGCGACCGCGACGCCATCCCGGGCGAACCACCCGCGAGGCGACGGCGGATCACTACCATTCGGTGATGGACGACGCGTTCACCGACTCACTCCCCGAGTTGTGGCGCCGCGCCCGCGATCCGATGATGGATCTGCGTCACGACCTGCACGCCCACCCCGAACTCTCCTTCCGGGAGCACCGTACGACGGCGGTGATCCGCGAACGCCTGTCGACCCTGGGGTGGGAGCTCGCCCCCTGCCCCACCGAGACCGGGGCGGTCGCCACCCTGCGCGGCGCCCACCACGGCCGGCGGATCATGCTGCGGGCCGACATCGACGCACTACCCGTACACGAGGAGCGGTCCTGGCTCCACGCCTCGCGCCACGACGGCGTCATGCACGCGTGCGGCCACGACGTGCACACCGCGGCGCTGCTGGCCGTGGCGGACCTCCTGGCCCAACGGCGCGATACGCTCACCGGCGAGTACACCCTCGTCTTCCAACCGGCCGAGGAGGCACTCGGCGGTGCCCGAGCGATGATCGACGGTGGTCTCCTGGTCGAGCACCCGGCCGACGTCGTCCTCGGCGCCCACGTGACGTCGCTGGCGCCGGTGGGCCTCGTGGCGACTCGGCCCGGCACCCTCATGAGCGCCGCCAACGCGCTCACCGTGCACCTCGCCGGACGCGGTGGGCACGGCGCCATGGCCCAGGTCGACGGCAACGTCGTGCTCGCCCTCAGCCACCTCGTCCCACGCCTCGGCGAGGTCGTCACCGGCCTCTCCTTCGAGGGCACCGACTGTGCGTGCTCGGCGGGCGTGGTGCGCGCGGGTACCGCGAACAACGTGGTTCCGCGCGCCGCGACCGCGCTGGGCACGCTGCGCACCTTCACCCCCGATCAGCTCGAGATCGCGCTGGAGCGGCTGGGACTCCTCGTCGCCGAGGTGGAGTCCGCCTTCGGCGTCACCGCCACGATCGAGCTGGGCGAGCACGCCCCCGCGGTCGTCAACGACGCCGCCGTCACCGCCCGCGTCCTCGAGGCGGCCGCGCGGGTCGTCGGCGGCGCCGCGACGCTGGTCACGCCTCCGGTCTCACCGAGTGACGACGTGGCCGAACTGCTGGGACGCGTCGCGGGATGCTACCTGTTCGTCGGCGGCGCACTGGCCGACGGCAGCAGCGGAATGCACCACGGACCCGACTTCGCCGTCGACGACGAGGCATGCCGCGTCGCAGCCGAGGTTCTCGCGGCGAGCGCCGTGGACCTGGCCCAGGACCCCCTCAGCGATCGAGAGGGGTGACGAGCGGATAGAAGAGCCGAGCCGCACCGGTCATCGAGGACTCGTTGCCGTTGACAATGACCGGACAGGGTAGATCAGCGAACATCTCGGACGTCACACGCCGCGCGTTGCCACCGGCCAGGTGTACGGTGTCGGCTCCGAACTCCCGGATGAATCCGGTGAGCGCCTGGTCGAGCAGTTGGCGCCACGCCGCCTCGTCCTGCGCGCGTGACTGCTCACCGAGGGCCTGGTCGTAGGTGCGCCCGTCGCAGAACACCTCCTGGCCCACGTCGCGCACGCGCACGGGCTGACCTCCGTCCAACTTCGCGAGACCGAAGCCGGTGCCCAGGGTGAACACCAGCTCGACGCCGCGGCCGAGACTCGCCCCGATCGCGGCCAGCGTCGCGTCGTTGACCACCCGCACGTCACGGCTGGTCTGCGCGCGCAGCGTTCCCTGCAGGTCGAAGCCGCGCCAACGCCGGTCGAGGTCGGGATCGACCGGCGTTCCCGGACCACCCGGGCGCGAGAGGTTGCCCGGTCGCACGACGTGGCCGTCGGCGAACTCGCCCGGGAAGCCCACGCCCACTCGCGACGTGCCGCAACGGCGGATCCGCCCGACCAGCGTCGTGACGAGGCGCTCGGGCGTGCAGGGGTAGGGCGTCGCGCGACGGCGCAGTGCCTCGAGCAGCGCACCGTCGGGGCCGACGTGGCAGTACTTGATGTTGGTCGCGCCGACGTCCACGCCGTAGACGACCTCGGGCGGGAACGGTCGCGACGAGGCCACCCGGGAATCGTACCTAGGATCGCTCGCCGCGCACGCGCAGGCGACGGTCGCGCCACCACGGTCGCAGACGCAGCGTGACCAGCGGGTGGTGACGGGCCACGAGAACTGCGGTGCCCGGGGAACGCACCCGCAGCGGCGGTGCGGGACGGTTCGCGCGCGGAGCCACGATCTCGGGCAGGTAGCGACCCACGCTGGGGTCCGCGAGACCGGCCATCACGAGGCGGGTGGTGTGATTGTTCACGATCGTCGAGGCTCGGGGTCCCCAGCGCCCCACCAGCTGGGAGAAGTCTTGGACCACCGTGACCAGGGTCACCCCCAGCCCGCTCACCGTCGCCGCCATCTGGTCGAGGTCATCGAGGGGAGCCACGGAGGCCGCCTCGTCCAGGACCATCAGCAGGCGCCGACCACGACCCTCGTCCACCCGACGCTGCTGCTCCTCGAGCACCATGCGCAGCGCCCCGCGAAAGAGGGACTCGTAGTGTCGCTGCTCGCCGCGGGGGCTGCACAGGTAGAGCGTGTTGGGACCGTCGAGCACCCGGCGCACTCGCGCCGTCGGCTGCGCGAAGCGCCAGGGCACCACCATCGCCTCCACCGTGGTCACGACCGCGTCGAGCGTCTTGGCGTCGTGGTCGAGGAAGTCGCGCACCGAGCGCGACGCCACGCTCGCGTCATCGCACCACGCGGCGAAGTCACGACGCTCGATCGCGGCCGCCACGTCGAAGATGCTCCGCGAGCGCTCGCGCGCCACCACCAGCATCGCCGCGAGCAACTTGGTGGCCAGCGTGTTCCAGAACTCCGAGTCGGCGTGCGCCGGCGCGCGCCCTGTGAGATCTCCGGCGACCCGAAGCGCGTGACGCATCGACTCGACGCCCTCGAGCGGATCCCAGGTCAGGCCGTCGTCCCGCCCGGGCTCGAGCACCTGCACCTCGCCCAGGGACGAGCGCCACCGCGACGTCGTGGCCACCACGTCGCGCTTGACGCTGGTCACCACCAGCGCGTCGGTCCAGCTCAGCAGCGCGGGCACGACCACGGACGAGGTCTTGCCCACCTGCGTCGGCCCGACGACCAGGAGCGAGCTGGCCGGCGTCAGGCGCGTCGTCGGCCCCCACGACACGCCCCGCCACGTCCGTCGACCCAGGGGCGGGCGGTCCGAGGTCACGACGTCGCGGGCGAGCGCATGGCCGCGTCGGTGTCCACGAAGCCGGCGTCGCGCTCGTCGGGCCGCACCCGCACGACCGACCGGTGCGCGCCGTAGCGAACGAGGGCCGATCCCCGACCGAGCGACGTGACGAGACGCGTCTCGGCGTCGGCCAGCCCCAGGGCTCGAGCCATCTCGCCGGCCTCGTCGGGGGGCTGACGGAACAGCCACGACGACTCGCACTCGCGCAGCAGGCCCTGGGCCGTGGCCCGCCCGACGCTGCCCTCGTCGCCCACGGCGGCCACGTCGCTCCACCGGTGCAGCACCAGCAGGTGCGCGAGTCCCCGCGCGCGCGCCAGCTTCCACGAGCCGCGCAACCAGCCCAGCGCCCCCGGGTCGCTCAGCAGGGCCCACGCCTCGTCGAGCACCAGGTACCCCAGGGCCGAGCGCGTCGACGCGACCCGCTGCGCCGCGGCCGTGGCGCTCAGCGCCACGATCGGCAGCGATCCGCTCGACCACGACGCCGACAGGTCCAGGACGACCAGGCGATCGGCGAAGGAGAGCGGTTCGCCGACACCGTCCACCAGGCCGGCGAGATCACCGTGGACGAAGCGGTGCAGCGTCACCGCCAGGTCTCGTGCCGGCGACGGGCCACGATCGCCGAGGTGGCCGCGTGCGCGCTCGAGGAGTGCGGCCAGCAGCCGTCGCGGGCGCGGCGTGGGGAGCGCCTCCCACAGGACGTCCAGGGCGAAGTGCTGCTCAGCGCTCAGCGCGGCGGCGCGCGCGCTGGCCAGGAGCGCCCCGGTGAGGGCGCGTGCCTCGCGATCGTCGTCGGGGAACGGCGTGCACCAGCCGTCGCGACCCGGAGCGAAGGAGCGCTGACCGTGGCGTCGCGCCAGCTCGCCGTACTCGCCCTTCGGATCGACCACCACGACGTGGCGCCCGCGCTCGAGCGCCCGATCGACCATCATCTTGACCACGGTGCTCTTGCCCGTTCCGATAGCCCCGGCCACCACCACGTTGGGGTTCGAGACGAGTCCCGACGCGTAGGCGTCGAAGGGGTCGAACACGAAGTCGCCGCCGCGCACCGCCCGGCCGAGCGGTCGTCCGGCCAGTCCGGTACCGGCGTCGGCGTCGGGCACCCGCAGGGCCTCGAGGTCGACCGAGGTCGCCCAGTGAGTCCACGGCCGGCTCACCAGCCGAGTCCGCCGGGCAGCTGGTAGCGGTGCCACGGCCCCTGGTGACCGGCTCCACGCTCACAGCGCAGTCCCGCCGCGCGGGCCACCTCGAGGACCTCGGCCACCGCGGCGCGCAACTCGTCGAGACCGGCCGCGTGCACGGTCACGTAGACGCCCAGTCGCACCAGCGCGCGGCCCGCCGCGACCTGGCCCTCGCGCCGCGCGAGACGCCCCTCTTCGGCGGCCGACCGGGCGCTCTCGCGAAAGCCCGCGCCGCGCGAGATCGCCGCGTCGCTGCGGCTACGGTGCACGGCGCGCTCGGACAGGCGCCGCGCCCGAGCCGACTCCACGACCGCGACGTGCACCGCGATCCCCACCCTCGACGACGTCCAGACCAGCCGGTCCAGGACCGCCGCGTCGCGCGCCGCCGTGAAGTCGCGAATACGGAGGACGCGCACGACCTCGTAGGGAGCGCGCAGGTAGCGCCAACGCTCGAGCAGCCAGGTGCGCTCGGCGACCGCCGCTCCGACGAACCACGCGACCAGCGCGTCGCGCGGGCGGAACGCCGGCGGCGGCGCGCCGGCGCCACGCACCGCCAGCAAAGTCACCAGCTCGTTCCCGTCGCGTCGGACGTGCCACGAGACGTGCTGGTCGGGCGGCGCCAGGGCCAGCGAGTCGACGAGGTCCGCCAGCGCCCGCGCGAGCGCGGGCCCCTCCCCCGACAGGTCGAGCCGACCCCGGTGCTCGAGCTCGAAGCCGCGCACCACCGCCGTGGCGCGCGCGCTGGTCACACTCACCCCCTCGGGCTCCCCGGACGACGGGCTCGAGGGGTGCTCCACGGTGACGGTGACCCAGCGCGAGCGCGCCAGGTAGGCCGTCGTCGTCGTCGCCCACTCGGCGACGCTGCGCGCGTCGTGCGCGGGCAGCGCCCCCGCCAGCAGTACCACGCCCGCGACCACCTCCCACCCCGGCGTCCCGACGCGCAGCAGAGCGTCGCCGACGAGCCCCACCCCCGCCAGGGCGAGCAGGACGCGATGGCGCGCGAGACCCACCCACGAGACGACGGCGTTGGCGGGGCCCAGCCGAGGGCCCTCACTCATCGAAGTGCCAACCCACCACCGGGCCGCCCTCGTCGGAGTAGTGCACGACGTGGCCGCCGCGCAGCTGAGGCGTGCCCACCGGCGGCGCCGGCGGCTCGCCGTCGGTGGGCGGCATCGGTGCCTCCGGCACACCGGGCCACATGGTCAGGCCCAGATCCTCGGGCGCCTCGTAGGGAGTCGGCACGATGTCGGGCGCCAGGGACCTGACGGCCCGACCGACCGGCGACGACGGAACCCGTGCCGCCGCGCGCGCGGCGCGCTGGCGCAGACCGTCGAGGTGGTGCAGCGCCGACTGCTCCACGAAGGGCATCACCCGCAACAGCACGTACGGCGAGGCCACCGCCAGCGCCAGCGTGACCGCGCCCGTGACCAACTGCGTGGCCGAGGACCCGCGCAGCTCGTCGAGGCCCAGCGCCAGGGCCACGACGATGAGGAACTTCGTGGACGCCACGGCGGCGAACGTCTCGGCGAGACGCCAGCCGAGCCTCCGGGTCGCGGGGAGGGGGGCGAGCGCCGCCGCGACCGGCACCAGGACCAGCAGCAGCGTCAGGATCACGGTGCGCACGATCAGCTCGCACCACAACAGCCAGCACCCCACCACCACCCCACCGGCGAGGAGCAGGATCCCGAAGCCCGGAGTGGTGGAGGGCAGCTGGGCGAAGACGCGGGCCAGCTGGGTGGCGCGCTGCGCGTCGGTCGTGGCCGCCACGCGCGAGAGCTGGTCGACCGCGCGCAGGGCCAGCACCGCGACCGACGGAGCGGCCACGATCGCCACCACGCTCGCCGGCACCACGCCGAAGTAGACACGCCACAGCGACGACGCGTCCCCGTGACGCACCGCCTGGAGCGTGGCGACCATCAGGCCGACCAGCATCACCAGTGGCGCCACCCCCACGAGGACGCCGTACTCCTGGCGCGCGGCGCTGACCACGATCGTCGGATCGGACGCGGAGGCCAGCACGTGTCCGGCCGCGCCGAGCAGCCACGACACGCTGGCCGTGATCCAGGCGGTCACCCCGCCGAAGACGTCGCCGACCGTGGCGCGCGCCAGGGTCGTCGCGGCGCAGCCGACGGGGGAGGCAAGACAGAGCCACGACCCCATCAGTGGACCTTCCCCCCGGCCGAGAAGAAGAAGTTGATGACGTGGGGCGCGGCGCCGATCAGCACGGCGGCCAGCAGCGAGGTCGCCACCGCTCGACGTCCCGACATCGACTGGTGCATGTTCTGGGTGTGACTGCCGATCGCCCACAGCGCCGCCCCCAGGAGGAACGCTGCCAGGGTCGCCAGCAGGGCCCACGAGGCGATCCCGTTGGTGAACTGCTGGAGGGCCTGGTAGCCGGGCAGCGCGCTCGGCGACGGACTGAGTTGCACGCCGGCCATGTACATGGGTCTCCCTTGATCGTGTGGGCACCCAACGGTCGGCGTCGCCGGGCGCGTGGCGCAGGTCTGCGAGAATGAGGTGTGCCCCTCGCCACCGTCAACCTCGTATCCCAGTGGCCTCCCGCCGCGCTCTACGGAGCCCTCGCCGGCGCGATCGTCGTGGGCCTGCTTCTGGGCTTCCTCGTCTCTCGCGTCCGCGACCACCGGGCGATCGCCCAGCGCCTGAGCGCCCTGGGCGCTCGCCTGGGCGTGGAGGTGCCCCGCGACAACGGGCGCGTCGAGACGGCCCTGGCGTACCTCGAGGAGGTGACCAGCGAGGCCACCACTGCCGTCAGCGAGTCCAGCGCCGAGGCGATTCGCCTGCGTCGATCCCTCGACAGCCTCCCGCTGGGCCTCGTGCTGTGCGACGAGAGCGGCGACGTCATCCTGCGCAACGCCCAGGCGGAGCAGCTCATGGCCAGCCGCTACGGCGACGCCATCGCCGCCCAGGCGGTGACCGACATCCTGGCCGACGGCTGGTCGAACGGCGTGGCCGAGCGCACCCTCGACCTGTACGGACCGCCGCGACGCACGCTGACCGTGCGAGCCACCGTCATCGATGACGGACGCCGACCACTCGGCGTGCTGGCGGTGATCGAGAACGTCTCCGAGCGGCGCCGACTCGAGGACATCCGACGCGACTTCATCGCCAACGTCAGCCACGAGCTCAAGACCCCCATTGGGGCGCTCGGACTACTCGCCGAGACCCTCCAGGTCGAGCGCGACCCGGCGATTGCCCAGCGCCTCGCCGAGCGCATCAACGCCGAGGCCTACCGCGTGAACCGCATCATCGAGGACCTCCTCGACCTCTCGCGCATCGAGAACGAGGGCTCCCCCTCGCGCGAGCCGATCCCCGCCACCCTCTTCGTGGCCGAGGCCATCGAGCGGATCCGCACCGCGGCCGAGCAGCACGACGTCGGACTCGAGTTCCGCGAGCCCGAGGTCGCCCACGTGGTCGTAGGCGACCGGCGCCAACTGGTGTCGGCCGTGCACGCCCTGCTCGAGAACGCCGTGGTCTACTCCGCGCCGGGCGATGTCGTGCAGGTCAGCATCGAGCGGGCCGAGGCGACCTCGACCGACGCGAGTGAGGTCGTCGGACCCGTGGTGCGCGTCATCGTACGCGACGAAGGTATCGGCATCCCGAGCAAGGACCTCGAGCGGATCTTCGAGCGCTTCTACCGGGTGGATCCGGGCCGGGCGCGCGAAACCGGAGGAACCGGGCTGGGACTGAGTATCGTGCGTCACGTGGCCCAGAACCACGGAGGCACCGTGATCGTGGACTCCCGCGAGGGCGAGGGGTCGACCTTCATCCTCGAGTTGCCGGTCACCCGCCCGTGAGCAAGCACGCCGATGGGGGGCGCCGCACCCGCGTTCTGGTCGTCGAAGACGAGGAGTCCTTCGTCGAGGCCCTGACGATCGGACTGCAGCGCGAAGGGTTCGACGTCACCGCCGTGCGCGACGGCCTGGACGCGCTCCACGCCTTTCGACCCGGCGAGTTCGACGTCGTGCTGTTGGACCTGATGCTCCCGCGCCTCTCGGGCCTCGACGTCTTGCGCTCCCTGCGCGAGGTCAGTGACGTGCCCATCATCATCGTGAGCGCCAAGGGCGAGGAGGTGGACATGGTGCTCCTGCTCGAGATCGGCGCCGACGACTACGTCACCAAGCCCTACCGGCTGCGCGAGCTCGTGGCACGCATCCGCGCCGTCCTGCGCCGCCGCGAGGTGCGCGACGCCGACGAGGACGACGAATCGGTGATCGAGCGCGGCCCCATTCGTCTCGACGTCGACGCCCGCCGCTGCTTCGTCGCCGGCGCCGAGGTGAAGCTGCGCAAGAAGGAGTTCGCCCTGCTGCACCTCCTGCTCGAGAATCCGGGACGAGTGCTGACGCGCGAGGTGCTCATCGATCGCGTGTGGGGCAGCGACTACGTGGGCGACACCAAGACCCTCGACGTCCACATCAAGCGGCTGCGCGGGCTGATCGAGCGCAATCCCAAGTCACCCGAGTTCATCACCACGGTGCGCGGCGTCGGCTACCGCTTCGAGACTACGGCGCCGACCGGCTGATTCGCGTCGCGCCACCCAGGTAGGGCGCGAGAATCTCCGGCAGCACCACCGAGCCGTCGCTCTGGCGCCCGGTCTCGACCAGCGCGGCCCAGATGCGCGGCCAGGCCAGCGCCGAACCGTTCACCGTGTGCACCAGCGCGACCGATCCGTCGCCGCGGCGAAAGCGCACGTTGGCCCGGCGAGCCTGGAAGTCGCCGAACCAGCTGACCGAGGACACCTCGAGCCAGCGATCCACCCCGGGACTGTAGACCTCGAGATCCCACGTGCGCTTGGACGAGGTTCCCAGATCGCCCGCGCACAGATCGAGGACTCGATACGTCAGTCCCAGCGCGCGAATGATCCCCTCGGCGCGCGCCAGCACCTCGAGGTGCATCGCGGGCGCCTGGTCCGGCGTGCAGTACGCGAAGAGCTCGACCTTGTCGAACTCGTGCACCCGCAGCACACCGCGCGTGTCGCGACCCGCGGCCCCGGCCTCGCGGCGAAAGCACGCCGTCTGGGCCGTGAGGCGCATCGGCAGACGCGCCTCGTCGATGATCTCGCCGCGCATCATCGACGTGAGTGGGACCTCCGCCGTGGGGATCGCCCACAGACCGTCGCGCTCGATGGCGTACATGTCGTCGGCCGACTTGGGAAGGTGACCCGTCGAGCGCATCGTCTCGGTCAGGGCGAAGGTGGGGGGGCGGATCTCCTCGAAGTCCTCCAGGTGCCGATCGAGCGCGAAGCTGCCCAGGGCGCGCAGCAGGCGCGCACCCGGACCACGAAACAGTGGGAACATCGATCCCGCGAGCTTGACGCCGGTCTCGAGGTCGAGAATCCCCAGGTCCGCGCCGACCTCCCAGTGGGGCACCCGCTGGTGCTCGGCGAACGTGGGCTCCGCGGTGCCCTCGTCAAGGCCGACCCACCACCGGCGCACCTCGACGTTGCCCGACTCGTCGGCACCATCGGGCGCCTCGGGCGAGGGCAGGTTCGGCAGCAGCAGCAGCCGATCGCGCAGGTCGGTACCGAGCAGATCGGTCGCCGCCGCGCTGGCCCGCTCGCGGTCACCCACGCGGCGGCTCTCGTCCGTGAGACGCGCCGCGCTTTCGTCGTCGCCGGCGCGACGTGCGTCGCCGACGCGGCGCGACAGGTCCTTGACCTGGGCGCGCAGCCGCTCGGTCTCGGCGAGCAGCCGGCGGTGCTCCACGTCGAGGGCCACGATCTCCTCGACGGTGGCCGCCGCGACGCCGCGACGGCCCAGAGCTGCCACCACCACCTCGGGCTCGCGGCGCAACTGGGCCAGATCGATCATGCGCTCAGCCTACCGAGGGCTCACGAGGCGACGAAGCGTCTAGTTTCGATGCGTGAGTAGCGCCATCGCCGTCGAGCACCTGCGGGTCTCCTTCGGCGATCTGGTCGCCGTGGACGACGTGAGTCTGCACGTCGACTACGGGGAGGTCGTCGCCCTGCTGGGACCCAACGGCGCGGGCAAGACCACGGCGGTCGAGACGCTCCTCGGGTTCCGCGCGCCCGACGCCGGAGTGGTGCGACTCCACGGGCTCGACCCGCGGCGCGATCACCGCGAGGTCGTCACGCGTACCGGAGCACTCCTGCAGCGCGGCGGCGTCTGGTTCCCCATGACCCCCCGTCAAGCCCTCGAGCTCACCGCCACCTACTACGACGCACCACGCGCGCCCGACGAGCTGCTGGCCCTGCTCGACCTGGAGCGCTGCGCCCGCACGCCGTGGCGGCGCCTGAGTGGCGGCGAGCAGCAGCGCACGCTGCTGGCCCTGGCCCTGCTGGGCCGTCCCCGGGTACTGGTCCTGGACGAGCCCACCACGGCCGTCGATCCCGAAGGTCGCCAAGTGATCCGCGCGCTGATCGGCGCGGAGCGCGAGCGCGGCTGCGCCCTGCTCATCACCACCCACGAACTGGACGAGGCGGAGCGGGTCGCCGACCGCCTGGTCATCATGCAGCGCGGCCGCGTCATCGCGTCGGGCACGCTGGACGACCTGGCGGGCGAGCCCGAGCTGATCGTCGAGGTCGCGAGCCCACTCGACCCCGTCGAGCTCGCACGGCGACTCTCGTGTCGCGTCGACCTCGACGGGCCGTTGCGCCTGCGCTGCGCCACGACGGCGACCCCCGAGCGCCTCGCCCTGATGCACGCCTACCTCGGGGAGGCGGGAGTGGCACTCGTGGCGCTGCGCACGCGAGCGTCGCTCGAGGAGCGCTACCTCGCCCTGATCGTGGACGAGCGTGCGGAGGACCACGCGTGAGGGCCTGGTGGGCGCAGACCCTCGCCGAGGTTCGCATGACCGTCCGACGCGGTGAGACGCTCCTGCTCACCATCGCCATTCCCGTCGGGCTGCTGGTGTTCTTCGCGCTGGTGCACGTCACCGCGACGCCCACGACGCACCGCGTCGACTTCATCGCCCCGGGGATCCTCGCACTCTGCGTGCTGTCGACCTCGATGGTGGCACTGTCGATCGCCACCGGCTTCGAGCGGTCCTTTGGCGTCCTGCGACGGCTGTACGTCACGCCCCTCGGCCAGCGGCGCCTGATCGGCGCCAAGGTGGCCGCGGTGCTGGTGACCGAGTTCCTCCAGGTCGTGATCCTCTCGGTGGTGGCACTACTCCTGGGCTGGCGCCCCCACGGAGGGGCCGTGGGCGCTGCGGCAGTGATCGCCGTGATGGTCCTGGGCTCGGCGGGGCTCGCGGGCATCGGCCTCGCCCTGGCGGGCCGGCTCCGCGCCGAGGTGAACCTCGCCGCGACCAACGGCCTCTACCTCGTCCTGCTGCTGCTCTCGGGAATCGTCCTGCCCACGTCGTCACTGCCGTCCGGGCTCGCGCGACTCATGGTGGCGCTGCCCTCGGGCGCGCTCGCCGAGGCCTTGCATCGCATCCTCGGAACGGGGATCGCACCATCGGGATCCGACTGGCTCTCGCTGGCGGCGTGGGCGGTGGCCGCTCCCCTGCTCGCCGCCCGGTCCTTTCGCTACGACTGACGCTCCCCCGCGATCAGCGCCCGAACGCCGCCGGCGAGCTGGGAGACCGGGATCGCGCCGAAGTGAACGCCGGTGACGACGCCGTGCGCGTTCACGAAGACCGTCTCGGGCAGGGTGACGAAGTGGAAGACCTGGCTGGTGACCACGCCATTGGCGTCGAAGCCCACCGGGAAGGTCACGTGGTCGCGAGCCACGAACTGGCGGGCGGCGGCGCGCTGATCGTTGGCGTCCACGCCGATCACGCGCACGGGCGCCACCCGGTGATCGCGCAGGTACCGCGCCACCGCCGGCATCTCGCCCTGGCACGGGCCGCACCAGGACGCGAAGAAGATCAGGATCGCCGGGTGGTGGTGTCGCCAGGGGGGCGTGATCGTCCCACCCTCGAGCCCCGGCAGCGTGAAGGGGGCCACCCGCGCGCCGACCAGGGCCGGCGGGGCGGTCGTCGACGACGTCGACGGTGACCCCCCCGTCAGGACCGAGACCACCGCGATGGCGATCACCGCGAGCAGCGTGCCCAGGCCCAGCGAGACGAACATCATCGGCGAGGGCCGCCGACGAGGGGGACTACCGGTATCGGACAAGGACGTCCACCGCCATGGCGACGAAGAGCGCGGTCAGGTAGGTGATCGAGAAGTGGAAGAGCCGCATCGCCTGGGCCACGTCGGCCGTCCCGCTGCGCGCGTGGCGATACAGGCGCAGGGCGTAGAAGGTGAACCAGGCACCCAGCACGGTCGAGGACACGGCGTAGATCCACCCCAGGTGAGCGCTCGGTCCGATCAGGACCGTCAGTGCCCACATCAGCACCGTGTACACCAGGATCTCGAAGGTGGTGCGTCGCAGGGAGGTCACCACCGGCATCATCGGCACGTTCGCGGCCTCGTAGTCGTCGCGGTAGCGCACGGCGAGCGCCCAGAAGTGAGGAGGCGTCCAGATGAAGATGACCAGGAAGAGCAGCACCGGCGTCCAGGTCAGGGAGTTGGTGACGGCGGCCCAGCCGACCAGCACCGGGACGGCGCCCGCGGCGCCGCCGATGACGATGTTCTGCTTGCTGCGCCGCTTCAGCCACAGCGTGTAGACGACGACGTAGAACGCCGTGGCCGACAACGCCAGCCACGCCGACAGCTGGTTGACCCAGATGGCCAGCACCGCGTAGGCCGCGAGCTCCAGGCACACCGCGAAGATCGTGGCGGCCCGCGGCGACATCACCCCGGTCACCAGGGGGCGGTGCTTGGTCCGCTCCATGATGGCGTCGATGTCGCGGTCGATCACCATGTTGAAGGCGTTGGCCCCGCCCGCCGCCAGCGTCCCGCCGACCAGCGTCGTCACCACCAGCCCGAGGCTCGGCACACCCCGCGCCGCCACGATCATGGTCGGGATGGTCGTCACGAGCAGCAGCTCGATGATCCGCGGCTTGGTGAGCGCCACGTACCCGCGCACCACGTCGAGGCGGGCGCGAGGTACCGTGACCGATAGTGTCATACGGCGCAGTCTACGAGTCGTCGATTACCTAGGCTACGGAGGTGCCCCACTCCCCGCGCCGTACGATCTCGGTCCCCGCCTTTCGCTGGTTCGCCTTCGCCACCTTCCTCTCGCTCATCGTGATCGTCCTGACCGGGGCCGCCGTGCGCCTGACCGGTTCGGGCCTGGGGTGCCCGGACTGGCCGACCTGCTACCACCATCGGGTCACCGGATCGTGGAGCATCCACCCCCTGATCGAGTACGCGAATCGGATGGTCACTCTCGCCCTGATCCTGGTCATCGGCGCCACCTTCCTCGCCGCCCTGGTTCGACGGGTCTACCGCCGTGATCTGGTGGTGCTGTCGGCCCTGCTCATCGCCGGCGTGGTGGCCAACGCGATCCTCGGCGCCTTCGTCGTCTACTCCAAGCTCAACCCCTGGCTGGTGTCGAGCCACATGCTGCTCTCCCTCGCGATGGTGGTCCTCGGGGCGGTTCTCTACCATCGCTCGAAGTACGTCTACGGACCTGGTACCCGCTGCGACGTCCGTGATCCCCACTTCCGTCTCGTCGCGCGCCTCCTCTGGGTCCCCTTCGTGGTTCTACTGATCGCCGGCACGGCCGCCACGGGGTCGGGCCCTCACGCCGGCAACGCCCAGGGACAGCTCGTCGCGCGACGGCTCCCCTTCCCCTTCGTGGACGCCGTGTGGGTGCACTCGGTCGCCGCCATGCTCTTCATCGGGATCGTCGTAGGGCTGCTCTTCGCCATCTGGCACTCCAGCGCCCCCCAGCCGTTGCAGTTGGGCGTGCGACGCCTGGTGCTCATCTCACTGGTCCAGGCGGCGATCGGCGTCTCGCAGTACCTCACGCACGTGCCACCGGTGCTGGTCGAACTGCACGTCGCCGGCGCGGTCTCGCTCACCATCGGCGTCACCCAGTTCCACCTGCGCCAGAGCGCGCACGACCGCGAGCCCGGTACTAGAAAGGGAGAGGTGGCGCCACCGGTGAGGGTGCCCGCGGGCCTTTAGCCCCTAGTAGCCCCCGCACCGGTATGGCACACTGGGCAGCACGAGTCGGGCGGGCCCGACTCTGAGAGTGGGAGATCTATGGGGTTGTACACGTTTCTCGCGGCACTGGTGCCGCTCAATAACTACGGCCACTTCATCCACTGGCACTGGCTGTACGTCAGCTACGCCAACTTCATCGTGATCTGTCTGATGGTGATCACCTTCGTGGCCGCCCTGCTGCTGCCCTTCCCGGGCCGCAACCGCCGAAAGGAGAACCGGTGAGCACCACCGAAATCGAGCGCCAGTGGACGACCCGCCTGCGCCACCGCGCCGCGGGCAAGCTGCCCCCCGAGAAGCTGCTGCCCGACACCCAGCCCAGTTACGTGTCGTCGTGGATCTACGTGTTCGGCGTGGCCACCCTCTCGTCGCTGATCCTGGTCATCGTCACCGGCTGCCTGCTCGCACTACGTGGACCCTCCTGGTGGCACGGCTCGTTCATCGGCCACTTCGTCAACTCACTGCACCTGTGGAGCGTGGAGGTCTTCTTCTTCGCGATGGTCGTGCACCTGTGGGGCAAGTTCTTCATGGGGGCCTGGCGCGGAGGGCGCACGGCCACCTGGATGACTGGCGTGGTCACCTTCCTCGCCTCGCTGCTGACGGCCTTCACCGGCTACGTCTCACAGAGCAACTTCGACTCCCAGTGGATCTCGACCCAGGCGAAGGACGGTATCAACGCCACCGGTGGCGGGGCCTACTTCAACGTGCTCAACATGGGCCAGATGCTGATGTGGCACATCGTGCTGCTACCGCTCGCGGCCATCGTCCTGACCGCCCTGCACGTGATCCTGGTTCGCGTGAAGGGCGTCGTCCCGCCGTACGACGACGACGCCACGGCAGTCACCACCCCCGAAGGAGCGACCAAGTGAGCACCAAGAAATTCCGGCCCGACGTCGACGCCCCGGTGTACAAGGGGGGCTACAGCCCCTACGACATCATCAAGGAGGGCACCATCGCCATCGTGGTGGTGGGCATCCTGGTGGTGCTACTGGCCGTGGTGTTCGGGTCCCCCGACGAACCGGCGATCACGATCAAGAAGTGGTCCAACGCCGCACCGATCGACTTCGCCACGACCGCGCTGAGCGAGCTCAACGGCACGTCGATCTCGGCCTCCTACGGGGCGCCCTACAACCACAACGGTCCCGGTCAGCAGCTCGGACCGCTCGCCCTGGCCCGGTGGGTGGGTGTGCGCATCCCGATCAACTCGGCCGACGACTTCGTGATCGATCCGCTGCAGTCCCAGCCCAACAACCCGGCGTTGAAGTCCAGCCTCACCGCGTGGGAGACGGCCTCGGCGAGCACCCGGACCACCTGGGTCGCCAACTACACCAAGGTCGCGGGCCACATGACCTTCACCAACGGCAACGTGGTGGTACCCGCGGCCAACGCCGGACCGGTGCCGGTGATGATCAACGACCTGACCCACATGGCGCGCACCGGAGCGCTCGACACCGCGTTGCTCTCGGGCAACGGCTTCTACACCACGGACTACACCAAGCCGCTGCTCTTCATCGCTGACGGCAGCTACCTGGGGGACCTGGCCCAGAAGCAGCACATGCTCGGCAACCAGTGGGGCATGATGAACGAGACGGGCAGTTACCCGGGCCAGCCCTGGCTGTGGCTCTACACCTTCTGGTACCAGGTGCCGCCGATGAACTCGTCGAGCAACGGCGACATCGAGGTGTTCGCCATCATGATCCTCCTCACCCTGGTGCTCTTCTTCCTACCCCTCATCCCGGGGCTGCGGGCGATCCCGCGCAAGGTGAGGCTGTATCGGGTGATCTGGCGCGAGCACTACCGCGACGCCTAGGCCCGTACTCCCCGCGCGTGACATCGCCCCGACCGGCTGCGGTCGGGGCGATGTCAGTCTGTGTCCACCCCGCCGCCGAGCCCTCGACGCGGCCAACGCCACCCCAGTACGATGGGGCGATGCGTCACGGCGGTGGCCGCGGCGACAGGAGGCGAGCGTGACCAGGCCAACCAGTGACGAGAACGAGTCCGATAGCGAACGCGAAGCCGAGGCCGAGGCCGAAGTTGATGAGCGACTCGCGAACCGTGAGACCGAGCGCCACGTCGCCGACCCGCTCGACGAGTTCGCGCCGGGCGTCGCCGCCTTCCCGTCGGGGCGGGTCGTCGAGGACATCTCGACGATGACGACCACGGACGACGACCTCAGCGAGGAGATGAACGCACTGGACAGCGTCGGCGACGTCGCCGACGACCTCCTCGACCCCCGCAACCCCCGTCACGCCCAGTGGATGAAGGACCACGGCCACTCGCAGTAGCGCCGCTCGAGTTTCGGTACGGGGACCGTGGCCGCTACGGGTGCTGGAACCTCGTCACACGCTCGCGCCGTGAGGACCCGCGATCGGTGCCGACCCACCGTGCGGCATTGGGCCCATTTGCCCCACTCCCTCTCGGTGGAGACGATGGGGATCGAACCCACGACCTCAGGCTTGCAAAGCCCGCGCTCTACCAACTGAGCTACATCCCCGCGTTCACCATTTTACCAACGTCTGAGGCGGGCGCCGCAGCGCCACCAACTCACCGGCCGACGAGACCACCCTTTCGAACGGCCCGGCGCGATCGGCGCCAGGCCACCTCGTTGCGTACGCGGTACGCCTGGGCGAAGTCCGCGATCGCCGTGGCGAACCGTTCACCCTCCCCGAGGTAGCCCGCAATCACATCGCTCGATCCCGAGCGAACGTGCGCGCGAGCCAACACGCCGGCGCACGCGCGGCCGTAGGCCTCGAGACGCCGACGATCGAGGCGCGCGAGGTCCACCGCCGCTCGATGCGGGTCGAGTCGACGAACGTAAAAACTGCGATCCCGACCTCCCGCAGGTGCGTCGTACCAGCCGAGGAACTCGTCGGACGTGGACTCCAGGAGCCGCTGCCCCGCGACCACTCGCTCCCCGGCGCGGTGGCGCTCCTCGACGCCACGCGCTCGCCCTACGTGTGATGCCACGACCTCGCGTACCCGCAGCACGAGGGGGTCACCCGCGTCGCGGCCGACCAGCAGAACGACGTAGTCCTCACGACCCACCGACCCGATGCCCACGACCTCGCGCGCCACCTCCACGGGAGTGAACTGAGTGAGGAGCGCGCGCCGATCGTCACTGAGCGACGCGGCGTAGCGCGACAGCACGCGCGCCAGTGTCACACGAGCCTCGTCGTCGCTCAGCGCCATCACGTACGGCGAACGCAGCCGAATCCTCGGCTCGCCCCGCCGATACGTGAGAAGGGAACCGTAGGCCCGCTCCGAAGTGTGCCGCGTCACGGGACCGATCACCTGATCGACGCGGCGTTGGGCCGACTCGCTGAAGAGCGTGAGTAGTCGACGGTCGAGGGGGTCAGCGTCGAGCGCCGCGTGCCACGCCTCCATCCGGGGTCGGCGCGACAGTTGGGCGATCACCCGCTGGTACTCGTGCGCCGCCGCGCGAGCCGCGCGGTCTTGGACCGTCACGGAGTGCCCGAGGTGGTCGGCCGCCACCACGAGGGACGCGGCCAGACGCTTCACGTCCCACTCGAAGGGACCACGCGCCGTCTCGTCGAAGTCCGCGATCTCGAGAATCGTCCGGCCCGTGGCCGTGGTGATCAGGCTGAAGTTCTCGACGTGGGCGTCACCGCACAGCTGCACGTCGATCCCGGTGCTCGCCGCGCGCGCCAGGTCATCGCTCATCCGCGCACCGCTGCCGCGCAGGAAGGCGACGGGACTCGCGACGAGCCGGTGATAGCGCAGGGGTACGAGCCTCTCGAGACGCTCCTCCTCGTCGTCGTCGAGGCCGGCCAGGGGCGCCTCGTCCTCGGGTCGCGGGGCCAACTGCGCCAGGGTCCGGCGCGGTGCCTGAGCGCGATGCGCCCGCCCCTCGCGGCGTCGCTGGGTCGGCGTCGGGCCGCTCGACCACCTCACGCGACCGACGCTCCCCGAAGAGATCGCACGTGACGCCAGCGCGGGCCCACCCGCAGTACGAGCACGAGCACGAGCACGAGGTCGTTGACGAAGATCACGGCGGGGAAGAGGACGGCAGCCGTCGTCACGTGTCGCACTGCCAAAAGAGTCAGCGCGGTGTTGGCCACGCCCGAGAGGAAAACCAGCCAGGATTCGCTGGACGGCTCCGTCCACGACTTGCGCAACGTCGGCAATCCGGCCACCTGATCGGCCACCACGAACGCGACCAGCGCGACAGTCGGCTCGTTGATCAGCAGCCAGAAGGCGATGCCGAGCAGCGAGATCACTCCGCACACCACGTCGAACGTCGTGATCGCCCAGGCCGATGACCCGTTGGCGAAGCTCGCGGCAAAGACCAGCAGTGGCACGACGCCGAACATCAGCGTCATCAAGGACACGAGCCCCACGTGCTGTTGGACCTCCACCACGAAGGCCAGGACGCCCTCCACGCCCCAGAGACCCCACGTCACCCGGTGCGGTGCGGTGACGCCGCGCAGGGTGTCGCGGATGTACCCCGCGGCGCCCAGCAGCGACAGGGCCGCCGCCAGGAACACGAAGTGGGAGTTGATCACCCCCCCAGTCTGCCCGTCACGGCGCCACCACGTCCGCAACCCTCCCGTTCGCAGTATCCTCCGAGGTCGTGGACGCGCAGCACTTCCTGGGCCTCGAACGCTGCGACGAGCGCACGTGGCGCCTGACGGTGACCGATCGACTGATCACGCCGGGCCAGTTCCTCTTCGGCGGCTGCGGCCTGGCCGCGGGCCTCGTCGCCCTTGAGGGGGCCAGCGGGCGGCCAACGGTGTGGGCCACCGCCCACTATCTCTCCTACGCGCCACGCGGCGCCGAGCTCGTGGTCACCACCGACCTCGCCGTCACTGGCGGCCACGTCACTCAGGCGCGCGCCGTCGCCACCGTTGACTCGCGTGAGATCCTTACCGTGAACGCGGCGCTGGGGACCGGAACGCTGAACGCGCCCGGTCCGTGGATGACCATGCCCGACGTACCCGACCCGGAGCAGTGCCCGCCACGCCGCATGCCCCAAGGACTCGGGGCCTCGATCTTCGAGCACGTGGAGAGCCGCGTCGCCCTCGGACGAACGTTCGATGATCTCGACGGAACGCCGAGCAGCCCCCACTCCGCCATCTGGGCCCGAGTGCCGGGCCACTTCGACCCCTCCGCCGCCACCCTGGCCATCTTTGGTGACTACGTCTCGGGCGGGGTGAGTCAGCCTCTCGGTCGACGGACGATGGGGCGGAGTCTTGACAACACGATTCGAGTCGTCACCCTGGAGCCGACCGAATGGGTACTGTGTGACATCCACATGTATGCCCTGGCCGGTGGCTTCGCCCAGGGGACGGCCTTCCTGTGGAGCCGCGGAGGCACGCTCCTCGCCACGGCGAGCCAGTCGATCGCGGCACGTCTCTGGGACCAGCCCGGCCCACCAACGGGTGTAGCGGCTGGTGTAGATTAGTAGCCCTTGGGGCTATAGCTCAGTCGGTTAGAGCGCGTCACTGATAATGACGAGGTCGTAAGTTCGATTCTTACTAGCCCCACCGAGAGGGTTTCCCATAAATCTGGGAAATCGTTCGAGGACTTCTACAATCGTCAACGGCGCCGCTCGTCGCTCGACGACGACTCACCCGTCGAGTTCGAACTATCGATCATTGGGGGTCTCCATCTAACCGGAGTAGATCCGACTATTTCGCGGTAATGTCCCGGGTGTGCTCGTCGCACCCCGTGCCCATCGGGACTACCCGGCAGACCTCGGCGAGTTCGGTGCGTGGTTCTCGAAGGACGCTGACTGTCTTGACTACCTCAGGTGGCTTCGATGGCCCGGCGGTTTTGTTTGCGAGAACTGCGGAGCGGCTGGATGGCTCAACGGGGACGGGCGCTACGAGTGCTCATCGTGCCATCTGCGTACCAGTGTCACGGCCGGCACCATCTTCGACCGGACGCGCACACCCCTGACAGTCTGGTTCCACGCCGCCTGGCTGTTCGCCACGAGTAAGGACGGCATCTCTGCGATGGCCCTCCAGCGACAACTCGGACTTCGGAGCCACCAGACTGCTTGGACGATGCTCACCAAGCTCAGGACCGTGACGGTCAACCCCGGACGCGATCTGCTCACAGGCGACGTCGAAGTCGATGAGACTTTCTATGGGGGGCGGACTCCCGGCCAGCGCGGGGGTCGTCAGCACGGGGCGAAGTTGCCGGTCATCGTGGCGGTCGAGCGACACCAGCCCCGTGGGTTCGGGCGTTGCCGAATGGGCATCGTCGACCGCGTCAACCACGCGACCCTGCGTCAGTTCTTGGTCGCCAACGTTGCGCCAGGCGCGACAATCCACAGCGATGGTCTCAACTCCTACGTTCGCGCCACGGGTGGCCTCTACAACCTGAATGCACAACCAGCCCCAGGAGCCCAGGCGCCCGTCGTCCTGCCCGGCGCACATCGAGTGGCGTCGCTCTTCAAGCGCTGGATGCTCGGCACCCATCAGGGCAGCGCCGACTGGGACCACCTGGCTCTCTATCTCGACGAGTTCGTCTTCCGGTTCAACCGGCGGACCAGCCGACATCGAGGACTCGTCTTCTTGCGCTTGATGGAGCAAGCTGTAGCTCACGGTCCCGCGCCCTGTTGAGCGACGTATTCGATGATCAGCAACTCCTCCTGAAACGCCACCGAGCGTGATGATGTGCTGAGGCAGCGTTGGTGGTTGCGTTGTCGCTTCGGGCGATGGCAACGTGGGGGGTTCAAGAAAAGACAAGGACCCCTTCGCTCTTCTCTTTGCATGAGTGCGAAGGGGTCCTCTGAGATGCCCGGAGACACCGATGCTCATCGTAGTGAACGACCCCACCCATGTCGAGCGCACACTGCTCGCGGGACGAC
>JAJYNX010000035.1 GCA_021786095.1 Actinomycetes bacterium | reverse complement strand
CCCGCCCAGCGGCGCGTGTACGACCTCGTGCTGGCCGCCCAGGACGCGGGCATCGCCGCGATACGTCCCGGCGTCGCCTTCCACGCGGCTCACGACGCGGCGATGGCCGTGCTGGCCCAGGGGCTGGTCGACCTGGGCATCCTCGAAGGGGATCCGCGCGACGCCCTGCGCCGCGATCGCCAGCTGCACCGGCGCTACACGCTGCACGGCGTCAGTCACATGCTGGGCCTGGACGTCCACGACTGCGCGCAGGCGCGCAACGACGTCTACCTCGGCGAGCTGGCCGAGGGCTACGTGCTCACCGTCGAGCCCGGTCTGTACTTCCAGCCCCACGACACGACGGTGCCCGAGGAGTACCGCGGCATCGGCGTGCGCATCGAGGACGACGTCCTGGTCACCGCCGCCGGGTCGCGCAACCTCTCCGCGGCCCTGCCGCGGCGCGCCGGGGACGTCGAGGCGTGGATGGCCTCGCTGTGGTCCAGCGGGCCGCTCCTACCCTTCGAGTGACGCCAGGCGCAGGGGCAGGTGCCGGGGTCCGCGCACCTGGCCGGGAGCCCAAGTGACGTCGGCCGGGTTGGCCAACTCGAAGCGCGGGTAGCGAGCCAGGAACTCCTCCAGGGCCACGCGCAGCTCCAGGCGCGCGAGGTTCGATCCGGCGCACCGGTGGATGCCGAGGCCGAAGGCCAGGTGGCGGTTCTCGCGCCGATCGATGACGAAGCGGTCGGCGTCGGGGAACGCCGCCGGGTCGCGATTGGCCGCCGGGAATCCGAGCAGGATCCAGTCGTCACGCTTCATCGCGCAACCGAGGTAGTCGACGTCCTCCTTGACCAGGCGCGCCATCGACACCGGCGCGTAGAAGCGCAGGAACTCCTCCACGGCCGTCGCCATGAGGTCCGGCTCCCCCGCGAGACGCGCGAGGTCCTCGGGGTGCGTCGCCAGGTGCCACAGCGACGCGCCGATGGCCGACCACGTCGTGTCGATGCCGGCCACCAGGATCAGGATCATCGTCCCGAAGACGTGCTCGGGGGCGAGTTTCTGACCACCCACCTCCACGTTGAGCAGATACGAGGTCAGGTCGTCGCGCGGGTGCGCCCGGTGGTCCTCGATCTGGACGGCGAAGTACTCCTCGATGGGCGCGAACTGCTCGATGCGCTGCTCCACCGGCTGGTCGATCCCCTCGAGCACCACGTGGACGAACTCGCGGAAGAGGTCCTCGTCGCGCTCGGGGAAGCCCAGCATCCGGATGATGACCGCCGGCGGGATGAACTGGGCGAACTCCGCACCCGCGTCGATCTCCTCATGCCCGACGAGCCCGTCGAGGAGTCGACGGCACAGGTCGCGGATCATCGGCTCGAGCGCGTTGACCGGCCCGGGGGCGAAGGCGGGCAGGATGAGGCGTCGGGCGATCTGGTGGAACGGCGGGTCCGACGAGATCGGCGGGGCCACCCCGATCGGGGCGGGAGGGGCGTCCTCGAGCGGGCGCCCGTTGCCGATCACCACGGTGCGACTGGTGAAGTGCTCGGTGTCGTTGGCGATGCGTGACACCGCCTCGTGGGTCGTCGGGAACCACCCACCGCCGTAGCGCTCGGTGTGCGCGACCGGGCAGCGCCGACGCAGGTCGTCCCAGATCGGGTAGGGATCGGCGACCCAGCGCGGATCGGTGTGGTCCCAGTCCGTGGCGAAGTCGCGAACGGGCTCCTTGTCACTCACGGTGACTCCTCCAGGGACACCGCGTGCTCCGGGCAGTTGGCCACCGCCAGGTACGCCGCGTCACACTGCGCCTCGTTCACGATCCCGTCGTCGAGCACGACCCCGTTGCCCAGGTCGTCGAACGTGAAGAGCGCCGGAGCCAGCGAGAAGCACCGGCCGTGACCCTGACACCGGTCGACGTCGATCGAAACCCTCACGGTCACCCCCCGTCGGCCTCACCCTACTACTGGGTAACGCCGCACTGACCAGCCCGAATGCTGTGAGACTTCACAGGTGGCTAGTCGGTCTCGATCTCCTCGCGACTGATGCCGAGGAAGTACAGCACCGCGTCGAGGTAGGGAACCGACAGCGCCGCGTCGGCGTGCTCGCGCACGACCGCCTTGGCGTTGAAGGCGATGCCCAATCCCGCCACCGACAGCATGTCGATGTCGTTCGCGCCGTCGCCGACGGCCACGGTCTGGGCGAGCGGCACGCCCACCTCCTCGGCGAAGCGTCGCAACGCGCGGGCCTTGCCCGCGCGGTCCACGATCGGATCGCGCACCCGCCCCGTGAGGTGCCCGTCGACGATCTCGAGTCGGTTGGCCTCGAGGTAGGGGACGCCCAGCTCGTCGAGCAGTGGCGCCAGCACCTCTACGAAGCCGCCCGACACCACCGCCGCCACGTAGCCCAGGCGGCCGAGCGTGCGCAGTAGCGTACGTGCCCCCGGGGTCAGGCGCAGTCTTGCGCGCACGTCGTCGAGCACGGTCGCGGGCAGTCCGGCCAGCACCGCGACGCGCCGACGCAGCGACTCGGCGAAGTCCATCTCCCCCGCCATGGTGGCCGCCGTGACTGCCGCCACCTCGTCGGCGCGCCCGGCCACCTCGGCCAGCAGGTCGATCACCTCGTCGCGCAGCAGGGTGGAGTCCGCGTCCATGACCACCAGGTGCTTGGCGCGCCGGTGTAGCCCAGCGCGCTGCACCGCCAGGTCCAGGCCGAGGTCCTGAGCCGCCGCGGTGACCCGTCGGCGCAGGGCGTCGTGGTCGGGGCCGCGCACCACCAGTTCGTAGCAGTCCACGGGGAAGGTCGCCAGGTGCACGATGCGCTCGCACGTCGCGCCCGTGGCGGCGATCGCCGAGAACACGCCCTCCAGCGCCGCCGCCCCGATGGCGGGTGCGAGCAGCGTGACCAGGAGCCGGTGCCCCGCGGCCACCTCGCTGACCGCCACCGGCTCCACGACGACCGTCACGCCGCCAGTGGCCACCCCGTGGTCGAGCACGCGCTGGCGCACCTGCGACGCGCTGAGCGCCTCGTCGGTCGCGAGCTCCGCGCACAGCACCAGTTGCCCGCGCAATGTGATCTGGGCCACGTCGCGCAGCGAGGTCGCGTCACTGGCGAGCGTCGCCAAGGCGGCGAACAGTTGCGCGCCGACGCCCACGCGATCGGGTCCACTCACGGTCACCAGGTACGTGGTCGAAGCCATGCCTCGAGCGTAGGGCGCGGCCGGCTACTCGGACGACGCCGCGCGACTCGCGCGCAGCGCGGCGACGTGCACGTCACGGCGCGCGTCGAAGCGCCACAGCGCGCGCAACCCCACCGCGGCGGCGGCCACCGATCCCGTGCACGCGAGTCCGCCCAGCGAGAGAGACGCCCGCAGCCCCACCCACCGGGCCATCACACCGGCGCGAAACTGGCCCCCGGTCGGTCCGACCGAGTACGAGATGAGCTCGATCCCCGCCATGCGTCCGCGCACCTCGAGGGGGATCGACTCGTTCCACATGGTGGTGCGGAAGATCCCGCTCACCGCGTCGGCGCCACCGCCCACGATCAGCCCGATCATCGCCCACCACAGTGACGAGGTCGCACCGAAGAGGGCCACGCCCAGTCCCCACACGCCAGCCGCCCCCACCACGGCGCGCCCGTAGTGGTGTACGCGGTGCGTCCACCGCGAGGTCACCGTCGCCAGCAGCGCCCCGATCGGCAGGGCGCAGTACAGGAGGGCGAGGGCGTAGGTGCGGTGGAAGTCGGCCGCCACGAAGGGCAGCATCACCACCGGGTAGGCGAGCACCATGGCCAGGACGTCGATCGTGTAGGTCCCCAGCAGATCAGGCCGCGAGCGGACGTAGGCGACGCCCTCGCGCAGGGCGGCCCCGCTCGAGGTGGACCGGTCCCCCCGCGGCGGGCTCGGCGCGAGGGTCACGAGCAGCGCGAGCGACAGCGCCAGGGTCACGAGGTTGGCCTCGTAGGCGACGGCCGGCCCGAACGCCACCGCCGCCAGACCGCCCAAAGCGGGACCGAGGATGGAGGCGGCGGTCTGGCGAATCGTGGCGAGCGCCGCGGCCGCCCGTTGGAGGTCGTGAGAGACGTAGGTCTGGTTGAGCGCCCCGATGCTGGGCTGTTGCAGCGCGCCGATTCCGACCACCGCGACGTCGGCCACGTAGAGGGCCCACACCTGCGGGGAGGGGACCAGTGCGTTCACCACCAGCCCGCCGATCGCCACCAGCGTCGACGCCTCCAGGATCACGATCAACCGCCGCCGATCCACCCGATCGGCGAGGAGTCCGCCCCACAGCCCCAGCACCACGATCGGCACGAGTTCCACCAGCCCCAGGGTGCCGACCACGAGCGGCGAGTTCGTCAGGGCCTTCAGTTGGAACGGGACGGTGACGTAGGTGGCCTGGCCCCCGAGGGCCGTGACGAAGCCCGCGACGTAGAGACGGCGAAACGACGCGGAGGCCCGCCAGGGCGACAGGTCGATCCCGAGTACGCTCACGGTGCCCCCGACTGCCACCCCCGCTCGGGCGTGTAGTGGCGCAGGACCCGAGCCGGGACGCCACCGAGGACGACGTGGTCGGGGAACGTCCCGCGGACGACGGCCCCCGCGGCCACCACCGTGTGGCGGCCCAGGCTCGTGCCGGGCAGGATCACGGCGTTGGCCCCGAGCCAGCTGCCCGAGCCGATGCGCACGGCGGCCTCGGTGGGTCGCTGCCAACCGATTGCCTGATCGGGGTCCTCGTAGGAGTGGTTCTGGTCGGTGATGTAGACGTAGGGGCCCGTCTGGATCTCGTCGCCCAGCTCGATCGACCAGTGGCCGACGAGGTGCGAGCCCCGGCCGATCACGCAGCGTCGCCCGATCGAGACCACCGGCGAGCTGATCATCACCTGATCGCCGTTGATCCCCGCGGTCAGACAGACGTTGGGGCCGATCAACGTGTCGTCGCCGATGGACAGGTAGCGCTCGTTGTAGACGACGCCCTGGGGCGCCATCAGCGCGGCGCGCTGGCCGAAGTAGTAGAACCGGCGCGCGTAGGGGTCGTCGGGGCCGACGGTCGCGACGTCGTTCGCGTACCGGCGCGCCGCGCGGATCCCCGCGCCCAGGGCGTGACGAAGCCAACGGCGCACGGACATGCGAGTCACGCTACCGCGAGGCGAGTGCGCGCCGAGGACGACTGCCACCGTGTCCCCAGCGTCTCTCTCAGCCCACCATCGGCGTCGCCGATGACAACCCCCTCGCGCTGTGGAGTCAGTCCAGCGTCAGAGGTGCGTCCGCGTCGATCTCCAGCGAGCCACCCACCACGTCGGGCGCCAGCGACTCAGCCAAGTGCTCACGAACCCGGCCGTCGATCTCAGCCATGAGCTGGGGGTTCTCGCGCAAGAATGTCTTTACGTTCTCGCGACCCTGACCCATCTGCTCGCCCTCGTAGGTGAACCACGCCCCGGCCTTCTTCACGAAGCCCAGCTCCACCGCGACGTCCAGCACCGAACCCTCACGGCTGATCCCCTGCCCGTACATGATGTCGAACTCCGCCTGCTTGAAGGGTGCGGCACACTTGTTCTTCACCACCTTCACCCGCGTGCGGTTCCCGACCACCTCCGTACCGTCCTTGATCGACTCGATACGACGGATGTCCAAACGAACCGACGCGTAGAACTTCAGCGCACGACCTCCTGGCGTCACCTCGGGTGAGTTATGGACCACCACCCCATCGACGAAGTAGTTATGTGACCCCTCGACTTCTATGTCGAATCGATGCATCGAACGAGTTGGGTTCTTGCGATGGACATCGATCACGGGAGTAGCCACGAGTTCGTAGCGCATCGGCTCCACCACCGGCTCCACGCCGAACATCCCCCAAAAACGCGGAAGCAACTTGTGCTGCATGCTCGGGTGCACGAACGGCGCAATCAACGTCTGCAACTTGAGCGACTCCGCACTGGAGAATGCGAGAACTGCCTTCTTCCTCTTTCCGACCTCCCGCAACTCAGGACGTATGTTCCACGTGTCCGCCAGATAGGCGAGCACTCGCGCACGGGTCGCCGGCTCCATCGCCTCCACGCCTATCTGCACCTGACCGCTTCCACCCGCATCCCCGGTGTGACGACCCTTGGACCGCACGTCAAAGTCAGCGTCATCCATGTACCACAGCGCCAACGACAACGGTGTGAGCGCCTTCAAGAAGTCGTCGTCGAAGACCTTCTTTCCATCCTGGTAGACGGAACGACGGAGTTCAGCCAGCTCCGGCAACGGTGTGAAGTCGTACGTCACGCCACCGTCGTCGCGAACGAGGCGAGAACGGTCAACATTCACGAAGAGAGACGCCTTCCAGTCCGCGTACTCTGTCTGCTTCGAACCATGCCGATAGCGAAGACGCGCACCGTGCCCACTCCGCGTCGATGAGACCGCCCCAACTCCCATCACCGTACCTCGTAACGCCTCCCACTGAAATCGTGACAGGTAGTGCGGAAGAGCTTGCATCACACTCTCGCCGACAACGAGATCCTTGGCTTCCTTCCATCCCTGCGGAGTGCGAACCAAGTGATTCGGCGTCGCGGCGAACCGGGCCCGCCCGTTGCCCATGGGCTTGGCGACAGTGAACTGGAGGAACTCGTCCGTCGTCCCATTGTCGAACCAGCTCACAACCTTCTTCGGAACGACCGAACCAACTGTGGGATCGTACGAGAGAACTTCCACGGGGAGCCGCTGCGTCACGATCGTGCCGATCTTCTCCGTTGAGCCGTCAGCGAGTACCACCCGTGTTTCGTAGGAGAAGCATCCGTAGATGACGCCGATCTTCTCGCGCAACTGGTTGATGAACACGGCGACCGTGTTGGACTTGGACAGCCCGCCGGTCAACTTGCGCAGGGCCTGGCTCATCAGGCGCGCCTGCAGCCCCACGTGGGAGTCACCCATGTCGCCCTCGATCTCGGCCCGCGGCGTCAACGCGGCCACCGAGTCGATGATGATGACGTCGAGGGCCCCCGAGCGAATCAGCATGTCCGTGATCTCGAGCGCCTGCTCCCCCGTGTCGGGTTGGCTGATCAGCAGGTCGTCGACGTTCACCCCGATGGCCCTGGCGTACACCGGATCCATGGCGTGCTCCGCGTCGATGTACGCGCAGACCCCGCCGTTGCGCTGCGCCTCGGCGACCACGTGCATCGCGAGAGTCGACTTGCCCGACGACTCGGGCCCGTAGAGCTCGACAATGCGCCCGCGCGGCAGCCCCCCGATCCCGAGGGCCATGTCCAGGGCCAGTGCGCCCGTCGCGATGGATTCGATGTTCATGTGCAGGTTCTCGCCCAGGCGCATGATCGAGCCCTTGCCGAACTGCTTCTCGATCTGGCTCAAGGCCGCATCGAGGGCCTTCGCGCGATCGTCGGTTGCCATGCCGTTCTCCTTGGTCGTCGTCACCTGGGGCACGCTAGGTACCCAGTGTGACATCGGTCGGGCTCCACTCCCGCGCAGGCTACTACGAACACCTGTTCGTATCAAGGACCATCACTCAGGGTGCGCGGTACCGCTAGTCGACCATCGCCTGGTAGACGAGTTGCTGGAGCTCGCGGCGCAACGGGTACGTCCCACTCGGGAGCAACTGGGTGTAGAAGGCCACGCTGAGTGCGCGCGCCGGATCGACCCAGAACGCGGTCGACGCGGCGCCGCCCCACCCGTAGGTTCCCTCGCTGACCAGGCTCTTGTTGCGACGCGGGTCGGTCACGACCGACACGCCGAGCCCGAAGCCGATCCCCGCGAAGTCCACCTCGGCGAACGAGTCCATCGCCACCGCCGCCAGGTCGACGCCGCCGGGCAGGTGGTTGGCGGTCATCAGGGCCACGGTGCGTGGCGACAAGATCCGTACGCCATCGAGTTCGCCGCCGCGTAGCAGCATCGTCATGAAGCGCTGGTAGTCGTGGGCGCTGGACACGAGACCGCCGCCGCCACCCAGCACCCCGGGTCGGTGCCGCGCGCCACGCGCGAGGTCGGCGAAGGGCAGCGAGTCGCCCTCGTTGGGCACGTACAGCATGGCCAGGCGATCCTGGCGGTCCTCGGGACAGAACCAGTCGGTATCCGCCATGCCCAGCGGATCGAGGACCCGCTCACGCAGGAACTCGTCGAGGGGTTGGCCACTCCAGAGCTCGACGAGGCGCCCCAGCACATCGGTGGCCACCGAGTAGTTCCACCGGCTGCCGGGCTGGAAGAGCAGCGGACTCGTGCACCAGTCGTGAACCGCCCGCGCCAGATCCGCCTCGCGCGGGAAGCCGAAGTCGTACCCCTTGGCGCGGTAGATGGCGTCGACCGGGTGCGTGTAGTTGAACCCGTAGGTCAGTCCGCTCATGTGCGTGAGCAGGTGGTGCACGCGCACCGGCTCGACGGCGGGGACGGTCTGGGGTGCCGTCGGTGGACCGCCAACGTACACCCGAGGCTCGCGCAACTCGTCGATCCAGCGGCCCACGTCATCGGTGAGGTCGAAGAGGCCCTCCTCGTAGAGGGTCAACGCCGCCACCGTGGTCAGCGGCTTGGTCATCGAGTAGATGCGCCAGATGGTGTCGTCGGTGACCGCCAACCCCTCCTCGCGATGGCGGTATCCCCCTCGACCCGTCCACACCAGGTCGCCGTCGCGAGCCAGCGTCACCAGCCATCCAGCCAGCCGCCGGTTCTCCACGTAGGCATCGAAGTGCGTGCGGATCCGCTCGAGGCGCCGAGGATCGAATCCCGCCTCGGCCGGGTCTCGGCGCACCTCCAGAGTCGTCACGCGTACCTCCCGCCCCGAGACTACGCGCGAGCCGGCGCCGTTGCCTCGAGGGTGCGTCGCAGGGCGTCGAGCGCGCTGATCGCGCTGTAGGCGCGGATCCGCGGTCGGTCGCCGGGCAGCTGGAGCGCCACCTGCCGGGCGTGATCGCCGACGACGACCCCGACGAAGACCGTCCCCACCGGCTGGTCGTCCTGGGGGTCCGGTCCCGCCACCCCGGTGGTGGCGAGCCCCACGTCCGCGCCGAGCAGGTCGCGCACGCCCCGAGCCATCGCGTCGGCGGCGGTGGCGCTGACCACCGGTCCACGCGGCACGTGCAGGAGATCGAACTTGACCTCGGAGGCGTAACTGACGACGCCGCCGCGGAACCACGCCGACGCACCCGCTACGGCCACCAGCCGACTCGCGATGAGCCCACCGGTCAGCGACTCCGCCACGGCCAGCGTGAGACCACGCTCGATCAGCCGCTCGGCCACCGCGTCCTCCATGGTCTGCTCGTCCACCCCGAAGATAATGTTGCCGAGTCGCTCCGTGATCAGCGCGCGCACCAGGGACTCCTCGACCCGCAGCAGTTGGTGCGCGTGCGCCGCGTCGTCGCCCCGCGCCGTCAGGCGCACCTTGATTCCCTCGATCCCCGACGCCAGGAAGGCCAGGGTGAGCCGCTCGCTGGCACGCAGGGCGTCGAATCGCTCGGCGACAGCCTCGGCCAACGCGGACTCGCTGGCTCCCCAGGTTCGCAGCACGCGGCTCACGATGACGGCGCGCTGCCCTTCGCGCGAGGCGCGCTCCTCCAGGTCGGGGAGGATCGCCCGCTCGAACATCTCTCGCATCTCGTGGGTGACGCCGGGCACGGCGTACACGACCTTGTTCCCCAGCGGGCAGAGCAGTCCTGGTGCGGTCCCGCGGCGCGCCGCGATGACGCGAGCCCCGCGCGGCACGTCCGCCTGGCGCAGGTTGTTCGACGGCATCGTGCGCCCGCGAACCTCGAACATGGTGCGGATGGCGCTGGCGATCGCCTCGTCACGCTCCAGCGGGACGTTCATGACCTCGGCCAGGGCCTCGCGCGTGATGTCGTCCTGGGTGGGACCAAGACCGCCGGTGACGATCACCGCATCGGAACGGGCCAGTGCCGTGCGCAGTGCCAGCACGATCCGCTCGTGGTTGTCGCCGACGTGCTGGTGGAAGTACGAGTCGATCCCGTGCGCCGCCAGTTGCTCGCCGAGCCACTGGGAGTTGGTGTCGGCGATCTGACCCAGGAGCAACTCCGTGCCCACCGCCACAATCTCAACGCGCACCACGCAACCTCACTCGGCCCTCACGGTAGTACTGCCACCCGGTGTAGATCGTCATCCCCGCGGCCAGCCAGATCGTGGCCAGGGCGAGCCAGGCGTGCGGAGCGGTGATCGGCAGGACGCTGAAGGCGATCGCCCAGTCCTGGACGAACGTCTTCCATTTGGCCAGTCGGCTGGCTGGTATCGAGACGCCGCGGCGAGCGGCGCGAGATCGGTACACGCTCATCCAGATCTCGCGCAGCGTGATGACCAGCGTCGGCACGATGAAGCTGTGCACGCCGTGCGGGCGAGAGAGGATGATCGCGTACAACGACCCGAGCACGATGATCTTGTCGGCCAACGGATCGAGGAATGCGCCCGATCGCGTCGTACCGTGACGGCGCGCCACGATGCCGTCGAAGTAGTCCGACGCGGCCGCCAGGAAGCCGACGAGAACGGTCCACCACGACACCCGGTGCACGACGATGAGATAGACGAAGAGCGGCGCGATAAGCAGGCGAAAGGCGGTCATGAGGTTGGCGGGGGTCAGGAGCGCCGACTCGCCGTAGGTCGGGCGTGTGCTCACGCCACGGCCGCCTCGAGGTCGGTGCCCCGGCTCGCGGTGATCACGACGTCCACCAGCGAGCCCACCGCGAGCGAGGGGTCCACCACGATCACGCCATCGATCTCGGGGCACTCGTGGACGCTGCGTCCGACGCCCGGCGCGTCGACGAGCAGACGCTGCGTCGTGCCGACCAGTCGGTCACGTCGACGAGCGGTGATGGCGTCCTGCACCTCACTCGCCTCGCGAAGCCGCTCGAGCGCCAGCTCGGAGGGCACCGGCGCGTCCAGCGTGGCGGCGTACGTACCGTCCTCGGGTGAGAAGGTGAAGAAGCCCGCCCAGTCCAACTGCGCCGCCTCGAGAAACGCCAGGAGCTCGCGCTGGTCGTCCTCGGTCTCGCCCGGGTAGCCCACGATGAACGACGAGCGGAAGGTGGCCTCGGGCTCCGCGCGCCGAATGGCGTCGATGCGCTCGAGGAACCTCTCCCCGCTCCCCCAGCGCTTCATGGCGCGCAGCAGTGGCCGTGACGCGTGCTGCAACGACAGGTCGAAGTACGGCACTCCCGTCTGGAGGATGGTATCGATCAGGGCGGGCGTCAGTCCCGACGGGTACAGGTAGAGCAGGCGCACGCGATCGACCTCGCGTCGCAGCGCCGACACGAGCGACGTCAGCGGCTGCGCGCCACCCTCGTCCAGCACCTCGACGGCCTCCCCGCGTCCGCCGCGGCGACGATCCATCCCCCAGCTCGCGAGATCCTGGGCGACCAGCACGATCTCGCGCACGCCGCCTCGAACGAGGTCGCGCGCCTCGGCCACGATGTCCGACGTCGATCGCGAGCGCTGATCACCCCGAAACGACGGGATGGCGCAGAAGCCACAGCGCCGGTCACAGCCCTCGGCGACCTTGAGGTAGGCCCAGGGCCGATCGGTCGCGGGACGTGGGAGGTTCAACAAGTCGAAGGCGGGGACCGAGCGGCGCCGCAGCGCCACCGGCGTTGTCGCCGTCAGGCTCTCGCCGAATCGTGCTACGAGATCGACCTCGGGCAGCGCGTCGACCAGCTCGTCCGCGTAGCGTTCGGCCATGCAGCCGGTGACCACGAGTCGAGCGCCCGCACGACGCCGATCGGCCAGGTCCAGCACCGTCTCGATGGACTCCTCGCGAGCCGGCTCGATGAACGCGCAGGTGTTGGCGACCACCAGATCGGCGGCGTCCACCGAGGCGGCGGGGTCGTACCCCTGGGACACCAAGAGCCCCGCCAGCTTCTCGGAATCCACGTGATTCTTGGGGCATCCGAGCGTCTCGATCCAGTACCGCACGACCCTCTCCTCACGATACGGCAACACCGAGCGCGGAGCGCTCGGTGTTCCATCAGCGGAGAGGGAGGGATTCGAACCCTCGGGCCCGCGTTAACAGGCCGCATTCTTAGCAGGAATGTGGTTTAAACCAGACTCACCCACCTCTCCCAGCGGGCCCATCATAGTGAACGATCCGCGCTCGCGGGTCAGCCCTCGGCCACCGGGGCACCTCCCACCCAGGGACGAACCTCCGGCGTCGCGCACACCAAGTCGAAGAGCTCCTGGTCGCGGTCCCAGGTGAGACGCGCGCGAACCTGCTCGAGGCCCAACCAGACGAGGTCGTCCACTTCCTCGTTGGGCTCGAACTCCCCTTCGTCGACCTCCATGAGGAAGTACGCCACGATCTTGGGCCGGCCCTTGCGGTGGGTGTAGTTGGTCGTCCCCACGAAGCGCACGACGCGACAGCGCATGCCGCTCTCCTCGTGGACCTCGCGCAACGCCGCTTGCTCGAAGGTCTCGCCGGGGTCGAGCTTTCCCTTGGGGAACGTCCAGTCGCCGCGGGACTCGCGGTAGATGCACGCCACCTCCATTCGCGCGTCGACCACTCGCACCACGACGCCCCCCGCCGCGCGGATCAGGTCCGCCGGCGCGTCGCGCGGAACGATCAGTTCACCGGTCATGGAGGGCACGTCGTCCACGCTAGATCCTGCGCGGCGACGCGGCCGGCCCCACCGCCACTCGCCGAATCCGCACCCCCGTAGAGTAGCGATGATGATCGCCACCACACTCGCGTTGGGGTGGCGACTCGCCCTCTACGCCGGGGCGGGTGTCCTGGGCGGCATCGCGAACGGCGTCGCCGGGGGCGGCACGTTCATCACCTTCCCGACCCTGCTCGCCACCGGGATACCCGCCCTGCAGGCCAACGTCTCGTCCACCGTGGGCGTCGTGCCGAGTTACTTCGGCGGTATCCGGGGCTTCTGGCACCACATCGTCGCTCACCGCGCCCTCGTGACCCGGCTCCTGGGCCCGTGCCTGGTGGGAACGTTGGTGGGGTGCGCGCTCCTGCTGCGCGGCTCGCCCTCGACCTTCGAGCACGTGGTTCCCTGGCTCATCGGTGCCGCCACCGTCCTGTTCGCGCTCGCACCGAGGATCACCACCCGCTTGGAGCACGTGCGCCACGACCACGCCGCGCGGCGCTGGACGCTCTACCTCGGCGTCTTCGCCACATCGGTCTACGGCGGCTACTTCGGGGCGGGTCTCGGCATCATGCTCCTGGCGCTCACGGCCGTGACCCTGCCCGCCAGCATCGCCGAGCTCCAGGGGCTGCGCGCGGTCCTCTCGCTCATCATCAACGTGGTGGCGGCCGGGGTCTTCCTCGCGCGCGGGCACCTAGCCCTCGACGCGGTCTACCCGCTGCTCGTCGGGACCTTGGTGGGAGGGTGGATCGGCACCGTGCTCATCCAGCACCTGCCGGCGTCGTGGGTGCGCGGACTGGTGATCCTCGCGGGGGCGGCCACCACCGTGCGACTGCTCGTGCACTGACGAACGTCGACGCGGGCGAGTAGTTGACTATTTCACTAAGATATAGAGGATGAAGAGGATCCTGGCGTTTCCCAACCCCGTCGACGACGCCGCCGCGCGCACGGTCGCGACCGGCGTGGTGCTCATGTGCGCGCTCGCGTGGCTCACTGGGCCGTGGTGGCTCGTGCCTCTCACGTACGGCTTCCTGGCCCGCCTCGCGAGCGGACCCACGTTCTCGCCCCTCGGACAGTTCGCGACGCGGCTCGCCGCACCGCGCCTCGCGCGCTGGCGCAAGCCGGTTCCTGGTCCCCCGAAGCGCTTCGCCCAGGGAATCGGCGCGGCGTTCAGCGTCGCGACCTCCCTGGTGTGGTGGTCCGCGGGCTGGTCAATCGCGCGCTGGATCCTCGTGCCCCTGATGGCGGCCGCCTCGCTTGAGGCGTTCGCCGGCTTGTGCCTGGGCTGCACCATCTTCGGCTGGCTCATCCGCTGGCGTCTGGTGCCGGCCTCGGTGTGCGCCGAGTGCGGCGACCTGACAGCGCACTTCGCGCGCACCCGCGCCACCTGAGATCGCGCTCTCGACAACTCCCCAACCCACTCCGTAGGCTGAAGCGATGTTCTCGCACGCGCGCCGCTGGCGCTGGTCTCTCGTCGTGGTCGCCGCCCTCTCGCTCAGCGTCGTACCAATCACGTCGGCCCTGGCCAGCGAGCCCCGCGTCGTCGTCGCCAACGGCGCACCACTGCCCACCCGCTCGGTGATCGTTCCCACCCGCATCACCACGTCCTTCGACGTCGCGCTTCGTGGCGCCAATCCCGCCGGCCTGCACGCCCTGCTCGCGGGGCTCTACGATCCGGCCTCCCCCGAGTTCCACCACTTCCTGACGACCGCGCAGTTCGCCCGGCGCTTCGGCGCGTCGCGCGCCACGGTGAGCGCGCTGCGCTCGTACTTCACCCGATTCGGACTGCGCGTCGGATCGCTGTCGCGCGGTGGAGTCATCTTGCACGTGCGCGGGCGCACCACGCAGATCGCTCGCGCCTTCGACACCCGCGTCGTCACGGTCCGTCGACCCGACGCGGCGCTCGCGGCGCAGTTCGTGACGCGCGCCACCCTGCCCGCCGCGCTCGCGCACGACGTGGTGGCCGTCGCCGGACTGTCCTCGGTCGTACCGTCGCACGCCCAACTGCGCCGTGCGCACACCGCGGCCACGGGACCGGGCGTCTGCCCGGCGGCCGGGTCGGACACGACCACCACGCCCAACAGCCTCGGCGGTTACACCCTCCAACAGCAGGGAGCCCTCTACGGGATGGCGAGCGCGTGGGCCAACGGCGTCACCGGCACGGGCACGACGATCGCCGTCTACGAGCTTGGCCCGTACAACCCGAGTGACGTGTCCACGTACCTCTCGTGCTACGGCCTGCACACCGCGATCACCTCGACGCCCGTCGACGGCGGCGCCTCGGGCGGCTTCAGCAACGAGGCGACGATGGACGTGGAGGAAGCCGCCGGACTGGCTCCCGGTGCCACCATCAACGTCTACACCGGCCCCAACAACGGCACCGGACCCACGGACATCTACCAGCAGATCGCCGACGCGAACACCGCCGCGATCGTGACCACCTCGTGGGGCACTTGCGAGTCCGACCCCAACGGCGACGCGGCGGCCGAGCAGCCCATCTTCGAGCAGATGGCCGCCCAGGGCCAGACCGTGATCGCCGCCGCGGGCGACAACGGATCGTCGGACTGCGCCGGCATCACCAACAACAGCCTCGCGGTCGACGACCCGGCGTCCCAGCCGTTCGTCACCGGAGTCGGCGGGCTCAGCGTGACGAGCATCAACCCCCTGACCCAGACGGTGTGGAACGACGGCCCGGGCAGTGGTGGCGGCGCGGGTGGCGGCGGGCAGTCGATCCTGTGGTCCCGGCCCACGTGGCAGAACGCCCCCGGGATCACCAGTGCCGACACCATGCGCATGGTGCCCGACCTCTCGGTGATGGCCGACCCCTCGACGGGCTTCATCGAGTACTTCAGCGGCCCGCACGGCTGCACGACCAACTGCGCGGCCAACTGGGGGTCGATCGGGGGCACGTCGATCGGCTCGCCGCTCGTCGGCGCGATGGTGGCCCTGGCCACCGAGTCCTGCGGCCAGGGGCGCCTGGGATTCCTCAACCCCACCCTGTACCAGATGGCCTCCACCGGGTTCGTCGACGTCACCTCGGGCAACAACGACCTCTACGGCGTCGGCGGCTACAGCGCCGGCCCCGGCTACGACATGGCGTCGGGGCTGGGCAGTCCCAACCCCGCGACGTTCATGAGCGGACTGTGTCCCCAGCCCTTCACCGCGACGGGCAGCACGTTCTCACTCTCCAACCCGCAACCCCTCACCTCCGGGTCCGCCCAGCTCACGATGTCCCTGCGCAACGCGTCCCAGGCGCCCCTGGCGAACGGCGCGCTGGTGATCACCGCCTCGACGTCACGTGGCGTCGTGACCATCGACGGCGACCCGACCAGTTCGATCGGGGGCGGACAGGCGACCTACGCCATCACGACCGACGCCCAGGGATCGGCCACCGTGACCGTGAGCGCCTCCCAGCCCGGTCCCGTCGACCTGACGGTGAGCTACGAGTCCAAGGTCATCTACACCACTACGCTCCACGTTCGCGCCGCGCGCACGCTGCGAGCGCGACCACCGGCCGTCACGGTCACCGCGCTGAACGGCGCGCTGCGCCTGACGCTACGGCCCGCCGAGGGGGTCGACCCGCCGCGCGCCTACCAGTACTCGCTGAACGGCGGGCGCACGTGGTCCAGCACGCCGGCGACGAGGACCACGCTGACCATCGGGGGGCTCGGTCGAGGGCGCACGTACGCCGTGGCGGTGCGCGCCATCACGAGCGCCGGCCCCGGCCTGCCCTCTGCGGTGCGACGGGTCACCACGCTCGGGTGACCTCGGTCGCCAAGGTGTCAGTCGCGTGACGATTGCCCCGCGGCCCCGACGCCGAGGCGAGCGCCACCTAGAATGACCAGGGTGGTAGTGGAGCCCAGTCGATTCCCGGTGTCGTGCTAGGGACGAGGGTCGGGGCAATGCGCCTCGCGTTCGTCGTGACGACCCTTCTGGCGGGAGCACTCGTCGCGAGCCCTGCGTCGCTCGCGGCCACGACGACGACGACCACCACCACCACGACAACCACGACCACCACGACGGCGCCCGGCGGCGGGCCCGTCCCGGCCAGCGCGACCCCAACCGGTCTGCCGCTCTACCGGTTCGTCGACTCCCAGTCGGGACCGCTGCCGTGGAACGCCCTCTCCTTCGAGGGTCAGATCAATCACACCACGATGCTCGGTGGGCCCCACGCGGTGAGCGGCGCCACCGTCAGCGCTCTGGC
>JAJYNX010000075.1 GCA_021786095.1 Actinomycetes bacterium | reverse complement strand
ACTCATCCTCTTCCTCGCCTTCGCCAGCGCTGGCGTCCAGAAAGTGATCTTCAACCCGTTGACGTCGTCGGCCGCGTCGCACCTCGGCTTCACCAAGAGCGCCTACCGGCGCATCGGGATCCTGGAGATCGTCGGGGCGATCGCCCTCGTCGTGGGGCTGACCGCGACGGGGTCGTCGATTGAGGCGATCGTGAACGAGGTGGCCGCGGCGTGCCTGGTTGTGCTGATGGGAGCCGCGGTGATCATCCACCGGCGCCACGGCGACCACCTCGCGGCGCTGGCTCCGGCCCTCGTCCTCGGCGTCGCGGCGCTGGCCGAGCTGGTGTTTCGCCTCGCCGCCTGATCAGGCGGGCAGTCGCGTGTGCTTGAACTCGTTCAGGTCGCCACGCGTGCGCATCAGGGTGAGCAGTGAGTCGATGATCTCCGCCGACTGCGCGGGGTCGCCCGTGGGCGGCGTCATCCAGCGCACGAAGGTGGCGTCACCGTCCACGACGAAGGTGGGCACGCCGAACGCCTCGTAGTGCGAGAACTCCTCGTAGCTGTCCGCGATGACGCGATGGGGGCGTCGCGACGCCAGGTCGTCGTGCAGCCGCGCGAGGTCGACACCGAGGGGCTCGAGGACGAGGTCGACCTCGTCGATCGTCGCGAGGCGCAGGGCCCGCTCGTGGCGACCTCGGAAGAGGGCCTCGTGGGCCGCGAGGAAGAGCGCGGGCTGCTGGTCGCGCACCGAGACCCCGGCGGCCAGCGCCAGGAGATCGCCGTCGTAGGCGGGATCGTCCCAGACGTCCGGCGCACCCTCGACCCGGTGTCCCTGGCTCAGCGTCCACGGGACGAAGCGCACGTCGAAACTCGCGCCCCCCGCGAGGGCCTGGAGCAGGTGGAGGTGAATGTTCTTGGCGAAGGGACAGCGGTAGTCGAAGGAGAGAGCGAACGAGGTCATGCCCTCACCTTACGGTCAGCCCGCGACGACCGCGACGCCCGACTCGCGGCAGACGTCGGTGTAGGAGCAGAAGCGGCACGCGTTGCGTGAGGGCGTGGCGGGGAACTCGCCGGCCTCGTAGTAGCGCGTGATACGCGCCCACGCGCTCGACGCCGCGCGCACTCGCGCGTCCAGGACGACCGCACTGACGGGCCGCTCGATGGCCTCCCCGTGGGTCACGTAGAGCAATCGGATTCGTGAGGGTCGCTCGCCGAGCGTCGACTCGCACAACGCGGCGTAGAGCTCGGTGTTGGCGAAGGTCGCCGTGTCGAACGAGCGCGAGGGCAGCGAGCCCGTTTTGTAGTCCACGATCACCAGTTCACCGTTCGAGTCACGGTCGAGTCGGTCGAGGATCCCCAGGATCGGCGCGCCGTCCACCGTGGCCCGTAGTCGCAGCTCCACGCCTTCGACGTGCACCATGGTGGGATCCTCCATGGCGAAGTAGTTCGCGACGATGCGCGCGGCCTCGTCGCGCAGCCGCCGCGCCAGGTCGTCGTCGAGGCCGAGGTCCGCGCGAACCTCCTCGGAGAGGATGGCGTCGAGGGCGCCGGGCAACGCCGACCACGCGACTTCCGTGGTGCGGGCGTCGGCCTCGACGGCGAAGAGCGACTCCAGGACCTGGTGGACCACGCGGCCCTTGACGGTCGCGTAGGTGGCGGGTTGGCGCCGTCGTTCGATCGAGGCGTACTGGTAGCGGCGCGGACAGCGCTGGAAGTCGTCGAGGCGCGAGGGTGACAGCGCGCTGGGCAGTGACTGCGTGAAGGGCATGCCCGTACGGTAGGCGAGGGCTGTGACGGGCGCCACGGCGCCACGGCGCGACGTGTGCGAGTTCGACGCACCGCGACGGAGAGCTAGAACGGAGTGGTGCGAGGCGCCCCACCGACCGGTCCCCGTCACGTCGTGCGATCTCCGCGGTGGGCGGGGCTCCTCTGCGGCGATGCCGTCGTGGTCGATGGCGTGGCCGGGCGAGGCCAGCACTGGGTCTTCGTCGCGCACGTCGTCAACCAGGACAACGGCGAGGAGTGGGTCGAGGTGCGCGGCGGCCGCAAGGGTGAGATGAAGGGGAGGTCCTTCGCCCCCGACAGGATCTTCCCGGCTCACGCGCGACGCGCCGCGCGCCAGGTGGCGGCGTCGCTGGCGGTGGCCCCCCAGCTCCCGCTGCGCTGAGCGGCCGGTCAGGCGGCGTCGGGCTCGGGTGTCGGCGCGGCGACGTCGATGGCGTTGGCGCGTCGCGAGGAGACGATGAGCAGACCGGGCACGACGGTGATGAGCGACAACGCGACGAGGTAGGTGCGTACGCCGACGACTGTGGCCAGGGCTCCCGATACGACGAGGCCCACTGGAGCGAGCCCGAGCGAGATGAACCAGTCCACCGAGCTCGCTCGACCGAGCAACTCGCGCGGGACCTCACGTTGCATCATCGACTCCCAGATCACGTTGCCGAGAATCATCGTCGGACTGACGATCAGGGGGATGATCATGATCTCCCAGGTGTGGCTCGCGACGCTGACGATCGTGACCGACAGCGTGCCGACGATCCAGTAGCCCCACATCGTACGGATGCGTCGTCGGGGCGTGGAGAGGTTGCTCGCGACGAGGGCCCCCAGCCCGCCTGCCAGACCCGAGGCGGCGAAGAAGTAGCCCACGGTCGCCGCACTCGCGTGGAGGCTGTGGCGCAGGAAGTAGGGCACGAGCACGCTGAGGGGCACGAAGACGAAGGCGTTGATGGCGGCCACGCCTGCGAGCGTCGTCCAGAGCCACGTGGTGGTGCGGACGTATCGCAGGTCGCCGCGGATCTCGGCGAGCATCGTGGAGTCCGCGATCCGCCGTGGTCGAGGGGTGGGGTGCATCCGGGCGAGAGTCGTGGCGCTGATGACGAACGTGGCGCTGTCGACGCCGACGGCCCACGTCGTGGACAGCGTGGCGAGGATGCCCCCCACGGCCGGTCCGAGCATGTTGCCCACGAGATTGTTCGAGAGTGGCCGCACCGCGTTCATTGCGCCGAGCAGGTCGTCGGGCACGATCTCGGGGGGT
>JAJYNX010000108.1 GCA_021786095.1 Actinomycetes bacterium | reverse complement strand
GTGGCGGCGCCGACCCACGCGCCCCACGCCACGCACTACGTCGAGTCGATGGTCACCCTGATCGGCGAGCTGGTGGCGCGCGACGTCGCCTACCCCACCGGTGACGGGATCTACTTCGACGTGTCGCGCGTGCCCGACTACGGCCTGCTGGCCGGCCAGCCCCTCGACTCGCTGCGCGCGGGCGCGCGCGTCGAGGCCAACGAGGCGAAGCGCTCGGCGCTCGACTTCGCCCTGTGGAAGGCGGCCAAGCCCGGCGAGCCGCGCTGGGAGGCCCCCTTCGGCGAGGGGCGGCCCGGCTGGCACACCGAGTGCGTGGTGATGTCGCTCGACCTGCTGGGCGAGGGCTTCGACCTGCACTGCGGGGGACTGGACCTCAAGTTCCCCCACCACGAGAACGAGCGGGCTCAGGCCGAGGCGCTGGGCCGGACCTTCGCGCGCCACTGGGCCCACAACGGGTGGGTGATGGTGGGCGAGCAGAAGATGAGCAAGTCGCTGGGCAACTTCACGACGCTCACCGACCTGCTCGCGCGCACCGACCCCCGGGCCTACCGGCTGCTGGTGCTGCGCGCCCACTACCGCTCGCCGGTCGAGGTGACCGGCGCGACCATCGCCGACGCCACGCGCGCCCTGGAGCGCCTGGACGCGCTGGCTCGGCGATTCGCACTGCCGCGCCTCGCCGGCGACTCGCTGGTGCGCGACGAGGTCGAGTGGCACGGCGAGGCCGCGGCGCTGGCCGCGGTGGTGGGGGCCCAGCTCGACGAGGACCTGAACACCCCGGTCGCGGTGGCCGCCCTCTTCGAGGCGGTCACTCGCGCGCACGCGCTGGCCGACGAGGGGCGCGACGACGAGGCGGGCGTGCTGGCGCTCGCGGTGGCGGTGCTGTTCGGGGCGATGGGCCTGTCGCTGGAGGACTCGCGCGAGGAGATCGACGCGGCCAGCGCGGACCTGGTCGCGCGCCGCGACGCCGCGCGCGCCGCGCGCGACTGGGGCCTCGCCGACGAGCTGCGCGACCAGCTGGGCGCGCGGGGCTGGCTGGTCGAGGACGGCCCCGACGGCACCGTCGTGCGCCGGCCCTGAGCCGCGAAAACCACTTGGCAGCACGGGGCTCAGACGGTAGGCTGATCGGTTGAGGTTGCCGTTGTGGTTCCCTCCGGTTGCGGCGAAGGCCGCGCCACGTACAACAAGGAGGCCCACAGTGGCTGTAGGAACCGTCAAGTGGTTCAACGACGAAAAGGGTTGGGGCTTCATCGCCGTCGAGGGCCAGCCGGACGTGTTTGTCCACTACTCGGAGATCCAGGGCGAGGGCCGCAAGACCCTCGTGGAGGGTCAGAGCGTCCAGTTCGACATCGAGCCGGGCGATCGCGGCCCGCTGGCCAAGCGGGTGCAGCTCAGCTGACGTCGCGTCGACACCCGTCGTCGACACCCGTCGTCGTGGACCGACCGCCGCCTTCGGGCGGCGGTCGTGTCGTGTCCGGGCGACAGCGTAAGATGGACGTTGGTTACCACTCGGTAACTGAGCAGCGGTGGCTCTCCACCGCCGAAGTGAGGTGATCGTGACGGACTTTTCGATGGCTCTGAACGACGACCAGCGCACGTTGCGCGACTGGGTGCACGGCTTCGCCGAGAACGTGATGCGTCCCGCGGCCCACGAGTGGGATGAGCGCGAGGAGACGCCGTGGCCGATCCTCCAGGAGGCTGCCAAGATCGGCATCTACGGTCTCGACTTCATGGCCAACGCGGTCACCGACCCCACGGGGCTGTCGATGGTGCTGGCCCTCGAGGAGCTGGCCTGGGGCGACGCCGGTCTGTGCATGGCGCTGATGGGTTCGGGTCTCGCGGTGGCCGCGATCATGGCCAACGGCACGCCCGAGCAGCAGGCTGAGTGGATCCCCCAGTGCTACGGCACGCCCGAGGACCTGAAGCTCGGGGCGTTCGCGGTGACCGAGCCCGACGCCGGCAGCGACGTCTCGTCGCTGCGCACGCGCGCCACCTACGACGAGGCGACCGACGAGTGGGTGCTCAACGGCACCAAGACCTGGATCACCAATGGCGGCATCGCCAACCTGCACGTGGTGGTCGCCTCGGTGGACCCCGAGCTGGGCGCGCGCGGCCAGGCGTCCTTCGTCGTGCCCGAGGGCACCGCCGGGATCTCGATGGGCCAGAAGTTCCAGAAGATGGGCATCCGCGCGAGTCACACCGCCGAGGTGGTGCTCGAGGACTGCCGGGTCCCCGGGCGTTGTCTGCTCGGGGGCAAGGAGCGTCTCGACGAGCGCCTGGCGCGGGTGCGCGGCGGGGAGAAGTCCACCGCCCAGGCGGCGATGGCGACCTTCGAGGCCACGCGTCCGGCCGTGGGGGCCCAGGCTCTGGGCATTGCGCGCGCGGCCTACGAGTACGCGCTCGACTACGCCAAGGAGCGTCACCAGTTCGGTCGCGCCATCATCGAGAACCAGGCCATCGCCTTCAAGCTCGCCGACATGAAGACGCGCCTGGACGCGGCGCGTCTGCTGGTGTGGCGTGCGTCGTGGATGGCCGCGTCGCGCACGCCCTTCGAGAGCGGTGAGGGGTCGATGTCCAAGCTCTTCGCCGGCGAGGCGGCGGTGCACATCACCGAGGAGGCGATCCAGATCCTCGGGGGAGCGGGCTACGTGCGCGAGCACCCCGTCGAGCGCTGGTACCGCGACGCCAAGATCTACACGATCTTTGAGGGGACTTCGGAGATCCAGCGACTCATTATTTCTCGCGCGATATCGGGCGTGCACATTCGTTGAGCAGTCGTGCGATGGGTTGTCGCTGAACAGACCCTTCGATCGTCTTCAAACACGATGGGATTGAGGGGCGCGGTATCAGGCGCGGTAGGTCGTCGCAATTTTCACTCGTCGGTCACTGTTGTTCTGGCATGATCCGTGTGCGGGTTCAGATTGGGCCTCCGACACCAATTACCGCGAGCCTGACTCAAAACGCAGCCTTGCGGTGCAGCACCACCGAAGCGGGCCTGTGACACATGTTGTACAATAA
>JAJYNX010000040.1:8178-17487 GCA_021786095.1 Actinomycetes bacterium | reverse complement strand
CTCGGGCCGACCACGTCCTTCGCCTACGTGGCGCTGGACATGGTCGTGGTGGGTCTCGGGCTGGGTCTCGTGATGCAGGTGCTCGTCGTCGCGGTCCAGAACGCGGTGCCCCACGACCAGCTCGGGACGGCGACGGCCACGGCCACGTTCTTTCGCACCATCGGCGGCGCCTTCGGCGTCTCGGTGCTCGGCGCGGTCTTTGACAACCGTCTCTTGGCCAACCTGCGCCAGAGCGCGACCCCCTCGATCGCGCGCCTGCTCCAGGGGGGCAACCTGATGGCCAACCCGGCCCAGATCGCCCAACTGCCGAGCGGGCCGCGCACGGTGCTCATCGACGCGTTCAGCCGCTCGCTCCAGTTCGTCTTCGAGGTGGCGGTCCCCTTCGCCGTCGTGGCCTTCGCCCTGGCCTGGCTGATGAAGGAGATCCCGCTACGTACCACGGCCGGCCGCCACGCGCCCGAGACGGCGATCTTCGACGCACCCGGCGAGTTCTCCGACCTCTAGACCCGCTCCCGCCTCATCCCCGCGGTCCCGATCCGCCGCCTCGAGACGCGGTCATCAACCGCGACGTTGCGTTCCGGTTCATTGACAGGTATACTGTCAATGTCGGATGTAGTACCGATCACGAATGGAGGTGTTTCCTATGTTGATGTTGAGTGACCCACTCCAGCGCTGGGACCGTCTCTTCGAGACCACGGGTGGCCCCACCGCCGCGATGGACGCCTACCGTCTGGGCGACGTCGTGACGTTGCGCTTCGATCTACCGGGCGTCGAGTTCGACAGCATCGACCTGCAGATCGAGCGCGGCGAGTTGCGCCTGAGTGCTCGACGCCAGAGCACGCTGCCCGAGGGCGCGACCTACCTGATCCACGAGCGCAGTGACACGACGGTAACGCGCCGGGTGATGCTGGGCGACGTGCTGGACGTGGACCACGTAGACGCGGAGTTCGTCGACGGCGTGCTGACGCTGCGCATCCCGCTGCACGAGAGCGCCAAGCCGCGCCGCGTCAACGTGCGTCACGTGGTGGACGTGGCGCGCGAGCCCGACGCCCTGAGCGCGCACTCCGCGTGAGGAGCTCCGCCCCCGGACCCGTCTCACCCGGCGGGTCCGGGGAACGGACGTGGCGCCAGCGCGTCAACGACCCCGACGAGCCGCTGTTCACCCTGGCGGTCGTGACCGAACTCCTCGGGACTGACCCGCAGACCCTACGGCGCCTGGAGCGCGCGATGGAGTACACGAGTTCGCGCCCCTCGGGCAACCAGCGCCGCTACTCGCGCCGCGACCTCGAGTCGCTGAGCGCGGCCTGCGAACTCAGCGGCGAGGGATTCTCGCCGTCGACCATCGCCAAGATCCTGTCGCGCGAACGCTCAGCGCGCTCCGCGCGCGTAACGCCGTAGGGCGAGGACCGTCCACAGCCCCTCGACGACCCCGAAGGGCCAGGACCCGGAGAGGAATCCGTAGCTGCTCGAGAGGGCGCAGCCGAGCGCGAAGGCCGCGACGAAGCCCCGCCCTCGTCCCTCGAGGGCGTACATGGACATCATGAAGGTCAGCGCCGCGACACCGTAGATGGTCAGAGCCATTCGCTCATCGTAGGGGTGGCCCCGTGGTTGACTGGTGCGTGGCCTCGCGCGATCGGCTAGTGACGCGAGGGCGACGCCTGGAGTACGCCACCCTCGTCTGGAACGTCGTCGGCACCGTCGTGGTCGCGGTGGCGGCGTGGCGCGCGCGCTCGGTGGCGCTGGCCGGGTTCGGCGTGGACTCGCTCATCGAGATCGGCGCCTCACTCGTCGTGGTGTGGGAGCTGCGGGCCGTGTACGAGGAGCGTCGACGTCGGGCGCAGCGCCTGATCGGCGTCGGCTTCGTCGCCCTCGCCCTCTACCTGGCGCTGCTGGCGAGCTGGGCGCTCGCGCACCACCTGCGCCCCCACCCATCCCCACTGGGACTCGCCTGGACGGCGGCCACGGCCGCGACGATGCTCGCACTGGCGCGAGGCAAGGATCGCACCGGGCACGCCCTGGACAACCCGGTACTGCGCGCCGAGGGCCGCGTGACCCTGATGGACGCGCTCCTCGCGGCCACGGTGGTCGTCGGGCTGGGTGCGAACGCCCTCGCGGGCTGGTGGTGGGCCGACCCGGTCTCGGGTCTCGTCATCGTCCTCTACGCCGTGCGCGAGGCCCGCGCGTCGCTGCGCACCTCGATCAGCCCGGCGTGAGCGCGCGACGCGCGCGTGCGCACGCAGGCGGGGTCGTCGCCGAGGACGCGACCGGTGCGCGCGTAGGCCCGAGCCCGCGAGCCGCCGCACAGCCGCTGGTACTCACAGCGCCCGCACTCGCCCTCGAGTTCGCCCGCCCGCAGGGACGTGAGGACCTCGTTGGTGGTGTAGATCTCCCCGAGCGGGCGCTCGCGCACGTTGCCCAGGGCCACCGGCAGGAATCCGGACGCGTGCACCTCGCCGTCGTAGCCCACGAAGATGACGCCTCGGCCGTCCCCCGTGGCCAACGACGCGCTGGAGCGGGGGCGCGCGGCGTAGGGCACCCGCTCGAGCCCGTCGCGCAGGTGCCGGTACAGCTCACCCAGGCCGAAGTGCGTCGCCGCGTCGACGTCTCCCGCCGCCGCGCGCTCGGCCTGCACCCGACGAAAGAACGGGGCCTCCACCGTGCGCACGGTCAGCCCGCGGTCAGCCGCGTCGACGAGGAAGTGGCAGATGTCCTCGGCCTCGGTGGCGCTCACCTCGCGGATGAGCGATCCGCGCCCCACGCTCACGAGGAAGAAAACCTCCCAGATGGACACCCCCGCGTCGCGCACCAGGGCCAGGATGTCCGCGAGCTCGCGCTTGTTATGGTCCATGACCGTGGTGTTGACCTGGAGGCGAAACCCCATGTCGCGCATCATCGCCAGGGCGTCGAGCGTCGCGCGGAAGTGGTCCGCGATGCCGCGCAGCGAGTCGTGGGACTCGCTCGAGGCACCGTCGAGGCTGATCGAGACGGCTCGCACCCCCAGGTCGTAGAGCCGCTGGAGCGACTCACGGGTGACCTTGGGCGTCACCGACGGCGCGACACCAACGCGTAGTCCGAGCGCGAGGGCGTAGGCGATGAGCTCGTCGAGGTCCGCGCGCTCGAAGCAGTCGCCACCCGTGAAGACCACGATCGCCCGTGGGCCCTCCATCGCGGCGATCTGGTCGAGCAGACCGCGCCCCTCGGCGGTCGTGAGCTCACCCGGCAGCGGCGCCGTCTGGGCCGACGCGCGACAGTGCCGACAGGCCAGCCCGCAGGCCTTGGTGGTCTCCCAGAACACCAGGTGCGGGGCGGACTCGTAGCGCTGCAGCGTGCGTGTCAGTGTCTCGTCGCGCATGCACCCTCTCTCTCCGGCGCGACGACGCGCTCGCGCGCGACGCCACTCTGATCCGTTTTGACTATCTAACCGCCCCCATCTAAGTGGCGCCGTCCCGGGGTTCACTAGGGCCCAAAGTCCACGCGGTCGCGTCCGTCGGCCGACGTCACACCAGCGGGCGCCCGCGACGCAGTCGCCGGCGCGCGTCGTACAGGCACCAGTTCCACGGGAACTCGCGCACCGGGCGCGGCAGACGCACCGCCACCGCCGCGCCCACGCGCACCACCCGCTCGAAGCGACGCTGGCGAGCGGCGTCCCACTCCAGGCCGAGCAGGTCGCGAAACGTCGGCGCCAGAAAGCCCGTGGTGAGGAAGCGGTGCGCGGGCCCCATCACGCGCGCGAGCGCGCTGGGTAGGAAGCGCAGGTCGATCAGGTCGAGCAGATACCGGGTCGTGACGTCGTCGACCTCGAGGCGCGTCAGCGCCTCACGCCAGTACTCGTCGAATGCCTCGCGATCGCGCGGCCACGCCTCGATCGGCACCTGGAGAGTCGTGGCGAAGCGTGCGCACTGGCGGTAGACCTCGTCGGCGAACTGCGCCCCGACTGGGCCGTACAAGAGGTCGAGCGCGTCGCGCACGCCGTCGTACATGCACGCCGCGACCCACAGCTGCAGTTCCGGGTCAGTGGCTCGGTAGGTGACGGGCGCGCCCGGCGCCGCGCGCACGGCCCGGTGCTGCGCGGTCACCTGACGGCGCAGTTCGCGACGCTCCTCGTCGGTGCCGTAGAGCGCCACCATCACGTAGGACAGCGTCGTGCGCGTGCGCTTCACGGGGTGGTGCGCGAGCGACCCACTGTGGACCGTGCTCTCGGCGACCGCGCGGCCGACGGGACGGCGGGACAGCTGCATGACGACATTGGCTCCCGCGAGCGCGAGCGACGCCCCGTTCACCATCGTGCGGCGCGGGTCGAGCGCGCCAGCGGAGGACGCGTGGCGAATCGGAGCGATCCCCCCACGTTACCGGGGGTGGACGAGATCGCCGGAGGGTCGTGCACCCTCGCCCGGCACGACCGTCCGCGAGTACGTAGTGTGGTGCCATGACGGCTCGCCGGAGTGCTCGCGCTGTACGGGCCGTCTCGCGACGCGCGCGACGGATCCCCCGATGAACCCCTCGAGCGACGACCTGGCGGTGCACCAGGCCAGCGTGCTCGCGCGAGGCCCCCGATCCAGCGAGCCCCCGTGGGTGCTACACCCCCACGAGTTGCGCGACGAGTGGCGCCGACTCTTCTCGGAGTTCTTCGGCACCTTCCTGCTGGTCATCGCCGCCGCGGGGGCGCCGGTCGTGGACGCCTACTCCCACGGACAGGTCCCCATCGACGCGCAGGTCGTGGCGCCCGCGCTCATGGTCATGGGCATCATCTACTTCATGGGCATGGTCAGCGGAGCGCACCTCAACCCCGCGGTGACGCTGTCCTTCGCGACGCGCGGCAACTTCCCGTGGAACCGCGTGCCGGGATACATCGGGGCACAGATCGTGGGTGCGGTCGTCGCCTCGCTGCTCCTGCGAGGGCTGTTCGGCAACATCGCCCATCTGGGCGCCACCCTGCCGGGAGCGGGCGTGTCGAGTGGCAAGGTCGTCATCGTCGAGGCGCTCCTGACTCTCGGCCTGGTGAGCGTCATTCTGGGCACCGCGTCGGGTGCGCGCAACGTCGGCGCCAACGCCGCCCTCGCGGTCGGCGGCTACATCGCGCTGGCTGGGCTGTGGGCCGCCCCCGTGACCGGCGCCTCGATGAACCCCGTCCGCTCCTTCGGCCCCCAACTGGTGGGCGGCGACTGGACCTCGTGGTGGGCCTACGTCGTGGGCCCACTGATCGGCGGCGCCCTCGCCGTCGGCGTCGCGTGGATCCTGCGCGGACCACCCTCGGTCGCGGCCAGCGAGGCCGCGCAGGGGGCCCTCGAGCCCGTCACCCCACCGTCGACACCCGAGGAGAACCATGCCCCCTAACCAGCCATCCCCCCTGGATGCACCCATGCCCAACGAGCGTTGGAAGGCCGAGCCCGAGGAGCAGGACTACCCGGCCGCCCGCTCCTACCTGTCGTTGCTCGTGTCGCCCGACGACGCCCGGCGCTACGCCAAAGCCCTGGCCAAGGAGACCCGCCTCTGGCACTACAAGGCCAAGGACCTGCTGCGCTCGAGCGGTCTCGCGCTGCTGGCCAGCGACGACCACGAACTCGAGAAGGACCTCGAGAAGGTGCGCAATGGCGTCAAGCTCTCGCCGGTGCTGCTGGTGCGCGGACTGCCGCTCTGGGTGGCCGACGGCTACCACCGCATCTGCGCCAGCTACCACATCGACGAGGACGCGCTCATCGCCTGTCGCATCGTGGACCGCCTGCGCTAGGCCCCCGGGTCGTGACCGGGACGGGTGGCCCGTGACGACCGACGACGACGGGCGCCGCACGAATCGCCGCGCGACGTACCTGGTGACGGTGCCGCTGCCCGACGCCGCGGCGTTGGTCGCGCCGTGGCGCCGCACGAACCGTCTCGGTGCCCACGTGACCCTGCTCCGGCCGTTCACGACCGCGCCGCTCGACCCGGTCGCTCGTCAGCGCTTCGCCCGTCGGCTCCGGAGCGAACCACGTTTTCGCGCCACCCTGGACGCGCTCGGCTGGTTCGACGGGCGCGTCGTGTACGCACGACCCGACCAGGGCCCCCGCTGGGTGGAGCTCGCCCGCGTCGCCTCGCTCGCCCTCGAGCGCGGCGTGCTCGACGAGACGGTCACGCCCCACGTGACCGTGGCCAAGGGGCTCGACCGCCAGGAACTCGAGGAGGCCGCGGCGCGCACGAGCGCGCGGCTGCCGTGGACCGTGACGGCCCGCAGCGCCATCCTGTACGAGCAGGACCCGGCCACGGGGCGCTGGCATCCCCTCGTACGCGCCGCCTTCGCCGGGTCACCGCCAACGGCACGACACCACCGCGACGGTGGTGCGGCGTCGACGCGTCGGTAAATTGGAGGGATAGCCACCGAAGAACCGCCGCCCGCGTCACCGGCGGGCGACGCGCCCGCCCCGCACGGGGCCGCGCGACGCGGCGTCCGGGGGCTGCGCCCCACGTGGTTCACGCGCGATATCGAGGTCGTGCTCGTGGCGCGCATCTTCATGAGCGTCGGGCGAGCCCTCGCGGGGGTCGTGACGCCGATCTACCTCGCCCTCGTGGGATTCGGACCCGTGGAGCTCGCGGTCTACGTCATGGTCGTCGCCGCGGGCTCGGCGATCCTGTCCACTACGATCGGCACGCTCTCGGACCGGATCGGTCGGCGCGTCTTCCTCGTCGTCGTGCCGCTGCTGACCGCGGTGGCCGCCGGCGTCTTCGCCGTGACGTCCGCGCACGCTGCCCTCTTCGTCGCGGGCGCGCTCGGGAGCTTCGGGAGGGGCGCGGGGGCGGGGGCGGGGGCGATCGGCCCCTACCAACCCGCGGAGTCGGCGTACGTCACCGAGCGGGTCACGCCAAGTCACCGCAACGCCATCTTCGGGCGCCTGACCTTCGCGTCGACCCTGGGAGCCTCCGTGGGCGGGCTCGTCGCCCTCCTGGTGCCGTCGACCCACGCCCACGGACCCGCCGCCACGGACCTCTTTCGAGTCGCCTTCCTGGTCATCGCGGTGGTCTCAGCCCTGGCCGGCCTGATCGCCGTGGCCCTCCACGAGGACGCGATGCCTCGCCGAGGTGAGGCGCACCGCCGCCCCCGCTTCCCCCGGCACTCGCGTTGGCTCCTCTACCGGCTTTGGGTGACCAACACCCTCAACGGCGCGGCCGTCGGGATGTTCGGCCCCTTCCTCACCTACTGGCTCTACCGGCGCTTTCACGCGGGGCCCGGAGCGGTGGGCGTGCTCTTCACGATCGTCAACGTGGCCACCATGGCGTCGAGCCTGTCCGCGGCGACGTGGGCCCGCCGCTGGGGACTCGTGCGAACCATCAGCGTGGTGCGCGTGGCGCAGTCGGTGCTGCTCATTCCCATGGTCCTCTCGCCCACCTTCGCCCTGGCCGGCGCGTGGTACCTGGTCCGTATGCTGGTCCAGCGCATCGGGCTGCCGCTGCGCCAGTCCTACGTGGTGGGCCTGGCCGACCCCGACGAACGCGGCTCGGTGATCGCCCTGTCCAACGTGCCGAGCCAGTTCGCCACCGCCACCAGCCCGTTGCTGACCGGCTACCTCTTCGCGGAGGCCAACCTCCTGGTCCCCTTCGAGATCGCGGCGGTCCTGCAGTTGGCCAACGCCCTCACCTTCTGGGGGTTCTTCCGCGCCCACCCGCCCCAGGAGGAACGCGGCACGACCGGTCCCGCACCGCCACTGGACGCCGAGTGACGTCGCGACGCCGGCCGGCGATGCCACCCGCTCGCGCTCACCCGATACCGTGGAGTGATGGAGCCGGTACAGCCCTCACGTGACGACGGACCCCCGGCCGACGCCGACGAATGGACCGACGAGCAGTGGCTGACGTGGCTGAAGGCCTCCGACGCCGATCTCGAGGACGCTGACGCGCAGGCGCCGACGCTGAGCGAGCGCGCGGCTCGCTCCTCGGTCGGCCAGGTGGTGGGCCAGGCCATGATGGGACTGGCCCAAGCGATCTACGGCACGACCGACGACGAGCTCATCATCGTGGCCGAGGGCGACGGCGAGCCGACCGACGACCGCCCCTTCACGGTTCGTCTCGACTTCGACAATCCCGGACAGTCCTCGGTGGTCTTTCGACACACGGACGGCAACGCCGACTAGTTGCGCCTGCTCGCAGACGAGCACCCCCGAACGAGTCACTCGACGAGTCTCGTGACCGCTCACGGCGAACGTGACGCCGTGCTAGCGATGCGACCGCCTCGTCTCCTTCGTGTTCTTTCTCCCCCTGGACTTCGTCGCGCCCCGCTCCCTCTTCATCGTCTCTATTGTGGCGCCCTCTCCCCTGCGCTCCGGCTCGATGCGTCCTTCTCCCTTTCCCTTTCCCTTGCCACCCTTTCCCTTGCCACCCTTTCCCTTGCCACCCTTTCCCTTGCCTCGCTTGCGCTTGCCGCGCTTGCCCTGGCCACCCTTGTCCTTGTCCTTGTCCTTACCGCGCTTGCCCTCGCCGCGCTTCCCCTGGCCCGCGTCGGCGTTCTCCACCTCACTGGACCACGCAGTCATGGCGGCCGGGTGAGTCCGCGGCTCGTCGCCAACCGCCTCGCGCGGAGGCCAGGTGTCGACGCGCTCGAGCTCGGACGCGACGTCGACCGCCGACGTCGCGTCCGGCGGTGCCGGCACGCCATCGTCGTGCGTAGCGCTCGATCCTGCCGCCTCGAAGTAGACCCGCTCGATGACCGCCACGTCGTGGCGACGCGCACCCACTCGGCTCGGCGACGTCGTCGGGCCGCCGTCGTGCGAGTCGGGCTCGAGGACACGCCGAGCCTGCTCGACGCACGTGGCTCCGTAGAGGTCGAGTACGGCGTCGATGCTGACGTCGAGAAAGAGGGCGACCGCGCGAAGCGTCTCGGCGGAGGGACGGCGTGTTCCTCGTTCGTACGAGGCGTACGTGGATCGACTGACCCCGAGACTGGCCGCCACCGTCTCCTGGTCCAGTCCCGTGTCGCGTCGGCGCGCGGCCAGTGCCCGTCCTATCGTCAACGACGCCATCGGCGTCTCTCCCCCGTCACCACGCGCTGCATTGCCCCCTCGATTCCCCGCCGCACTCTCACGTCTCGAGTCTGGCAGTTGGGCGACGCTCTCTCGCGAACCCTCCTCACCAGCGCGACCCCGCACCGCGCGTCACGGACGAGTAGGACCAGGCCCCCTCCGACCTCAGCGCCGGGGCACGCCACCGCGTCGGGCGGCCTCGATCACGAACTCGGTGGCCGCCCGCACTCCGTTCAAGAAGAGCTCCTCCTGCTGGCGCGTCGTCAGATCGAAGTCCATCGAGCTCAGCCCGCTGTTGTCGACGAAGATCGTCCGACCGGCGGAG
>JAJYNX010000040.1:0-7739 GCA_021786095.1 Actinomycetes bacterium | reverse complement strand
GACCAGGCGATACTGGCTCGCTCCCTCGGGGGTGATCTCGGGGTCGTCGACGGAGGTGAGACGCAGATCAGCGAACGTGCGCACGCCGTACTGCTCGTGCAGGATCGGTCGTAGCCAGTCCTCGAGGTACGCCGATGAGTAGATGCCCTCACGATTGGTCAGTATCGCGGCGTCCGCCACGATCGAGGCGAAGTGACCGGCGGTGCGACCCATCACGTCGTGCAGGCGTCCGTCGGGCATGAACTTGCGGAAGTCCAAGGACCGCAGTGCGGCGAGGAGCGTCGTCATGTCGTGTCCGGCCTTCACGATTCCCGCGATCACGCTGGCCGTCACGGCGCCGGCACTGGTGCCGGCGACGCGATGGAATCGGTAGCCCGCCTCGTCCAGAACCATGACAGCACCGACCAACGCGATGCCCTCGACCCCGCCGCCCTCCAGGGCACGATCCGCTCGTAGCTCGCGGGCCCCGCCCTCGACGGGTTGGCCCAGCCGTCGACCTCGAGCAGGCGCGCCGCGGCGGCCCCGAACTCCTCCTGAAGGGCGTCACGACGCTCGTAGCCGCGCGCACCATCCGACAGGTGCACGCCCTCGTTCACGGCGGTGGTGTAGCGGTCGCTTTCACGACCACCAGGTCATCTCCGAGGAGTCGACGCCACCACCCACGGCGGCGGTTCCCCGAGTCATCGCCCCTCGCACCGCCCTCGGCCGACAGTCGCGATCATCGGGCTCGCCTCGTCACCCAGTTCCGCTCCCTCGCGCTGGATCAGCCGACACCGCTCCTCGACGAGACCCCGCAAACTGCCTCGGGCGTCCTCGGAACGCGTCTGCTCCGTAACTCAGTTATCGACCCCACCAAAATAGTTAAGTGTGGTGGTACACGAGTATGTATTTACCACTGCTACAACCTGAGAATTCTCCCGGTTTCAGCGAGACCGACCAGGGACGAAAGTTCCACCGCTGGTTATCATCACGAAAGAATTGTTTGTTCATAGTGAGTGACTTGTGGTGAGGAAACAGGGGGCACCGCAAGTGGTGGTCTCTCCCACCGCCAGTGGGAGAGACGGGGGCGACGAGGGGATCCCATGAGCCACGGGTCAAGAGCGACCACTGCCACCGCGGTGCTGACGTGAGCGCAGTCCGTGGGAGCCTGCTTCGACGTGGCGCGATCGGTGTCGCGCTCGGTGTCGCCACGCTCGCCTCGGCCCTGATCGCCTCGCCGGCCTCAGCTGCGAGCACTACCCTGGTCTTCACCAACGGCGCCAGTGGGGGCGACGGAGCCTACAGCGTCACCGTCCCCTACGCCACGCCACCGTCGTACGCGGTCGCGGTCTCCGACACTGCCGACCCCAGCGCCACGATCGCGCTGTCGGTCTCCTCGGGCTCCGCCGGCTGCTCCCTCGCGTCGTCCGCAGGAGCCGTCGTCGACTACGCGACGGCCGGCTCGTGCGTCATCACCGCCACTGACGGCGGCGCCGACAAGGACCAGGGTCAGGGGCGCGGCGACGGGAACCAGAGCACCCAGACGAGCACACTCACCCTGACGGTCACGGCCCTACCCCAGACGATCACGTTCACCAGCTCGCCACCCACGGCGCCCGTCGTGGGCTCGACCTACACGGTGAGCGCGACGGGCGGCTCGTCGGGCAACGCGGTCGCGTTCAGCGTCGACCCATCCTCCACGTCGGGCTGCGCGATCGCCGGCGACACCGTGACGTTCAACCCCCCGGCGGGCACGTGCACGATCGACGCCAACCAGGCGGGCAGTAGCGCCTACGCCACCGCCGCCACAGCACAACAGACGGTCACCTCGGCACTGGCGGCCCAGACGATCACGTTCACGAATCCCAACCCGGACTCGATCGTCCTCGGTTCAACTCCCACCTACCAGATCGACGGGTCAGCGAGCGGCGGCGGATCGCTCACCTACGCCACGACCAGCTCAACGTGCACCGTGAGCGCGAGTGGAACGATCTCCGACCTGAAGACCGGAGCCTGCGTCGTCCAGGTAAACGCCGCGGCGACCCCCTTCGACGCGGCCGCGGCGTCGGCGACGTTCACGCTCGACGTTGTCGCACCACCGGTGAGCCCGCCCCCCTCACCTCCACCGGTCGTCGCGCCCGTGACCACGCCCGTCGTGACCACAGTGCCGACTCTCCCACCGATCGTCATCCCCGTCTCCCCAGCTCCGGCGCCCAAGCCCAAGCCCAAGCCCAAGCCAGCGCCCCGACCCGTGAGCAAGCCCAAGCCAGCGCCCCGACCCGCACCGACTCGTTCGATCGTGATCAAGCCCTTCGCCCAGGGCTCCTACACCCTGACCAAGTCGTTGATGGCCCAGGTGTGGCGCCTCGCGACCCTGATCAAGCGACTCCGCTACCGATCGGTGTCCCTCGCCGGCTACACCGACAACGTCTTCACCCCCGCCATGGACGCGGTCCTGATCCACGAACGCGCCATCGCCGTCCTCCATCGACTGTCCCGCGACCTCACGAGACTGCGCGACGCCCACGTGCGGCTCTCAATCGCACCGGGTACCTCGATCGAGCTGGTGAGCCTCAACACCACCGCAGCGCGTCGGGCTCTCAACCGGCGCGTCGTGGCCACGCTCACCGCTGGCTAGTCACCCATGCCTCGTCCACAGCGACCGAGCACCGGGCGGAGGTTGACCGGTCGCGCCGTGCGAAACGCGGTGATCGTGCTCGCGTGCCTCGTCCCACTGAGCGCCGCTCTGGACACGACACCGGCGCACGGCGCGGTGTCGACCCCACCATCAGGGACGATCTTCGTCACCAACCTCAACGCCAACACGGTGAGCGCCATCAACGCGACCACGCATCAGATCACCGTGATCCAAGGCTCCACCTATCGCCTCCAAGGGCCGCTCGGCATTGCCGTCACCCCCGACGGCACGCGGGCCTACGTGACCAACTCCCTCAGCGACACCGTGTCGCCCATCGACCTCACGACCTCGCCGCCGAGCGTCGGTCCGCCGATCCGCGTCGGTGGAGCCCCGGCCGCCATCGCCATCACCCCCAATGGTGACGTCGCCTACGTGACCAACTTCAACTCGAACACCGTCACCCCGATCAATCTGCGAACCACACCCCCCACGGCGCAGCACGCCATCACGGTCGGGGCGGGCCCGTGGAGCATCGCCGCGAGCCCCGACGGGAGATTCGTGTGCGTGTCGAACTCCGAGGCCAACACGGTGAGCGTGATCGCCACGGCGACCCGCACGGTGACCACCGTCACGGTCGGCGGACGCCCTCAGGCCATCGCGATCAGCCCCGACTCCTACACCGCGTACGTCGCGAACGGCACCCAGATCTCGCCGATCGACCTACGAGCCCAGCCGGCGCGCGCCGAGGCGCCGATCGTGCTGGGAGTCGAGCCGGTGGGCATCGCCATCTCACCCAACGGGGCGACGGCGTACAGCGCGAACGTGGACAACACCATCGCGCCCATCCATCTGACGACCCAACCTCCGACCGTCGGCACCATGGTGCCCATCGGAACCCTCAGCCAGCCCGACGGTATTGCCATCAGTACCGACGGCTCGACGGCGTACACCGCGGATGCGGGCACGACCGTCACCCCGATCAACCTCACGACCTCGCCCGTGCGCACCGAGACACCCATCACCGTCGGTGCGGCGTCTTTCGGTATCGCCGTCGAGTCGGACCAGGCGCCCACGGCACGGCTGCGGGTCGTCCCCGGCGCGGCCGGCCGGGCGACGACGTTCAACGCGTCTCTCTCCACCTCACCCGACGGGAAGATCATCCGCTACCGGTGGAACTTCGGCGACGGGACGACGGCCGTCACTCGTACCCCCGTGGTCCACCACGTGTACCGTACGGCGGGCTCCTATCAGGCGACAGTCACCGTCACCAGTGCGGGTGGTACGTCGCTCGCCACGACCTACACCGGCCAGACGGTCAGCAACAACGGCAGCCGGCGCGCCCGCGCCGAGCTGTCCTTCCACATTGCCGCCCTCCTGCAGGTGAACCCCGCAACTGGCTCCCCGGGGACGGCGTTCGCGCTGCGCGACGCCGCCTTCACGGGCACCTGCCGACCGGTCTACGTCCGCTTCGACCACAACCTCATCGCCCAGATCTCGCCGACGGGTCAGGTCCTCGACGACCCCCACCTCGTGATACCCGGCGACGCGTCCATAGGTCCCCATCGCATCTCCCTCGGGTGCGCCGCGAGCGGCGCCACGCTCGTGAGCGTCGCTCTACGAGTCGTCAGTGCCAAGAATCATCTCTCGGAGTTCAGCGTCGCCATGCCGACGCTCGGACAGATCGGGCGCAATCTGCCGAGCGCGGGGGCCATCGGCATTCTGATGCTCCTACTGGGGAGACTGATCGGCGCGGGCTTTCCGAGCGAGTGGCTCGATCGAACCTATGAGGAGAACCGGGAGCGCTTCAGTGCCCCCCTTCGACGCCGGTTCCCGCGCCTGTTCGTCGAGCGAACAGGACCATCTTCGCTGGCGCGGCGACTCATCGCGGGAACCGGGTTGTTCCTCGCCTTCGCCGCGTTCGGGGGACTCGTCAACTCGTTCCTCGACCCCTCCTTCGGCCTCAACCGAACGACGCTGTGGCTGTTCCTCGGGCAGTTCGTCGGCATCGGCATCATCTCGCTCACCGGCCAGGTGCCGACCGTGATCTCTGCGCTGCGCGGACACCGCCAGATTCACCTCCAGGTCCTAGCCGGTGGGCTCGTCATCGCCGTCATCTGCGTCGGTGCGTCGCGGGCGATCGGACTCTCACCCGGCTACTGCTACGGGCTCATCGCCGGCTTCTTGATCGTTCCCGAGCACGATGACAGGGATCGTGGCCGACTCCACGCGCTCGGGTCGCTCTGCGTGCTCGTCGTCAGCTCCGCCGCCTTCCTCCTCTCCATCCCGGTGTTCCACGCCGCGACGTCGCCGTCGCCGTCGCCAGCCCTCCTCATCGCGGACCCCGCGCTCAACGTCGTGTTCCTGGCCGGATTCGCCAGCCTGGCCTTCGGCATGTTCCCGCTCCCATTCCTGCCCGGGCGACACGTCGCGAAGTGGAACGAGACCATCTGGCTGGCCTTGAGTGGTGCAGGGCTCATCGGCTTCGTCGGCGTCCTGCTCAGCCCCGGCAGCGGCAGCAGCGGAGAGGTGCACCACGTCGGGCTCGTCCCGATGCTGGTGGCCTTCGCCATCTTCGGTGCGCTCTCGCTGAGCGCGCTGGTCTACTTCCACTACCATCCGCTGGAGAAGGAGAAGGGTGAGGAAGGGGGCGTGGTCGAGACCGTCGCGCCCGTTGAGTTGCCCGGAGCCGACGCCTAGACAGCCCACCTCGCACCGATGGCCAAGTCGCTGACACGAGATGAAACGTCGTCAATTCCATGAAGGACCCCACGGTCACGGCACGTGACTGCCCGAAGGGCTCACGCAAGGAGGTCTGGGATCTCGGGTCCGTTATCGAGGACGACGGATCACGTCCCCGCGAGCCGTCAATTCGTGGACCTTGGGTCACACCATAAGAACCAGTACCTCAACGTCCAGGCACACCATTAGCAAGGGCGCGATGCAGGATGCTGGTACCGCCGAGATAGAAACTTTTGGCCCGAGAAGGTCCGAGTAACGACCGTTGGGATTCGAAGGCGGTCGCGGGTGTCGGATGTCGGTGGTATAGCAGATATGTACTATAGTGGCTTCATGGTGAGTGGAGATCTAATCAAAGAAGCTCGATTGCGCGCCGGCCTGACACAGACCGAATTGGGTGCGCGTCTCGGAAAATCGCAGTCTGTGATAGCTCGCTGGGAACGCGATGACGTATCACCAAGTCTTGAGACTTTGCGCGAGGTCGTGCGCGCGTGTGGATTAGATCTCACATTCTTCATGTCCAAGTTCGATGACTCGAATGTGACGATCATTGATCAACATCTTCGAATGACGCCGGCCGAACGATTTGCCGATCTCATGGCACGCGTCCGATTCCACGAACGACGTGAACAGCAAGGAGCGAGTCCTCATGAGTGAAATCGTCCCGTATCGTCCGGACGAAATTCTCGAAGTCCTTGAACGGCACCGGGTGCTCTACGTCGTCATAGGCGGGCTCGCTGCCGCACTGCGCGGATCACCCTACGTCACACGCGATGTGGACGTCACGCCTGCTCGCAGCCGCGAGAACTTCACGAGGCTAGCGGCTGCGCTGAGGGAACTCAACGCAAAACTTCGGATTCCAGATATGGAAGAACCATTGGAAGTGCCGCTTGATGAGAGATCATTTGAGCAGGGCACAACCTGGACGTACGTTACGAAACACGGATACTTAGGCATCGCCCTTCTTCCAGATGGCACGCGAGGCTACGATGATCTGCGTCGGTCCGTCACCAGAGAGCAACTTACAGACACCGTGACGATCTTCGTTGCCGCGCTTGCCGACATCATCCGCTCCAAAGAGGCGGCCGGTCGAGAAAAGGACCGCGCCGTACTGCCAATTCTTCGCCAGGTACTCGAACGCTCACGTAGGAAAGAGCGAGATAATCCCGGGATGGAACTCTAGCCACCGGAACGTCTGACCTCCAAGATCAACACGCGACACCAGTTAGTTCGATCAATCCCGAGACGTCGACGAGATCCTGGACCAACGAACTGCGTCTCCCACTGAGTGGACCTTGAGGGACGCAATACGAACCGCTTGAGCGTCGGTCTTCCACGATTCACGCTATAATTATGTACATGACCACACTACCCATCGCCGATGCTCGAGCTCAGTTGTCCAAATTGGTCGACGAAGCCAGTTCAACGCACGAACGTTTCGAAATAACGAAGAACGGACATCGGGCCGCTGTGCTGCTGGGGGCAGACGACTACGACGCCATGCGTGAGACGATTGCCGTACTGTCCGACTCGGTACTGCTGCTCGCTCACCAGGAGGGAGTACAAGCACTCTCAGAAGGTGATGCCCTCAACAGTGATCAGCTCGCTATGGCCATGAAGAGCGCCGGGCGCAGTGTCGACACCAAGTAAAGGCCGATATAGCCTCCTGGTCGCCCGTCCCGCAGCAAAGGCTCTCACCGACACGCTCTCCGAGAAAATCGCCCACGCTGTATACGAATTCGTCTCCGGACCCTTGGTCGACAACCCCCGACGCGTCGGGAAACCACTCGGACCACCATTGGCACCGGCGTACTCAGCGCGCCGCGGTGACTATCGGGTGCTGTATTTGATCGATGAAGCCACGCATACTGTCAAGGTCACCGCGATCAGACACCGGGCCGACGCATATCGGTCGTGAATCACCGTGATCGTTCTCGGCCGTCGCCGAGCAGCTCGCGCCTTGGGATTTTGTGGACCTTGAGGGACACAATAAGAACCGGTGCCCCACCGTGGTGGTTTCCAATCATCCCCTGTTGTGACGAAGGAACCGCTGGATGCACTCTTGCTAACACGCTTTTGGTGCGACGGCGCTCAAAGGTCAAGTCGAACTCAAGCGCCACCTACTTTCGTAGCGCTACGTCGCACAATCTGCTACACTACTTTCATGTCCAAAACTATTGCCCAGCGTGAACTACGCAACGAGAACGCCAGGGTGATCGACGAGGTCGTCGCTGGCGAAAGCTTCGTGGTGACCCGTAACGGAATCCCGGTGGCCGAATTGCGCCCGCTTTTCGCACCGCGGCGAACCGTTGTTCCGAAATCCGCCATCGCTGATTTCGTCGAGACCGGGCCGCGCATTGACGCAAAACGGTTTCGAGCCGACTTC
>JAJYNX010000058.1 GCA_021786095.1 Actinomycetes bacterium | reverse complement strand
GAACGTCAGTAGCGTTTCGCTGACTGTTTCCCAGCTTTAGTCGTCTGTTTTCCCGCTGCCCGAGGCACGACGAGCTGATTGTTCGCGAACTCGCTCACGGTCAGCGACTCGAGCTCTCCCACCAGGGCGCGCAACTGGCGATCGGCCACGATCAGCGGACGGAGGAGCCGCGCCTCGTCGTCGCTGAGGGTCTTAGTGATTTGGCGGCCGTCTTCTTGGTGCATCCAGGTTACGTAGGGGCCGTGCAGCCGCGGCGGATCGGCGCGGCAGTGGCAGCCCGGGCTCTGACAACGAGTCGAGCGTTCGATGATCGATCCGGGCAGCACCGGGCCCAGTGCCATGATCTCAGCCACGATCGCGGCACGGCGCTGCGCGTTGGTCATTGCCACGTTCATAGCATCCCCGATCCAGAGACTTGAATAGAGTACTATTCAAGTCTATGAGCTCCGATCGTCGGGCGGCGCGCGAGCGCTCGGTGCAGGCGGGGCTTCAGGGTTTCTGCCGCGACCAGGGGCTGGGTTCACCGCCCGTGGGCGAGATCGTGACGGCCTTCCTCTGCCAGGGGCTGGTCGGGCGAGCGTCGTCGACCAAGGGCACCTACCACTCGGTACTGCGCCACCTCGGCGAGGTCGCGCAACCCCAGGGCGCGCCGCGCTTCGCGGGCTCGCGCGCCCCCGCCCCCTACGACGCGCGCGAGCGCGCTCAGCTCTATTCGGTCGCCTCCAGTCAAGGACGCCCCTGGCGGCGCTACTCGGCGATGATGCTGCTGACGCTGGGTATCGGGGCGGGACTACGCGCGAGCGAGTTGGTGGCGGCGCGAGGACGCGACGTCACGATCGACCCGGCGGGCGTCACGTTGCACGTGCGCGGTGCGCGCCGTCGCGTCGTGACCCTGCGCGGCGACGAGGCGGCGGCGCTCGGTGAGCTCGTGGGGCGAAAGAGCGACTACCTGTTCCACCCCGAGCCGGCTACTCGCTCCTACCCCAACTTCGTCAACGACTTCTGTCGTCAGCTGGTGGCTGGCCCCGACGTGGCGAGGCTCTCGACGTCGCGCGCCCGCTCGAGCTATATCTGCGATCACCTCACCTCGGGCACGAGGCTCTCGACGCTGCTGGAGGCGACGGGCCTCGTCGAGGTCGAATCCCTCGCGCGCTACGCGCGCCACGTGCCGAGCGCACCACACTCCAAGGCCGCGCTGCGCCGCCAACTCGCGAGCGAGTCGTGAACGACGTCCCTACGGTGTGCTCGCACGTGAGCGACGAGGCAGTCTCCTTCGCCATCGACGTGGTTGACGCCAGCCACGTGGCGACCCGGCTCGAGGCGCTACTCGTGCAACCCACGGGTCGGCCGCGGACCCTGCCGCTGCGTGCGGTGCTGGTGGCTCTGGTGCTCTTGGCCCTGGACGATCGCGCGCTGCACCTGAAGGCGGCGACGAGGACCCTCTACTCACTCGCACCGCGCTGGCGGGACGAACTGGGCGTTCACGGCGAGGTGCACGACGAGGTGAGCCTGCTCGCGCGCTATCGCTGTGTGCGCTATCTGTTCCACCGCATGCTCTCGGTGATGGATCCCTCGACCCAGGTGAAGAACCGCGTGGTCGCCCAGGGGGTCCTCGACGCGATGGCCATCACGATGGACGAGAGCGAGATCGCGGTGCGCCGCCAGCGCCTCGAGGGGGTCGTGAACGACCTGCTCGAGGCCTCGGTCGCGGTCTGTGCGCCCGAGGAGCTGGCGGGCTTTGACGGCTCGATCGGACTCGACGCCACGGTGGTCCCACTGTTCGCCCGGGGTCCGTCGTCGCGTGCGGGCACCTGCTCCAGTGACCCCGACGGAGGCTGGTACGTGCGCGAGGGCGATCACCGCGACGTCGTGGGACCCAAGGGCAAGAAGTTGCGCAAGCTGTTCTGGGCCCAGGAGGCGACCATCGTGACGATGGGTCGCTCTCCCGGGTCAGCGCCCACCTACCCCAACCTCGTTCTCGCCGCGCTGCTGACCCGTCCGGGCGAGGACCCCGGGGCCAGCGCGGTGCGCCTGCTCGGCTCGCTTCGCGCGCGTGGCTACCGCGCCGGGTTCGTCGGCGCCGACCGCGGCTACACCCAAGTGCGTCCCGAGCGCTTCCACCTGGCGGCGCGAGCGCTGGGCTACCGCGTCGTCATGGACTACAAGGAGAGCGAGCTCGGCCGCCAGGCCAACAGTGACGGCGCGGTGCTGGTGGAGGGCCACTTCTACTGCCCGGCCATGCCCGAGGACCTGGTCGCGGCCAGCGCCGATTGGCGACACGGGGTCATCGACGCCGCGACCCACGACGCGCGCCTGGCGGCAAGAGTGTCCTGGCGCCTACCCCGCAAGCAGACCTCGGACCACGACGGCTACGAGCGCTACTGCTGTCCCGCTCTCGGGGGTCACCTGCGCTGTGCACTGCGAGACGCTTCGGGCGCCCACAACCCCGGCGCGATCCCGGTCCTGCACCCTCCCGCGCGACCCGACAAGGTGTGCACACAGTCGTCGATCACCATCGCCCCCGACGTGGGGGCTCGTTATCGCCAGGAGCTGGCCTTCGGATCGCCGCAGTGGGCGCGCACCTACGCCACCTACCGCAACACCGTTGAAGGGCTCAACGGCTTCGTGAAGGACACCGCCCACGAGTCCCTGCACTCACCGGGCCGACGCCGTGTGCGCGGCATCGCGGCTCAGAGCCTCTTCGTCGCGCTCTTGCTCATGGCCGCGAACTTCCGCAAGATCGCCGCCTACCGCAAGCTCGTGGACGGTGGACGATGCGGTGAGGTCGCGGAGCGAGCTCGCCGACGTCGCATCAGCCTCGCCGACTTCCTTCCCGCCGCGCCAATCCACTATTAGCCAGACACGACCGTTCAGCGTTGACAGCGCGCTGAACCACCGACGGGCCCTTTCTCCTGCGAGCCCTTCCGCGCGACATCACCGACGTGCGTGAGGGTCACACCCACCACGCATGATGGTGATAACTCGTCGGCAGTTCTGTCGCCGCGAAGCGGTTAGTTGTGTCGCTAACCCCTGCGCAGTCCCAACGGGATTCGAACCCGTGCCTCCACCTTGAGAGGGTGATGTCCTAGGCCACTAGACGATGGGACCATGAAGCACGCGCAACCTCACGCGCACGTCGCTCGGGGGCAAGGACTCG
>JAJYNX010000112.1 GCA_021786095.1 Actinomycetes bacterium | reverse complement strand
TCCGATCTCGGAACTGAACCCAGCGCCGTCACGGTGATCTTGGGCCCGAGCGGCGACAGGTTGCCAGGGACTTTGGTGGGTCTTCGGATTTCAACGGGGGATTCACCTCAGAGGGCGATCATCGTGAGGTAGACGAAGGTGCTTCAAGATTGAGTTGTGAGACTTAAAACTGAAAACACCTTCGTCCTCGTCCACCATACCGAGATTCTCGAAGCACTCATCGGGCTCAAAGACGTCCGAGTCCTCGCCTACGAACGCCGCGGGCCCAACGTCACCCTGGTGATCGAACAGACTCCCGGCGAGGTGTTCTGCCCCTCGTGTGGGGCCCGCGCCCACGTGAAGGAGCGACCCGTCGTCTCCTACGTGGACCTGCCCGTCTACGGATCAGCGATGACCCTGTCGTGGAAGAAGCACCGGATGCGCTGTGTCAACCCGGAGTGTTCGGCGGGCTCGTGGGTACTGACCGATCACCGCATCGCCGCCAAGAACTGCCTGCTCACCACCCGCGCCGCCAAGTGGGCCACGCGCCAGGTGGGCGACGGGCGCACCGTGTCGGAGGTGGCCGCCGAGCTCAGTTGCGATTGGCACACCGTCAACGACGCCGTCGCTACCTACGGCGAGGCCCTGCTCGCCGCCGACCGCAAGCGCCTCAGCGTGACGAGGGCCATTGGCCTGGACGAGACCTCCTTCGTTAAGCATTGCGGTCACTCCCACCCGCACTACGCCACCACCGTCGCGGACGTCCAGAACCACCAGATCATCGAGATCCTGCCCTCGCGCAACTACGTGGACGTGGCCGCGTGGGTGAACGCCCAGCCCCCTTCCTGGAAGGAGCGTATTGACTACGGGGCCCTCGACATGTCCCCTGCCTACGCCGCCGTCTATTCGGTGACGTTGCCCCGGGCCGCTCAGGTCGTGGACCCCTTTCACGTCGTGTCCCTCGCCAACCGGGCCCTTGACGCGGTGCGCCGTCGGGTCCAGCGCGACCAACTCGGACACCGCGGGCGTCGTGACGACCCCCTCTATAGGGCGCGACGAGTGTTGTTGATGGGTGAGGAGAAACTCAACGACCAAGCGACCGAGCGCCTGGCGTCCCTGCTCGAACTGGGCGACCCCGAGGGCGAGGTCGCCATCTCCTACCGGGTCAAGGAGCGACTGCGCGACTTCTACCGGATCCGTGATTCCGACGAGGCGAGGACCATCTTGAAAGAGCTCCTCGAGCACTGCGCGTCGCGGTCGATGCCGCCCGAGATCCAGAAGCTGGGTCAGACCATCGAGACCTGGTTCGACAAGATCTGCAGCTACCACACAGCGCGGGTCTCCAACGCCCCCACCGAGGCCCTCAACAATCTCATCAAGCGCATCAAACGGATCGGCTTCGGTTTTCGCAACTTTGCCAACTACCGCATCCGAGTCCTGCTCTACGCCGGCAAGCCCAACTGGCGAGTACTGGGATCGATCGTCGTCAGATGAGACTCACCCCGCCAGAATCCGAAGAGCCCGTCACAGACGGTCGTCGCGTAGCTCGTTCTCTGGTCCTTGCGGCGCACGAAGCTGGTCTCGTCCAGGCCGATGGCCGAGGTCCGGGTGAGGCGCTTGGTGTCGGCCGCGAGCAGCGCGGCGCCGTAGGTGGTGACGGCGGAGTTGACGGTGTGCCAGTCGCAGTCGAGCTCTCGGGCGACCTCGATCACTGAGCGCCCGGTGCCCACCTGCTCGGTCACCCACTTGGCCGCCCGCGTCGTGAGCAGACAGGACTTCGCCGCGATCCGATGGTCGCCGAGCACCCAACTGCGGCGAGGGCAGGCCGGGTTCGCACAGCGCATCCGGTGCTTCTTCCACGTGAGACGCATCGGGGCGCCGTAGACGGGCAGGTCGACGTAAGTGACGAGGGGTCGCTCCTTCACCCGGGCCGGGGTCCCGCACTCGGGACAGGTCACCCTGCCCACGACCTGCTCGATCACGAGGGTCACCTCGGGTCCGTGACGCTCGTAGGCGAGAACCGAGACGTCCTTCAGCCCCACGAGGGCTCGGACGATCTCGCTAGGGTCGGTGATGACGTAGGTGCTTCGGGCAAGTTGGCTCACACCACAAGCCTGAAGCACCTTCGTCGTCTCTCACGGGATTCCAATCAGGGCAGCACCCCGCTGAAATCCGAAGAGCCGTCAAATCGGCAGTCCCAACGGGGTTCGAACCCGTGTCTCCACCTTGAGAGGGTGGTGTCCTAGGCCACTAGACGATGGGACCATTGAGCCGGACCGCCAGGCGGCCGGTTCGCTCGGGGGCAAGGACTCGAACCCTGAATAACTGGACCAGAACCAGCTGTGTTGCCAATTACACCACCCCCGAAGGGCTCGGCAATCTTACACGACGCCCGTGGGCGCGCCAGCCGGTGCGGTCCTCACGAGACTCGCGCGAGGGCGGCGCGCAGGCGATCCAAGGTGCGTTCGCGCCCGAGCAGCTCGAGCGACTCGAAGAGCGGTGGGCCGACCCGCGTACCGGTGACCGCGACGCGCACCGGGGCCTGCGCCCGGCGCAGCGACAGCCCGACGCCCTCGCCGAGCTCGACGAGTGCGTCGTGCAGCGACGCGGCGGTGAAGTCGATCTCGGCGAAGCGCTCGATGGCGACAGCGAGAACGACGCGACCCAGTGGGTCGTCGGCGAGGATCGCCGCGACCGCCTCCTCGTCGAAGTTCACCTCGTCGCCGAAGAGGAAGGCGACCATCGCGGGCACCTCGGAGAGCGTCGTCACGCGCGTCTGGACCAGCGGAACGGCGCGCGCGAAGACGTCGGCGTCGAAGTCGTTCGGAGCCCATGGTGGGACCGTGCTCGGCCGCCAGTCCTCGGGGTCGGGATCCACCCAGGGGCGGCACGCCCGAGCGAACTCATCGGTCGTCATCGCGCGAAGGTACTCGCCGTTCACGTGAGTCAACTTCTTCACGTCGAAGAAGGCGGGCGACCGTGAGACCGCGGAGAGGTCGAACTCGTCGATCAGCGTCGCCCGGTCAGCGATCTCTTCCCCGCGCGGGCTCCACCCGAGGAGGGCCAGGTAGTTGACCATCGCATCTGGCAGGTAGCCCTGGTCGCGGTAGGACTCGAGGGCGACGGGGTCCTTGCGCTTGGAGAGCTTCTTGCGCTGCTCGTTGACCAGCATCGGCAGGTGCGCG
>JAJYNX010000060.1 GCA_021786095.1 Actinomycetes bacterium | reverse complement strand
GTTCTGCGATTCCTGCGTGAGGACTTCCTTCAGCAGGGCGAGACGGCGACCATCCGGCGGACCTCGACCGTAGGCGGGTTCGACACCAAGCAACTGTTCGCCCTCTTTCCACAGAAGCCGGCCAAGAAGATGGCCTACATCGCCGGCCTACCGAAGCCGAGGGGTTGTGTTTAACGGCAAGCAAGAAGGGAAGGTAACGCTATGAGTGAAGGAACCAGCAACGTAACCGGGCCGATACCGAATTTCGATGATGGCGCGAGCGATCGCAAGTTCGTAGTCATCTGCTCCAAGGGCAATCTCGATATGGCCTACCCCGGACTGGTGCTCGCGAACGCGGCCCTCGGCGAGGGTCTCGAGGTGCACATGTTCTTCACCTTCTGGGGCTTGGACATGATCACCAAGGAGCGAATGAAGAACCTCCAGTTCACCGCAGTGGGGAACACGGCGACGCACATGCCCGAGGAACTCGATGGTGTGCGAGTGGACGACGCGGCCGCGACCGCCATGTTCCGGCAGCAGATCGCCGACGTCGACGTGCCCGAGGTACCCGACTTCCTGGAGCAGATCGTCGCCTCTGGCGGCCATCTCTGGGCCTGCAAGATGTCGGTGGACATGATGAAGCTCGACAAGGATGACCTGTACGACGAGGTCGAGGACATCATGAACGCGAGCGACTTCATCATCATGTCCGAAGGCGCCCAACTGCTCTTCATCTGAGCCATTGCTCTGGCGGCGCCCATCCATGTAACGGACGCCGCCAGAGCGAATCCCCACCGCGACAGCCGTATGATGCCGCGCGGACCCGACGCACGCAGTGGCCACCTCTCGACGACGGACGATCCGCTACGACCACGACACGTCCGCAGCGACGACGTCGAACGTAACCCACGACGAGCCACTACCCGGACCGGCCGTCGTGCGACGCCATCGTCCCGACGCCGTCAACCAGGGGCGCCGTGGCGCCCGGCACCCTCGCGGAATCGTCGGGCGCCCTCCACCCCCTCGACGGCCAGCGAAGCGCGGCCCAGCTCGAGCTCGTAGGCCATGGCGTCGGTCTCGCTCAGCCCCGCCTGGTGATAGACGGAGAGCCGGTCGTGGCGGGTGCAGATCGGCGGGAAGGCCGCGATCTGCGCGGCCAGTTCCTCGGCGGCCTCGCGTGCCCGGCCCGGCGCGACCACCCGGCTGGCCAGCCCGATGGCCAACGCCTCCTCGGCCGCCACCGCCCGTCCGGTCAGGATCAGGTCGAGCGCCCGGCCCAGCCCGATCAGCCGCGGCAGGCGCACGGTCCCCCCGTCGATGAGCGGCACCCCCCAGCGCCGACAGAACACCCCGAACTGCGCGTCCGCGGCCACCACGCGCAGGTCGCACCACAGGGCCAGCTCGAGCCCGCCGGCCACCGCGTACCCCTCGACGGCCGCCACGACCGGCTTGGTGAGCACCAGGCGGGTCACCCCCATGGGCCCGTCACCCTCGGGGGCGACCATGTTGGCGCGCGGCGTGCCCACCGCCGTCAGGTCGGCGCCCGCGCTGAAGTGACCGCCCTCGCCGTAGAGGACGGCCGCGCCCACGCCGTCGTCGGCCTCGACCTCGCGAAAGACCGCCGCGAGGCGTGCCGCGGTCGGTCCATCCACACTGTTGCGCGACTCGGGTCGCGACAGGATCACCGTCGCCACGGCGCCGCGGCGCTCGACGCGCACCGGCGCGGACCCCGTGCTCACCGGTCGGTCCAGAGCGGGTCGCGCAGCGCGCGGCGCAGCACCTTGCCCACGGCGGACTTCGGGATCGCGTCGACGAACTCAACGCGCCGGGGAACCTTGTAGCCAGCCAGACGCTCGCGTAGCGCCGCGCGCAGGTCGTCGCCACTCGCCTGCGCCCCGGGCTTCAGCACCACGAAGGCCACGACCGCCTCCACCCAGGTCGGATCCGGCGCGCCGACCACTGCGCACTCGGCCACGGCGGGGTGCTCGAGCAGCACGTCCTCGACCTCGCGCGGGTAGACGTTGTAGCCGCCCGTGACGATCATGTCGCTACGCCGGTCCACCAGGTAGAGGTAGCCCCGCTCGTCGCGGCGCGCCATGTCGCGCGTGCGCAGCCAGCCGTCGTCGGTGCGCGTCGCCGCGTTCAGCTCGTCGGCCCGGAAGTAGCCGGCCATCGCGAAGGGGGCGCGCACCTGGATCTCGCCGATCTCCCCGTCCGCGACGAGCGCGCCGTCCTCGGCCACGAGACGCACCTCGGCGTCCACGCTCGGGAACCCGCACGACCCCCACAGCGTCTCGTCGAGGTGGTCCTCGCGGTCCAGGACGCTAAGCGCCAGCGGCGCCTCGCTCTGGCCGTAGTACTGGGTGAGGATCGGGCCCCAGACGCGGATCGCGCGCTCGAGGATCGGCCGCGGCATCGGGCTGGCTCCGTAGATGACGCGACGCAACGACGACACGTCGGCGTCCTCGACGCCCGGTGTGGCGAGGAGCATCGCGATCATCGTGGGCACCAGGTTGACCTCGGTAACCCGGTAGCGCGCGATCGCCGCCAGGAACGCAGCGGGATCGAAGCGCTCGAGGATCGCCGTGCCCGCGCCGCGCAGCCAGTAGGGCAGCACGAAGGTGCCGCTGGCGTGGATCAGCGAGGCGGCGTGCAGCATCACCGAGTCGCGCCGGGGGCTGACCAGGTTGGCCAGGATGTTCGTGGCGATCGCCGCGTACGAGCCCTGGGTGTGCACGACGGCCTTCAGCGTGCCGGTCGTGCCCGAGGTGTAGAGCGCCAGCATCGGGTCGCTCGCCGTCAGCGCCACGTGCGGATCGGTGGCGGGCGCGCTCGCGGCCTCGGCGACCAGATCACTCCCGTCCACCCCGGACGTCCCCAGGCCGACCCCGACCAGACCGGGCACGCGCGCGACCAGCGCCGCGGCCACCTCGCCCAGCTCAGGCGCGGCCACCAGCATGGTGGCCCCGGTCTCGACGACCATGTGCTGGTGCTCGGCCAGCGAGAGCCGGGCGTTGAGGGGCACGCGCACCAGCCCCGCCTTCAGGCAGGCGAAGTCCAACGGCACCGACCACGGCCCGTTGCCCACCAGCAGCGCGACGCGGTCGCCCGTGACGAGGCCGCGCGCGAGCAGGACTCGAGCCAGCCGATTCGCCGCCTCGTCGACCTCGCGGTAGGTCCACGTCGCGTCGCCCACGTAGACCGCCGTCCTTGTGGCCCACCGCTCGGCCCCACGACGCACCATCTCGACCGCCAGCACGCTCACCCCCTAAACCGACTGCCTGGTCTGTTCTCTGGGTAGCAT
>JAJYNX010000012.1 GCA_021786095.1 Actinomycetes bacterium | reverse complement strand
AGGTGACGGCGATCCTCGACCAGCACTTCGGCGCACCGAGCTGATCGCACCGATGGGCGCGGACTACGACATCCTCATTCTGGGCGCCGGCCCGGCGGGGCTGACTGCGGGCGTCTACGCGGCGCGGGCGCGGCGTTCCGTGCTCATCCTGGACACGGCAACCGTCGGGGGTCAGACGGTGCTGACCGAGAAGGTCGCCAACTACCCCGGGGTCGCCGAGACCTCGGGACGAGCCCTGTCCCAGACGATGGCCGGCCAGGCGCGGGCCTTCGGCTGTGAGATCACGCCCTTCGCCCGCCTGCGATCCGTCGACCTCGTCAGCGAAGTGAAGTCGGTCACCCTCGCCAACGACCGGCGGATCACGGCCCGGGCCGTGATCGTGGCCACGGGCGGCGTGCCGCGCCAGCTCGGCGTGGACAACGAGGAGCGCTTCGTCGGCCGGGGGATCTCCTTCTGCGCCACCTGCGACGGCGAGTTCTTCACCGATCGGCCGATCGCGGTCGTCGGTGGTGGCAACTCCGCCTTGGAGGAGGCCGTCTCGTTGAGCCAGTACGCATCACGGATCACCGTCATCCACGAGTTCGATCACTTCCAAGCCGAGCCCTGGATCGTCGCCGAGGCCCGCGCCAACGAGAAGATCGACCTCCTGATGAACCAGCGAGTCCTCGGCTTCGTCGGGGACGCGGGCCTCGCCGGCGTGCGCTCCCGGGACAAGGCCAGCGGCGAGGTCGTCGAGACCGCCGTCGACGGGTGCTTCGTGTTCGTCGGGTACGTGCCCAACTCGGCCCCCTTCGCCGACCAGCTGACCCTCAGCGAGCGCGGCGAGGTGCTCACCGACGACGCCCTGCGCACGAGCCAGCTCGGCGTCTTCGCCGCGGGCGACGTGCGCCAGACCCGCGTGCGCCAGATCACCACAGCCGTGGCCGACGGCACCGTCGCCGCCCTCTCGGCCCTCGACTATCTCAACGAGGACGTCACGTGAGGGGGTCGAGGGGCGAGAATGGTGGGGTGATCGACACGAACGACACGACGAGCGACGCGGTCTCCGCGATCTGCCGCGCCCTCGCGCACCCCGTGCGACGCTCGCTGCTGACCGCGCTGGCGACGAGCGAGTGCGACGTCGGACGGCTGAGTTCGCACTCAGGCGTCGACCAGCCCACGGCGTCCAAGCACCTCGCGGCCCTGCGCCACGCCGGGCTGGTGCGCGTTCGCGTCGACGGCCGACGTCGCTGCTACTCACTGGCCGACGAGGAGACCGTGACGGCGCTGCTCGCACTGCTGGCCGACCTCGAGCGCACCCGTGCGTCGAGCGGACCGCCTCGCCGCGGCATCGTGACTCGACCCTGATCGTGTGCCGCGCCGCCCCTCGATCGGGCGGCGCGGCACACGAACCGTCGGCCCTTGGCGGGCACGGCGCAACGTGGCAGTCTGCTTGCCACCCACCACGCAAGGGCGGCCATGGCCAGGACACACGGGGACGCGCCCCCGACACGAGTTCGCCGATGATCAGGCTCGAGCGGTCGACCGTCGCGGGCCTCGAGGGTGAGAGCCTGCTCCTCGCGGTGCACGGCGCGCTGCAGAGCGCGATCGAGTTGGAGCACGCGACGATCCCCCTCTACCTCTACGCCCTCTTCTCGCTGCGCGAGGGGGAGAACCGCGAGGTCGCCGCCATACTGCGATCGGTCGTGGTCGAGGAGATGCTGCACATGGTGCTGCTCGCCAACGTCGGCAACGCGCTCGGCGCGCGTCCCCGGCTCTTCACCCCGTCGTTCGTCCCGCGCTACCCGGGCCGACTGCCCGGCGGGGTCGAGAAGCAGCTGACGGTTCGCCTGCGCGCCTTCTCCCTCGGGCAGTTACGAGTCTTCATCGATCTCGAGGAGTCCCGTGACCCACTGAGCCTACGGGCCGGCGCGGTCGACGACGAGCCGACCACGACCATCGGCGAGTTCTACGCCGCCATCGCCGCGCTGGGCGACGGCGCACTCGCGGACGAGCCACGCCGCCAGGTGGGACCCGACCTCATGGGGGGAGCCATCGTCGTGCGCGACGTGGCAACCGCACTGGACGCCCTCGACACGATCGTGGAGAAGGGCGAGGGCACGGGCACCTCCCCGGAAGAGGTCGACGGCCCGAGCGGCGCGAACGACGTCGCCCACTTCTACCGACTGTGCCAGATCCGCGAGGGGCGCGCCCTCGTGCGCACGGCCGACGCGACCTACGCGTTCGCGGGCGCGGCGATCCCCTTCGAACTCAACGGCGTCCTGGCGCTACCCGACGATCTCCGCGCGCGTGATTACCGGACCGGATCAGCCGAGCGTCGCGCGATGGACGCCGTCAACCCCACCTACACCTCGCTGCTCGCCCAGCTGGACGACCTGGTGAACGGCCACGCCGACGCGGCCTGCTTCCCGCGCGCCCTGACTCTGATGGCGTCGCTCGCGAGCCGGGTGCGGGCCATGGCGAACGGCACCGCCGTCCCCGGTCGCGCGCTCGGACCAAGCTTCGAGTACCAGCCGGTGCGCCCGCGCGGCTAAACCGCCAGGGACACACCTGCCCGAACCAGTCCGGGACGGACCGCGCGTCTCAGCGACCGTCGTCGACCTGATGGAGATCGAACCAGATGGCCTCCACCGGCACGTCGCCCACGTTGAGGAGCCGGTGGGGCACCTCGGAGTTGAAGGAGATGGAGTCGCCCGCCGCCATGCGGTAGACCTCGAAACCCAGCGTCACCTCGAGCACGCCGGACATCACGTACCCGTACTCCGTGCCGGCGTGACGGATCAGCCGCTCGTCGGACGTCGAGCTGCCGCCGACGTCGTAGCGCACGAACATGAAGTCCGACCGGGGGTGATTGGTCGCGGTCAGGCGCTGCCAGGTGACCCCGGAGTCCAACACCAGCGAGCGGCGTCCCTCGGGTGAGACCAGTGGCGACGTCGGCCGGTCCTCGCCCGCCTCCGCCCACGAGCGCAGCAGCACGTCGCGCAGACCTCCGACCGGCGCATCCGGCGCCCGCGCGGGGGTCGCCCCGTCGCCCGTCGTCGTGGCGAACAGCTCGTCGATCGACATGTCGAGCGCCGCGCAGATCGAGTAGAGGGTCGCCACCGAGGGCCGCGCCTTGCCGGTCTCGAGCTGGGAGATGAAGGATGCCGACACGTCGAGCTGGCGGGCGAACTGGCGTAGCGACACGCCGCGATCCTCGCGGCGCGCGCGCAGGCGCGCGCCCACCGCGTCGCTCGCTACCCGTTGCTCGGGCGAGCGCGAACTCGCTACCTCGCTGGTCGACATTCCGCCACCTTCCCGCCGACCGCGCACGCCCCCGTGCGCGCGGACC
>JAJYNX010000017.1 GCA_021786095.1 Actinomycetes bacterium | reverse complement strand
CATGGACTGGCGCGGCGGGAAGATGAACTCCTTCTGGGCCTGGTACTCCTTCAAGATGTCGTTCTGCAGGGTGCCCCCGAGCCGCTCACGGGGCACGCCGTGCGCCTCGGCGTTGGCGACGAAGAGCGCCAGCATCACCGCCGCGGGCGAGTTGATCGTCATCGAGGTGGTGATCGCGCCCAGATCGATGCCGTCGAAGAGGTCGGCCATGTCGGCGAGCGAATCGATGGCCACGCCGCAGCGACCCACCTCACCCCGGGCCATCGGGTCGTCGGAGTCGATGCCGAGCAGCGTCGGCATGTCGAAGGCCGTCGACAGTCCCGTGCCGCCGGCGTCGATGATCTCGCGAAAACGCTCGTTGGTGTCACGGGCGGTGCCGAAGCCGGCGAACATGCGCATCGTCCACAGGCGCGATCGGTACATCGAGGCGTGAATCCCGCGCGTGTAGGGGTACACGCCCGGGAACTCGGCGTCGGCGGGCCCGTAGACGGGTTCGAGGGGGATCCCCGACATCGTGGTGACGTGCTCGCGGCGCACGGTCGCGGCGCTGTACTCGAGGCGCCAGCGCTCGTAGGAACTCTCTATGGTCACCGCGACCTCCTTCGTGTCGTCGATCCCCACGTTCAGCATAGGGCCGCGACGTGCTCCCACCCGAGGTCAGGGGTGTGCGGGCTCGGCGATCTCGAGGGCCAGCAGTGGTGCTGACGCCTTCGAGAGGCACTCCTCGTACTCGCGGTCGGGCACGCTGTCGGCGACGACGCCGCCGCCGGCCTGGACGGTCGCGATGCCCCGACGTAGGGCGACGGTGCGGATGGTGATGGCGAAGTCGGCGTCGCCCCCGAGGGCGAAGTACCCGACCGCGCCACCGTACGGGCCGCGGCGCACGGGCTCGAAGGTGTCGATCAGCTCCATGGCCCGCACCTTCGGCGCGCCGGTGAGAGTGCCGGCGGGGAAGAGGGCGTCGAAGGCGTCGAAGGCGTCGCGTTCGGGGGGCAGGTCGCCGTCCACCTGGGAGACGAGGTGCATCAGGTGTGAGAAGCGCTCGACGTGGGCCAGGCGTTCGACGCGCACCGTGCCGGTGCGCGCGACGCGGCCGACGTCGTTGCGCCCGAGGTCGACGAGCATGACGTGCTCCGAGAGCTCCTTGGCGTCGTGGCGCATCTCGTCCTCCAGGATGCGGTCCTCGGCGTCGTTGGCGCCGCGAGGGCGCGTTCCGGCGATCGGGCGGGTGCTGACGACGCCCGACTGGACGCGTACCAGCATCTCGGGAGACGCCCCGACAATCTGCCCGTCACCGGTATCCAGAAGGTACATGTAGGGCGACGGGTTCAGCGCGCGCAGCACGCGATAGAGGGTCAGCGGGTCGACCGCGGTGGGGCGTCGGAACTGTTGGCTGGGTACCACCTGGAAGATGTCACCCGCGCGAATGTGCTCCTGGGCGCGGCGCACCACGTCGCCGTACTGGTGGCGGGTGAAGTTCGACACGTCGGCGGCGAGGCGGCGCACGTCGATCGTGGCGCGTCTCTCGGGCGCCGTCGCTACCAGCCGCTCGACCAGTGGATCGGTGGGGGGAGGCGGGGCGAGGAGGGTGTCGACGATCTCCTCGAGTGTGCGCTGCGCGTCGTGGCGTGCGTCGTCGGGTGACGACGGGCCAATGATGGCGTTCACCACCACTGTGGTCGAGTGGCGCAAGTGGTCCACGATCAGCATCGCTCGGGGAAACGAGAAGTCCACATCGGGCCAGGGGTCGAGGTCGGGTGGCCGCGGGAGTCGCTCCAGGCGTCGCACGTAGTCGTAGGCGACGTAGCCGACCGCACCGCCGACGAACGCCGGCAGATCGCGTGGGTGGTGGACGCGGTAGCCCTTGAGCAGGGTGCGCAACACCGTGAGTGGCCCAGCGTCATGGGGCATCGCTCCGGAGGGGGAACCGGTGACCCGGGGTACGCCGCCCTCGGTCGTGAGCCGCCACAGCCGTTGCAGGCCGATGAACGAGTAGCGTCCCGTCGTCTCGCCGAGGGCGGCGCTCTCGAGCAGGAAGATGGCGCGGCCGTCGTTGAAGCGGTGGTAGAGCGACACCGGTGTCTCGCGATCGAGTTGGAGCGTGCGATACAGGGGGATGAGGTTGTAGCCCGCGGCAACGAGTTCGTGAAAGTCGTCCTCCCCGGGTGTGCTCATCGAGACAAGGTTAGTGAACACTCTTCTAGGATGAACTCATGCCCGCGAGCCCCTCGATCGTGGTGATCGACAACTATGACTCGTTCGTCTACAACCTCGTGCAGTACCTCGGGGAGTTGGGCGCTCGAGTGGAGGTGGCACGAAACGACGAGCTGACACCGTCAGCGGTGTCGTCGCGACGCCCGGACGGGGTACTGCTTTCTCCCGGACCCGGACACCCCCGCGACGCGGGGCACTGCGTGGGGATCATTCGTCAGTGTGCGCAGGACGCGCGTCCGCTGCTGGGTGTGTGCCTGGGGCACCAGGCCATCGGCGAGGCCTTCGGCGCGACCATCGAGCGAGCTCCCGAGATCGTCCACGGCCGCGCCACGCTGGTGGAGCACGAGGGACACGGGGTGTTGGAGGGACTGGGCCGTCCCTTCGCCGCCGGCCGCTACCACTCTCTGGTGGTCGACGAGACGACGTTGCCGGACTGCCTCGAGGTGACGGCGCGTTCGCAGGGCCTCATCATGGGTGTGGCACTGCGCGGGGCACCCCTCGAGGGGGTGCAGTTTCATCCCGAGTCGGTACTGACCCAGGGTGGACATCGACTCCTGGCCAACTGGCTGGCGACCTGCGGCTACACGGAGGCGCTGGATCGCTGCGAGGAGCTCGACCGGCGCGGGGAGACCAGCCGACGAGCACTGATGGTCGCTCCCTAGTCCACGTGTTCACCGACGCCGTAGCGAGTCTCGACGACGGTGCCATCCTCGAGGGCGACGCGGTAGGCGGCGGGACCGTTGGCCGGGTCGACCTCGACGTCGGCGACGACGGTCGTGGGCTCTGTTCCCTCGTACCACAGGCCGATGGCGTTGTCGGTGGCGTAACCCACGGGAGGAAGGACGGACGTGGCGATGAGCTCGTGCAGCAGTGGTCGACGCTGCTCCTCGACGTCGTAGTGCACGCCGTTGGCGTACGGGAGAAGCCCGAGGCCGTTGGTCACTGGCCTCAGGGTAGGCCCGAAGGAGTCCGTGGTGCCGCCAACGTGCCAGCACAGACTGCCAGCGGAGACGCCACCCAGGATCACGCCCTTCTCCCACGCGGCCCGCATGGCCTCGTCGACCCCGTGGAGGCGCCACAGGGCGAGCAGGTTGGCGACCGAGCCTCCACCCACCCACACCAGGTCGGCC
>JAJYNX010000067.1 GCA_021786095.1 Actinomycetes bacterium | reverse complement strand
CGGGCTGAGTCGCCACCGTCCGTCGAAGGTGCGCGCGTCATTCGGGTCCGGCGCGCTGGCCCGACCCGCACCGGGCGTGGTCACGGTCTAGTAGACCCCACACAGCCCGTCGATGGAGACCTCCTCCACCAGCAGCTCCTCGGGGTCCTCCATCGCCACCACACCCTCGATCACCGCCACGTCCACGATCGCGTCGCTCGCCACCTGCATCGCCTCCTTGGTCCGCTCCATTCTGTCCTACCGACCACCGCCGCGCTCGCCGTGGGAGACTTGCAACGTGAGTGAGTTGGCACACGCACCCGCAGCGGCGCAGAGCCCGATCGCCGCGGGTACCCGGATCGAGTTGGAGCCGGGAGCGCGCCTCGTCGACGACCGCCTGATCTCGGGTGGCGCACCGTGGCGCTTGCTCGCGCTCTCGGGCACCTCACGCAACGTGGTGCGTCGGTGGGCGCGCGGCGACGTGGTACGCCCCGGTGAGGAGGCCCTCGCGCGCACCCTGGTCGATCGCGGCCTGGCCCTCGTGCGCTCCGCACAGGTCCTGGGTCGTGACGACGTGGACGTGCTCATCCCCGTGCACGACGACGTCGAGGCGCTGGCCGCCCTGGTGGCCCGTCTCGACGGCTGGTGCCTGACCATCGTCGACGACGCCTCGCGCGATCCGCAGGCGGTCGCCGACGTCGCGCGCCGGGCCGACGCGGCCCTGGTGCGCCTCGACGACCACCGGGGGCCCGCCGGGGCCCGCAACGCCGGGCTGGCCGCCACGACGCGCGAGTTCGTCTGGTTCCTCGACGCCGACCTCGAGATCGACGACCCGGCGTCGGTCCTGGCGCGCCTCGGCGCGCACCTGGGCGACCCGCGTGTCGCGGCCGCGGCGCCGCGCGTGCGCGGCGGGCGCGGACGGCGCGGTCGCGACCGCTTCGAGCGACGCTTCGGTGCACTCGACCAAGGAGCGGCGAGCGCTCTGGTGACCCCCCTGGGGCCGGTCCCCTTCGTGCCGAGCGCCTGTCTCCTGACGCGGCGCTCGGCCCTCGGGGAGGGCTTCGATCCGACGCTCCACGTCGGCGAGGACGTCGACCTCATCTGGCGTCTGACAGACGGTGACTGGCTCGTGCGCTACGACGCCGACGTCACCGTCGCCCACCCCGCACGAACGACCTGGCGCGCCTGGTGGAGCCAACGCGAGGGCTACGGACGATCGGCCGCGGCACTGGCCTCGCGTCACGGATCGCGCCTGGCGCCTCTGCGAGTCGATCCCTGGACCGCGGTCACGTGGGCCGGGGTGATCACCGGGCGACCACTGCTCGGCGTGCGTCTCGTTCGTACGGTGCGCGACGCCGCGGCTCAGCGATTGGTCGGCCGCACGTCGCACCCGGCTCGCATCGCCTCCACGCTGGTGTGGGGTGCCACGGCGCGCAGCGGGCCGGCCCTCGCCCGCGCCGCCGTACGCACCTACGGTCCCTGGCTGGGGGCCGCCGCCCTCCTCGCGCCGCGACGCGGGCGTCTGCTCACCGTCGTGGCCCTCGGTGTCGCGTGGCGCTGGCGGCGCCGTCGCGTGGATCCCCGCGACGTGCCGATCGCGCTGCTCGACGACCTGGCCTACGCCCTCGGCGTGGCTCGCGGCGCACTGCACGCACGGTCACTCGAGGCGCTCACCCCGCGCCTCACGGCGTCCTCGGTCTCCTGGCGCGACGTGCTAGGCCTCTCGCACGGGTCATCAGACTCCTAGAAGCGCACGACCCCACGCAGGTTCTCGCCCGACGCCAGGTCGTCGTAACCCCGCTGCACCTCGTCGATCGTGTACTCGTGCGTGATCAGCTCGTCGACGATCAGGGCCCCTTCGCTGTAGAGACGAAGCAGGCGCGGGATCTGCACCCGCGGGCTCACCGAGCCGAAGACCGTCCCGCGCAACTCCTGATTGAACATCGACAGCCCGAAGAGGTTCAGCTCCACCGTGCTCTGGTGGTAGGGGGCGATCGAGGTCGCGACGATGACGCCACCCTTGGCGGTGATCGCTCGAGCTTGCTCGACGATCTCGCCGGTCAACACGCCCACCGTGATGATCGTCACGTCGCAGTTCTTGCCTCGGGTCAACTCCGGCAGGATCGTGAAGGCGGCGTCGAGGGTCGTCGCACAGCCGTGGGTCGCCCCGAGCTTGAGGGCGCGCTCCACCTTCGACGAGTTGACGTCGATCGCGATCACGGCCCGCGCCCCCGCGTGGCGGGCTCCCTGGATCGCCCCCGATCCCACGCCGCCGCAGCCGATCACCGCGACCGTGTCGCCGGGCTGGACTCCCCCACGGGTGACCGCCGACCCGAAGCCCGTCGACAGTCCGCAGGAGATCAGGGCAGCCGCGCGCAGGTCGTACCAGGGGTCGATGCGCACGAGCGAGGACTCGTGCACGACGATGGACTCGCTGAACGTTCCCAGTTGCGCCATGCGATTGAGGTCGACGTCGCCCAGGTGGTGACGCCAGGTGCCGTCGGCGATCATCGGGCCGGCCAGCGTCGTGGCACCGAGGTCGCACAGGTACTGGCGGCCCGACGCGCAGAACTCGCAGCGCCCGCACGAGGGCACGAAGGAGACGGCCACGTGGTCACCCGGCGCGAAGGTCGTGACGCCCTCGCCCACCGCCTCGACGATCCCCGACCCCTCGTGGCCCCCGATGATCGGGAACATCGTGTCGCGCCCCGACAGCAGCTCCAGGATCGCCGGATCCTGGGAGATGTCACCGGTGCGCAGGTGCTCGTCGGAGTGGCACAGCCCCGCGAAGGCCATCTTCACCGTGACCTCGCCGGCGTGTGGCTCGTCGATCTCGATCTCCTCGGTCCGCCACGGACCGTTCAATTCGCTGACGACCGCCGCTCGTACGCGCATACGCCCCCCTCACCCGTCCCCGTACTCTACCGAGGCGGTCGCGCCGACGACAGGTCTACATCCGCTCGGGCGCCTCGATGCCCAGCAGCGACAAGCCCAGGGCCAGAGTGCGCGCGCTCAGGTCGCACAACGCCAGACGCTCGTCGCGGCGTGCTCCCTCGGCGCTCAGCACGGGGCAGGCCTCGTAGAAGGCCGTGAAGCGCTGGGCCAGGTCGAAGAGGTAGGTGCAGAGCCGATGGGGCTGGAGCGAGTCACGCACCGCCGCCGTCGCGTCGGCGAAGCCCAACAGGCCGAGGGCCAGGTGACGCTCGGCGGGATCCTCGAGCGCGAAGGGCGCCGCGTCGTAGCTCCACTGGGCGCCCGCACGGCGCAGGATCGAGCGCTGGCGCGCGTGCGCGTACTGCAGGTAGGGCCCGGTGTCACCCTCGAAACTCACCATCCGGTCCAGGTCGAAGACGTAGTCACGCGAGCGCTCCGTGGACAGGTCGGCGTACTTGACCGCGGCGCGCGCGATCTGCAGCGCCAGCGTCGCGCGCTCGGGCCCCTCGGGGCTGCCCGCCCGAGCCGCCAGGGCGTCGGTGGCGCGCTGGACCGCCTCGTCGATCAGCGCGACCAGCCGGACCGACTCGCCGCTGCGCGTGCGCAGCATCTTGTGATCCGGGCCGAGCACGTTGCCGAAGACCACGTGCTCGCACCGCACGCTCTCGGGCAGCCAGTGCGCCAAGCGCGCCACCGCGAACACCATCTCCAGGTGCTGGGCCTGCGGGGCACCGACCACGTAGAACAGGGCGTCGGCCCCTAGGTGGTCCACCCGGTCGCGCAGCGCCGCCAGGTCGGTGGCGGCGTAGCCGTACCCGTCGTCGCGCTTCTTGATGATCAGGGGTAGCCGCTCACCGTCGCGATTCGTGAAGCCCTCGGGGAAGACGCACCACGCCCCACCGCTCTCCTCGAGCAGCCCGGCGGCGGCCAGGTCGGCCACCACCGTGTCGAGCGCGTCGTTGTACGACGACTCGCCCACGACGTCCTCGGGGGTGAGCGTGACGTCGAGCTTGCGGTACACCTCGGTGAAGTACGCGACCGACTGATCACGCAGCACCCGCCACAGCCGACGCGTCTCGGGGTCGCCACTCTGCAGCGCCACCACGCGCTCGCGGCTGCGCTCGCGGAAGGCCGGATCGGCGTCGAAGGTGGTGCGCGCCGCCTGGTAGAACGTGTTGAGGTCACCCATCGACAGCGAGGCGACGGCCTCGTCCTCGCCCACGTCGACCAGGTGCTCGATGAGCATGCCGAAGGGCGTCCCCCAGTCACCCACGTGGTTGCGCGCGATCACCTCATCGCCGGCGAAGCGAAAGACCCGGGCCAGTGCGTCGCCGATCACCGTCGAGCGCAGGTGGCCCACGTGCATCTCCTTGGCGACGTTGGGCGCGGAGTAGTCGATCACGACGGTGGCGGGCGCGGGCGTCACCTCGACCCCGAGGCGGGGATCGCCGCCCAGCTCCCGCAGCTGCTGCGCCAGGCGTGCGGGGGTCAGCGTGAGGTTGAGGAAGCCGGGACCGGCCACCTCGACCTCGGCCCACCCCTCGAGGTCGAGGTGCGCCACCACGTCCGCCGCCACCTCGCGCGGCGCGCGTCCGAGAGACTTGGCCAGTGCCATGACCCCATTGGCCTGGTAGTCGCCGCGCTCAGACAGGCGCAGCACCGGATCCGCACCGGGCGACAGCGCATCGAAGGCCTGGCGCAGGCGCAGCGCCAACTGCTCGTAGGTGGAACTCACGCGCCCAGTCTCGCATTTCACGCTCCGCTCGCGCGTCGTGCGACGCGCCGGCGCGACGCACATCACAAAAGGGGCAGAATGGACACATGACGACGCCCTCACTCAATAGTTTCGACGCGCGGCGCACCCTGACCGTCGGGTCGCGCGAACTCACCTACTACTCGCTGCGCGCCCCCCAATTAGAGGCCCTGGGCGTTGACCGCCTGCCCTTCGCCATCCGCGTCCTCCTGGAGAACCTGCTGCGCCACGAGGACGGGCTCAAGGTCCACGCGGCCGACATCGACGCCCTGGCGCGATGGGCCGACACCCCCACGCGCCACGGCGAGGCCGCCGGCGACGACGCTCGCGAGATCGCCTTCACCCCCGAGCGAGTGCTCATGCAGGACCTCACCGGCGTCCCCGCGGTCGTGGACCTGGCGAGCATGCGCGACGCGATCATCGCCCTGGGCGGCGACCCCCAGCGGATCAACCCGCTGGTCCCGGTCGAGCTGGTCATCGACCACTCCATCATCCTCGAGCACACCGGCACCCCGTCCAGTTACGACGAGAACGTGGCGATCGAGTACGAGCGCAACGTCGAGCGCTACACCTTCCTCAAGTGGGCCCAGAACTCCTTCGAGCAGTTCCGGGTGGTGCCCCCGGGGATGGGCATCTGCCACCAGGTGAACCTCGAGCACCTGGCGCGCGTCGTGTTCGACCACGACGGCGTGGCCTACCCCGACACCGTGGTCGGCACCGACTCGCACACGACGATGGTCAACGGGCTCGGCGTCCTCGGCTGGGGTGTCGGCGGGATCGAGGCCGAGGCCGCCATGCTGGGCCAGCCCACCTCGATGCTCATCCCCCCAGTGGTCGGCTTGCGCCTGACCGGCGCGACGCGCGAGGGCGTCACGGCCACCGACGTCGTGCTCACCATCACCGAGTTGCTGCGCCGCCACGGCGTCGTCGGCAAATTCGTCGAAGCCTTCGGACCCGGCGTGGCCTCGCTCTCGCTCGAGACGCGCGCCACGATCGGCAACATGTCCCCGGAGTACGGCGCGACCTGCACCCTGTTCCCCATCGATCAGGTGACCCTGGACTACCTCGCCTTCACCGGGCGCGAGCCCGCCCAGCTCGAGTTGGTGGAGGCCTACGCGCGCGCGCAGGGACTCTGGCACGACGCGCAGGCCCCCGCCGCCACCTACTCCGAGGTCGCCGAGTTGGACCTGGCCACCGTCGAGCCGAGCCTGGCCGGCCCGCGTCGGCCCCAGGACCGCGTCGCGCTGGGCGCGACGCGCCAAGCCTTCCGCGACGCGCTGGCGCGTGAGCCCCTCGAGGTCGAGGGAAGCGGCGCCGCGGCGCACCTGAGCGACGGTGCCGTGACCGTCGCCGCGATCACCTCGTGCACGAACACCTCGAACCCCGCCGTCCTGGTCGCCGCCGGGCTGGTCGCGCGACGCGCCGTCGAGCGCGGGCTGACGGTGAAGCCCTGGGTGAAGACCTCGCTCGCCCCCGGCAGCCGAGTGGTCATGGACTACCTGGAGAGGGCCAACCTCGTCGACCCCCTCGACCAGCTGGGCTTCTACCTGGCGGGCTTCGGCTGCACCACCTGCATCGGCAACACCGGGCCGCTGCTCGACGGCGTCTCGGAGGCCGTCAACGAGCACGACCTCTCGGTGGTCTCGGTCCTGTCGGGCAACCGCAACTTCGAGGGCCGCATCCACCCCGACGTCAAGCAGAACTACCTGGCCAGCCCGCCGCTGGTCGTGGCCTTCGCCCTCGCGGGCACCATCGACATCGACCTGACGAGTGAGCCGCTGGGCTACGACGACGAGGCCCGCCCCGTCTACCTGCGCGACCTGTGGCCCAGCGACGCCGAGGTGGCCGAGGCGGTGCGCGCCTCGCTCTCGCCCGCGATGTTCACCCAACGCTACGCCAGCGTCTTCACGGGGGACGACCGCTGGCGTGGCGTGTCGAGCACCGACGCCCAGACCTACGCCTGGGACGACGACTCGACCTACGTCAAGCTCTCTCCCTTCTTCAACGAGTTGGGTCCCGAGCCCGACGCCGTCACCGACCTGGAGGGGGCGCGCGTGCTGGCGAAGTTGGGCGACTCGGTCACCACCGACCACATCTCGCCCGCCGGCAACATCCGACCGACCTCACCGGCCGGCCACTACCTGACCGAGCACGGCGTGGCCCGCGAGGACTTCAACAGCTACGGCACGCGCCGCGGCAACTACGAGGTCATGATGCGCGGGACGTTCGCCAACGTGCGGCTGCGCAACCAGTTGGCTCCGGGCACCGAGGGCGGCGTCACCGTCAAGTTCCCCGAGGGGACCGCGACCACCATCTTCGACGCCGCGGTCGACTACCAGCGCGAGCACACCCCCCTGCTCATCATCGCCGGCAAGGAGTACGGCAGCGGTTCGAGCCGCGACTGGGCGGCCAAGGGGACCCGGCTGCTCGGCGTACGCGCCGTGCTCGTCGAGAGCTTCGAGCGAATCCATCGCTCCAACCTGGTGGGCATGGGCGTGCTGCCCCTGCAGTTCCTGCCGGGCGAGTCGGCCGCCAGCTACGACCTCGACGGCACCGAGGTCTACGCGGTGCGCGGGCTCGACCCCCTCAACCGTGGCGAGACCGTGGGACGCGTGCGCGTCGAGGCGACTCGCGCCAGCGGTGACACCGTCGCCTTCCGACGTGCGTCTGCGCATCGACACGCCCACCGAGGCCGAGTACTTCCGCCACGGCGGCGTCCTCAACTTCGTCCTGCGCCAACTGGCCGCGTCGTAGTCCAACCCGAGCCCGCGGACGGCGAGCGGCGCCCCGGCACGTTGCGGGAGCCGTTGTCAGAAAATTGTGTCGAGCGGGCGAGCGGAGACGAACTACGATCTCCCCATTCTCGATAGAGAGATTGCAGATTTCGTCACGCTGGAGGAGCCGTGCGACACGACTGGGGCGGCGATGGTCTACACCCCTGCCCGTCGCGCGTGACGCTACGCGACGCGATCCGTCAAGACCTCGTCGAGCGTGAGCCGCGTCAGATCTCTGGCGAACCCGTCCTGGGCCCTGCGCCACACATCGTGGAGGGCGCAATGATCGATGCGCTCGCAGGCGACGCTCGTCAGATCGCAGAACGCCGAATCGATGGGCCCCTCCATCGCCTCGATCACGACCCGCATGCTCGTCTCGCGGGGCTCGCAGGTGATCCAGTAGCCCCCGTGAGGTCCGGCGACCGACGAAACCAGCGCCGCGTGCGCCAGAGTCTGCATCAGTTGACGGATCGTCGGAGCCGCGACGCCAGTGGCGCGCTCCAGCGTGTCGGCGCTCATCGGCCGACCGACGTGGTCGGCCTCAGCGAGGCACCGCAGCAGAGCGATCGCCTGGGCGACTCGCCGCGTCGCGACCAACTTCACGATGGTCCCCGCACGTCACACCCCCCCGCCCGCTACGCCACTGCCGCGAGCCGCACGACCAGTGACCCCTACGGGGAACCTAGCGCGGCGCACGCGAGTGCACCACGTCACGCGCCGACTCGCGCACCGATCGCGTCGTGACACATCACGAGGGGTCCGAGCAGCGCCGCTCGCGCCGCGAACTGGTGCGCGACCTCGCGCGCCCACCGTGGGACGAGCCGCGCTTCTGGTGGACCCAGGCTCTGGTCGTGGTGGTCGTGGTGGCCCACGCGCTCGTCGACGCCGGCCAGGACCACGGCCTGTGGGGCGTGCCGAGCTTCGTCGTCATCCCGCTCCTGCTGGTCCCCGTCCTCTACGGGGGCCTGTCCTTCGGACTGGTCGGCGCGCTCGGTCCGGCCCTGCTCGGCGTCGTGCTTCTGGCGCCCTCCGAGATCTGGCTCTCGCACACCCCCCTCGAGCTCTGGGGTGGGTGGAGCGACCTCGTCATGGTGGTCATCACCGCTCTCGTACTGGGTGATCGGTTCGAGGTCGCGCGCGTCGCCCTCGTCCAGCGAACCGCGGTCGCGGCGCGCGCCCGCGAGGAGAGCCGCTTTCGCGCGGCCTTCGACGACAACATGGCGGCCATGGCGGTGGTGGGCCCGGACGGACGCATCCAGCGGGCCAACGCCGCGCTCGGTGCGCTGCTCGGCTACGCGACGTCCGACCTCGTCGCTCGCGACCTCGCCACACTGCGCCACCACGACGACGAGGACGTGGCACACGAGCGAGCGGTGCGCCTGACCAACGGCGACCAGACCCGACAGCGCGCCATCACGCGCTTCGTACGCCGTGACGGCCAGGTGATCACGACCGAGGCCTCCACCGCGGCCGCCCGCGACGACGCCGGTCGCCCGTTCACGGTGGTCTCGCTGCGCGACATCACCGAGGAGCGCTCCCTCACGGCTCGCCTGGCCGACCTGGCCCTGCACGACTCGCTGACGGGTCTGGCCAACCGGGCTCTCCTGCGCGACCGACTGGCCCAGGATGCGGCGCGCGTCCAGCGCGACGGCGGGCTCGTCGCCCTGCTCCTGATCGACCTCGACAACTTCAAGGAGGTCAACGACACCCTCGGCCACCAGGCGGGCGACGAGCTCCTCGTCGCGGTCGCCCAGCGCCTGCGCGCCGTCACGCGCGACACCGACACCGTCGCCCGCCTCGGCGGCGACGAGTTCGTGTACCTCGCCTGCGTCACCAACGCGGACCAGCTCGACACCATCAGCGCTCGCGTGCTCGACCTCTTCGCAATGCCGTTCGACGTCGCGGGCCAGCCCGTCGTCCAGCACGCCAGCGTCGGCGTGGCGACCTGCACGGCCACCCGGGAACGAGGCTGCGAGGACCTCATCCGTGACGCGGACGTCGCGCTCTACGAGGCCAAGCGTGCCGGGCGCCACCGAGTCGCCACCTTCACCCCCCAGATGAGCAGCCGCACCGCCGGCCAGTTCCAGTTGACCCAGGACCTGTCCCGAGCGATCGACAACGACGAGATCGTGATGCTCTACCAGCCCGTCGTGGAGCTGAGCACGCGACGCGTCGTCGGGGTCGAGTCGCTCATGCGCTGGCGCCACCCCGCGCGAGGCCTAGTGGCCCCCGACGCCTTCATCCCGCTCGCCGAACGCAGTGATCTCATCCTCCAACTCGGCGCGGCGGCCCTGCATCAGGCCACCACCGCCGCCGCCCCCTGGGCACACCAGGAACCGGGGCGACGAATCGGTGTGAACCTGTCACCGCGCCAGGTCCACGACTCACGCCTCTTCGACACCATCGACCGCGCCCTGGACGAGAGCGGACTCGCTCCCCACCAGCTCACGATCGAGGTCACCGAGACGGTCGCCCTCGCCGACGTGGAGGCGGCGGTGATCGTGCTGGACCACCTGCGCCATCGGGGGATCAGCATCGCCCTCGACGACTTCGGCACGGGCTACTCCTCTCTCTCCTACCTCGCTCGCCTGCACCCGTCGATCATCAAGATCGATCGGTCCTTCATCCGCAGCGCCACGTCCAGTCGCCAGGATCGCGACCTGCTGGCGGCGATGGTGACGCTCTGCCGCGAGCTCGACATGACCGTCGTCGCCGAGGGCGTCGAGAGCCCAGTCGATCTGGAGCTCGTCGTCGAGCTCGGCGCCGACCTGGCCCAAGGCTTCCTGTTCTCGCCGGCCGTGGAGTGGTCAGACCTGGACACGACCTGCCGCTCCCTCGAGACCCGGTGGCCAAGCCCCGCGACCCCGCACGACGCGTAGGACGAGACGCGGCGTCACTCCTGGACCGCGGCGACAGCCTCGTCGACGCTCTCGTAGAGCACCGGCGCCGGCACGACGACACCGCCCGCGTGTTCCATCCGCGCGCGCACGCGGTGCGTGGCGCGCGCCAGCGCCACGGTGATGTCGTCCTGGGTCAGGTCACGCACGACCTCGCCCAAGACCACCAAGCCGGTGTAGTCCAGATCGCTCATGGCGGCGGCGTCGATCACCAGGTGACGGGTCGCCGGCTCGCGGCCCAGGAGGTCATAGAGCTCGCGGCGAAAGACGCTCGCGTTGGCGAAGTAGAGGTCCTCGTCGAAGAGGACCGCCAGCACGTGATCCACTCGGTGAACGTCGCCGCGCGCCAGCGGCTCCCAGCTGGTGGTCCCTCGCCGGCGCCCCAGCTCGATCATGTGCGGGCGCGCCGAACGCCAGGTGCGCTGCAGGATCGCCAGGCCCACCGCGATCGCGAGACCCGCCTCGACCCCCAGGACCACGACGCCCGCGAGCGACACCAGGGCGACCCCGAACTCGGTGCGGTCCACCCGCGCGATCGCGCGCAACTGGGTCACGTCGATCAGACGAACCGCGACGTAGAGCAGCACCCCCGCCAGCGCGGCCAGGGGGATGGCGTGCGCGAGCGCGGCGAAGGGGGAGAGCACCAGGGCCCCGATCGCCGCCACCAGGCCCGTCAACTTCGTGCGCCCCCCCGCGATCGCGGTCACCGTCGTGCCCGTCGGGCTGGCGTCGACCGGGAACGAACCGCACAGTCCGACGACGACGTTGGCGAGCCCGACCCCGAGGAAGTCCCGGTTGAGGTCGTCGGCCACCCCGATCTGGTCGGCCGACACGCGCGAGGTCGCCGCGCTCTGGCTCATGATCACGATCACCAGCGTCAGCGACGTCGTCACGACGGACCCCCAATCCCGTCCGCTCAGCCAGCGCAGGCGAAAGACCGGCGCCCCCGCCACCACGGCCCCCAACTCCTGGACGCCGTGGTGCGAGAGCGACAGCAGCCCGGCCACCACGCTGAAGCCCAGGATCGCCGCGAGCGCGAAGGGCAGACGCGGGTTGAGCCGCTCGCCCAGCAGGATCAGCGCGAGGGTGCCGAGCGCGATGACCACCGACCACCCGTTGGTCAGCGCCAGGTGGTGTGCCAGGGCCGTCACGCGCGCGCCCACGGACTCGCCCCCCGGCGGCACCCCCAGCACGTGGGGCAGCTGGTCCACGATGATGATCACGCCGATACCGGCGAGGAACCCCGTGATGATCGGCAGCGAGAGGAAGTCCCCCAGCCAGCCGAGACGGAACCATCCGACGGCCGCCACCGCCAGACCGGTCACGACCGCGGTCGCGGCCACCAGCTCGAGGTAGGAGGTCGACTCAGCCGGCGCCAGGCGCAGCAGGGCGACCGCGAAGAGCGGCGCGATGGTCGAGTCGGCTCCGACCGTCAGGATCGGGTTGGAGCCGACGAGCAGGAACGTCAGCATCGCAACGATGAAGGCGATCATCGCCAGGAACGCGGGGACGCGAGCCAGCTGGGAGGTCGCCAGCTGCTGGGGGATCATGATCGCCAGGACCGTGACCCCCGCGACCACCTCACCTCGCCACGTGGCGCGCGACACCCCCGCGAAGAGCTCGAGCAGGCCCCGCGGCAGGCGCCGACGCGCGATCGGGGTCCGCGACGGCACGGGAGCGGGGTCGCTCATCCCCTCACCCTACGGCGACGGAACTCCTAGCCGGTGGTGAGAGAGCGAAAGCCCTCGGCCAAGCGGTCCGCGGCGAGTCCCGCCCGCTCGGCCACCCGACGCGCACCGTCACGCAACATCTCCTCGAGGTCGTCGCGGTCGCCCACCTGGCTCTCGTGGTGGGTCAGCGCCGCGTACTTCGACGCGAAGGTGTCGGTGATGTCCACGACCATGGTGGGGGTCGGCGCGCCGGCCAGCCACACTCGTGAGACCACGTGGGGCGCGAGCCCCTCGTCGAGCAGCTCGGGGAAGGCGTGGGGGTTGCGCGCGTCGGGGTACACCGCGCACAGTGTGGCCTCCCCCGTCGCCAGATGGTCGGGGTGGCTCGCGAAGATCCGCTCCCAGTTGCGCTCGGGGCTCTGAGTGATCACCAGATCGGGGCGGGCGACGCGAATGGCCCTCGCGATCGCTCGACGTAGTTCCAGGGTGACCTCGACGCGCCCGTCGGCGAAGTGGAGGAACGTGAGCTCGTGCACCCCCACGCGGGCGGCCGCGGCGCGCTGCTCGGTCTCGCGAACCTCGGCACGCTCCTCGCGGGTCAGCGTCGAGCGGTCACCGCCGGCGTCACCGGACGTGACCAGGCAGTACGACACCTCGACGCCCTGCGAGGTGAGCAGCGCGATCGTGCCCGCCGAGCCGAAGTCGACGTCGTCGGGGTGGGCGACGACCACCAGCGCCCGCTTCAGTGCGGGGTCGCGCGCGTAGACCTCGGGGACGCTCACCGACCGGTCTCGGCGACGCTCGGGTCCCATTTCGCGAGATCGCTCAGACGCGGATCGTTGGAGAAGATCTCGACGATCGGCCGCTTCAGGCCCAGCCGGCGCATGATCACCTCGGCCTCGATGATCTGGTTCCACAGCAGCAGCGAGACCACGACGCCGGTGGAGCCCGCTCGCGCCGTGCGACCCGAGCGGTGCAGGTAGGCCTTGTGATCCTCGGGTGGGTCGAAGTGCATCACGCAGTCCACCCCGTTGATGTCCAGGCCCCTCGCGGCCACGTCGGTCGCGACCAGGACGGGCAGCTTCTCGGCGCTGAAGTCGGCCAGAGCGTGCTCGCGCTGGCTCTGGCGCAGGTCGCCGTGGATGGCGGCGGCGCGCACACCCTCCTTGGACAGCTGCTCGACCAGCCGGTCGGCGCCGCGCTTGGTGCGACAGAACACGATGGTCTTGTCGAAGGAGCGGCAGATCGCCGCGGCGACCTTGATCCGGTCCATCTGGTGCACGTTGAGGAAGTGGTGCACCATCAGCGACACCGTCTGGGTGTCACTGGCGACCTCGTGGAAGACCGGGTCGGTCAGGTAGCGCTTCACCAGGCGGTCCACGGCTCCGTCCAACGTCGCGGAGAACAGCAGCGTCTGGTGCGGGTGGTCCTTGATCCGGCGCAGCACCCACTCGACCTGGGGCATGAAGCCCATGTCGGCCATGCGGTCAGCCTCGTCGAGCACCAGCACGTCGAGACCCTCCACACTGAGCTCGCCACGGTCGCCGAGGTCGATGAGACGTCCGGGGGTCGCGATGATGACGTCGCTGCCGCGACGCAGCGACTTCACCTGGCGCTCGATGTCCGCGCCGCCGTAGACGGCGTTCACGTGCAGTCCCAGTGCGGCGCCCAGGGGTTCGAGGACCTCGTGCACCTGCACGGCGAGTTCGCGCGTGGGTACCAGCACGAGCCCGCGCGGACGGGCCGGACCCTTGTCGGCGCGCGCCAGCGACGGTGCGCCCGCGAGTCGCTGGAGCATCGGCAGGCCGAAGCCGAGCGTCTTGCCCGAGCCCGTCTTCGCCTTGCCACACACGTCGCGTCCCGCGAGGGCGTCGGCGATGGTCATCGCCTGGATGGGGAAGGCCACCGTGATGCCCTGGGCGGCCAGGGTCGTGCACAGGCGCTCGTCCACGCCCAGCTCGGCGAAGGGGACGGACGTCGCGTAGGCGTCACGCGACGCGATCATCGATTCGGACAGATCACTACTCATGGAACATCGGTCGTTTCTCGGTCGGACCCGGTACCGGTGTTCGCAGGAGGGCCCAGGCTCGTTCTAGAGCCAGTCCTAGTCTAGTGGTCGACGCGTGTGCTCGCGTCATGAAGGAGGCGACCATGACCAGACTGAGCGTAGGGGACCGGGCGCCGGCGTTCACGCTCACCAACCAGGATGGCGACAAGGTGGCCTTGCGCGACCTGGCCGGCGAGCGCGTGGTGCTGTACTTCTACCCCGCCGACGACACGCCCGGCTGCACCAAGGAGGCCTGCCAGTTCAACGACGAGCTGGACCTGCTGGCCGACCTGGGCGTCCGGGTCCTCGGGGTCTCACCGGACCCCGCGGCCAAGCACGTCACCTTCCGCACGAAGTACGGGTTGCGCTTCGACCTGTTGAGTGACCCGACGCACGCCGTGATGGCCAAGTACGGGGCCTACGGCGAGAAGATGATGTACGGCAAACGCGTCACCGGCGTGATCCGCTCGACCTTCGTCATCGGGCCCAACGGGCGCATCGAGCACGCGTGGTACAACGTGCGCGCCGACGGACACGCCGCCAAGGTCGCGGCCGCCCTGGCCTGACGATCAGCGCTGGCGGCGCGCGTCGTGGCGGCCCCGGGGGCCGCGCACGGTGCGCACGCGGTGCCAGAAGCCCAGCACCAAGACGATCACGATGATCGCCAGCATCGGGTTCTGCGCGTCGTGGAAGTCGTGCGAGACCGTCTGCCAGCTCGCGCCAGCCGCGTAGCCGAGCGCCGAGAGCAGGGCGATCCACACCGCCGAGCCGATCACCGTGAGCACGGCGAAGCGACCGCGCTTCATCTCGGCCACCCCCGCCGGCAGGGAGATCACCGTGCGCACCACCGGCAGGATCCGTCCGATCAGCACCGACGGCGCGCCGTAGCGGTCGAACCACTGCTCGGCGACATCGAGGTCGTGGTGGGTGAGCAGGATCCACTTGCCCCACCGATCGACGATGGCCCGCCCGGCGCTGCGGCCGACCTCGTAGGCGATCACCGACCCGACCAGCGAGCCGATCGTGCCGATCACGATGATCGCCCAGAGCGTGAACTGGGCGTGTCCGGTCACTGCGGTCGTCGCCAGCGCGCCGGCGAAGCCGAAGGTGACCTCCGAGGGGATCGGGATGCACGCGGACTCGAGGACGGCGAGGACGAAGAGGGCGAGGTACCCGTAGGACTGGACGAACGACTGCATCCGCCCAGTCTCACCCACCACGCACCACGACTCGGGGAATCCTCGAGAATTCTTATCGTTGGTGCACGGGGCACCAGTAGGTCGTGCGCCCCCCGATCGTGGCCACGGCCATCGGCGCGCCGTCACGCGGGCAGCGGCCCTCGGGAACGCGCGCGACCATGTGGTCACCGGTGTGCGACCCGCCGCGGCGCCCGAGGGACGCCACGGTCCGGGTGAAGGCGCGAAAGAGCGCTCGGCGCTGGTCCTCGTCGAGGCGGCCGACGGGCGTGCGAGGATCGACTCCCGCGCGAAAGAGCATCTCGTCGGCCAGCAGGTTGCCCACCCCGGCCACTCGCGACTGGTCGAGGAGCCGCGCCTTGATCGCGGGACCGTCGCCCCGGGTCACCGCCAGCACCCGATCGAACTGAGCGCGCGTCAGGGTCAGCGCGTCCTCGCCCAGCGCGTCCACGTCCGGATCGATCTCCACGCGCGCCAGGCGCCGCGGGTCGTGCACGACGAGGCGCCGGCCGTCGTCGAGCTCCAGCCCGCCGCGCACCCACTCCTCGCGGAACTGGTGAGGTCCGTAGAAGAGTCCCTCGAGGCCCGCGTCACCGTCGACCAGCAGCACGCCGGTCATGCCGAAGCGCACGCCCAATGGGACCGTGTCGGTCTCGAGCACCAGCAGCTTGCCGCGACGCGACGTGCCGGTGATCCGCCGCCCGGCGACCGCGACGGCCCACGCCTCCGGTGACACGAGCTTGCGCGCCAGGTACGCGTCGGCCCACCCGCTCAGCACCCGCGCCCCCACCACCCGCTCGGCCAGACGCCGGTAGGACTCGATCTCCAGCACTTCGGGCACGCCGCAGCGTAGCGCCGGCCCGCGCGTCGCGACACCTAAGGTGATCGAGTGGCCCTGGACAAACCGCACTGGCGTGAGCTGTTCTCCGAGGTCGTCACGTCGGGTCTGTGCACCGGCTGTGCCGCCTGCGTCGTCGCCTGCCCCCACGACGTGCTCGACTACGACAGCGACGGGGGCGTCTACCGGCCGTGGCACGTCGACGCCGAGGGCGGTCGCGAGGACTGCACCCACGGCGAGCGCGGCTGCACCATGTGCACGAGAGCCTGTCCGCGCTTTCGCAACTGGGAGAGCGAGATCGACGTCCACCGCTTCGCCCGCGAGCGCACCGACGAGGAGGTCTGGGGCGTCGGCGACGTCGTGCTGGCGCGAGCGCTGGACCCTGCGGTGGCGGGCGCGGGCCAGGACGGTGGGCTCGTCTCGGCCCTCCTGATCTACGCCCTCGAGAGCGACCTCATCGACGCCGCCCTCGTCAGCGGCGTCGATGACGCCACCTGGCGCGCCGTGCCGCGCGTGGCGCGCACCCGCGCCGACGTGCTGGCGAGTGCCGGCTCGCGCTACACCTACAGCGCCAACCTGCTCGCCTACCACGACGCGGTCGAGGGCGGCGCCGAGCGCCTCGCGCTCGTCGGAATGGGGTGCATGGCCTCGGCTCCCGGCGCCATGCAGGTACGCAAGGCGGGCAAGGTGGCCCGCCGCCTCGGTCTCACGATCGGCCTGCTGTGCTCCAAGACCTTCGACGACACGATCTTCGAGGACCTCTTCGAGTCCCGCTACGGGCTGGCGCGCGCCGAGATCGTCAAGATGAACATCAAGGGCGTGATCCAGCTGTGGACCCGCGACGGCTCCTACCACGAGGTGCCGTTGAAGGAGGCCCAGCCCTTCACCCGCGAGGGCTGCACGATGTGTCCCGACTTCGCGGCGGAGCACGCCGACATCGCCACCGGCGGCATCGGCGCCTTCGGCGACTGGACCCTCGCCATCGTACGCACCGACCAGGGGCGCGCGATCCTCGACGCGATGGTGCGTGACGGCGTGGTGGAGACGCGCCCCGCCGACGACGACCCCGGCGCCGTGGCGCTGCTGCACAAGCTCGCGGGCGTGTCGCGACGCCGGTGGCCCGCCGACGCCGTCCCCGGACCCCGACGCCTGCCCCTCGCGAGGAAGTAGTGGTGTCCAAGCCCACCACCTTCTTCCTGGTGCGCCACGGCACCACGGCCACCACTGGTCGGGTGCTGCCCGGGCGGGCCCCCGACCTGCACCTCGCCGAGCGAGGCCGCGACCAGGCCGACGCCGTGGCCCAGCGACTGGCCGACGTGCGTCCCCGGCTCCGCGCCCTCTACGTCTCACCCCTCGAGCGCGCCCGCGAGACGGCTCAACCGATCGCGCGAGCCCTCGGACTGCGCGCGACGATCGAGCGCGGGCTGCACGAGTGCGACTTCGGCACGTGGACCGGTCAGCGTCTGGCGACCCTGCGCACGCGAGCGGCGTGGCGCCAGGTGCAGAGCGCCCCGAGCACCTTTCGCTTCCCCGACGGCGAGTCCTTCGCCGAGCTCCAGGCTCGCGTCTGGGCCACCCTCGAGCGCCTGGCGGCGCGCCACCCCGGCGAGGCGGTCGCCCTGGTGAGCCACGCCGACCCCATCAAGGCTGCCGTCACCTACGCGCAGGGCGTGCCCCTCGACCTCTTCCAGCGAACCGTCATCTCCCCGTGCTCGGTCAGCGCCCTGGTGCTGGGCACCCACGGACCCCTCGTCCTGTGCGTCAACAGTACCGGCTCGCTGCGAGAGCTGGGCCCGTCGTGAACTTCGTCTTCTCCCACCCCGATCGCGTCATGGTGGGGACGCGCGGCGAGGTGGGCCAGCGCCTCTTCCTGCTCCAGGTGCGCGAGGGCCGGCGCCTCGTCGTCGTCAAGTGCGAGAAGCAGCAGCTCGCCGCTCTCGCCGAGTGGCTCGGCACCGTCCTGGCCGACCTGAGCCGTCCCGGCCACCTGCCCGACGAGGTCTCCCTCGAGTCCGAGTACGAGCCGGACTTCACCGCGGGCGACATCGCCGTCGCGGTCGACGAGGACACCGAGGTGATCGAGGTGACGATCGACTCCGTCGACGAGAGCGACACCCTCGAGCTCTCACTCACGCGCGAGTGGGCCGGCGCACTGGCGATCGCGATCACGCGTCTCGTGGAGGCCGGTCGCCCGGCGTGCCCCCTGTGCGGCGGACCCCTGGATCCGCGGGGCCACGACTGCCCGCGCACCAACGGGCACCGCGCGCCCCTGCGCTAGGCGATGGATCGAGCGCACCAGCTCCGTCTGCTGAGCCGCGGTGACATCGACGTGCGCGGGCGCATCGTCGACTCGTCAAACCAGGCCCTGCTGGTCGCCGTGCGCCTCGAGGGCGCCGAGGCGCTCGCCTGCTACAAGGCCGAAGCCGGGGAGCGGCCGCTGTGGGACTTCCCCGGGGGGCTGTGGCGCCGCGAGGTCGCCGCCTACGAGCTCGATCAGCTCCTCGGCGTCGACCTCGTGCCACCCACCGTCGCGCGCGACGACGCCCCCTTCGGGCCCGGCTCGCTGCAGTGGTGGATCGACGGCGCGACCGACGACCACTACTTCACGCTACGCGACCGCGACGGCTTCGACCCCGTGGCGCGCGCCCTGGCGGTGCTCGACGTGGTCGCCAACAACGCCGATCGCAAGGCCGGTCACGTGCTCTTCGACGGAACTCGCTACTGGGCCATCGACCACGGACTCTGCTTTCACCGTGACGACAAGTTGCGCACCGTGCTCTGGGAGTTCGCCGGCGAGCCCGTGGCGCCCGACCTGCTCGCCCGCGTGGCGCGCGTCGCCG
>JAJYNX010000041.1 GCA_021786095.1 Actinomycetes bacterium | reverse complement strand
ACTGGAGTGAACTGTTGCGCTCGGTGTCGATGACCCGAGCACACTTCGCCGGCGAAGACCGTGGCGCCAACCAACTCCAACCAACGTGCCACTACGGGCGCCCGGCCCGACGTCACGCGTCGAATCCCGGCAGCCGCCCCTCGAGCGGTCGCGGATGGATCCCGCGTCCAACGCGAGACCGCGTGCGCCAGGGAGTCAGTGCCACGACGCACACCGAGAGCGTCCGAAGCTGCCTACTCCAACCGGGCTCGGAACGCGACCGGCCACTCGGCGACGGCCCAGGGCACGTTGGTCAGCGGACATGTGAAACTCCCCACGGCTAACAGATATTTTCTAATTCATGGTGTTTTGCTATTTAGGCAAATTGATTGAAATAGAGAATATTATCCTGTATGGTGTGTTTCACCATGCCAGCAAACTCGCTTTCTGAGGGTAAAACACTTATCAACCGGGCGATTTCCTGGCTCCAAACTAACCTGCCCCAAACGTGGAGGGCGGAAGCCACGAGCCAGACGATCGTCTCTCCGGGGCAAACGGGCGCACCGAAGGTCGTCGACGCCCTTATCACCATCACGCCACCTCAACATGGTGGAGGCGTGCAACTCCTCGTCGAGGCGAAGACCACCTTCACCCCTCGTGATGCGGAACAGCTCTTTTCTGGAGTGGCTCGCCAACTCCGCAACCTCTATTCGAACTATCCAATCCTCGTGGTGGCACCATGGCTTTCGGAACGCACTCAGGAAGTCCTCACTCAGCAGGACATCAACTACCTCGACCTCACGGGCAATGTCCGCATTGCACTGAACCATCCGCCGTTGTTCATCACCAATAGCGGCGCACTGCGAAACCCAGCGCCCGCACCACGTGCGCCAGCCCGTCTCAAGGGGTCTAAAGCCGGGCGCCTGGCGCGCCTGCTCATTGACGTCGCGCCACCATACGGCGTGAGTCAGATCGCTCAAGTCACCGGTCTCGCGCCGGGATACATTTCGCGCCTTCTCACATCACTCGACGACGACGCGCTGATCGAACGGGCGCGACGAGGTGAAGTCGTTGCCGTCGACATTCCACAGCTCCTACGGCGTTGGACCCAGACGTACGACGTCTTCAAGTCCAACGAAACGTCGTCCTTCGTCGCTCCTGGGGGCCCGCAGGCGGTTCTCAGCCGTCTCGGTTCGTTGTCCTCACGTTCCCCCACTGTCGCCGTCACCGGGTCCTTCTCCGCCATCCGGTTCGCACCCGTTGCCGCGCCGTCGCTCCTCGTGATGTACTGCTCCGAGCCACACGCGCTAGCAGAGGAGCTTCGACTTCTTCCCGCCGATCGTGGCAGCAACGTTGCTCTCTTGAGACCATTTGATCCGGTTGTGTGGACGCGCACCACGGAGCAGTCGGGGGTCACGTACGTCGCGGTTTCCCAAACTGCAGCTGACTGCTTAACCGGCAATGGACGAATGCCGGCAGAGGGGGATGCCCTCACCACCTGGATGGAGGAGAACGAGGAGCAGTGGCGCCTGCCGTCGATCTCGGCGTTGTCGGACACGTCGTCGACCGAGTTGTGATGGCAGAGTTCGAGCCTCTCTACGTTGCCGCTCGCGGAGTCCTTCTTGATGCACTTTTTGCGCTGGCGCCTCACGGCAAAGCAGTCATTGTTGTTGGCGCGCAGGCCATCTATCTGCGAACCGGAGATGCCGATCTCGCGATCGCCCCCTACACAACCGACGGGGACTTGGCGCTCAATCCGACCCTCCTTGGAGATGATCCACTACTCGATCACGCGATGCGCGAGGCAAATTTCACCCAGACGAGGAGAGACCAGGGCCACGAAGAGCCGGGAATTTGGGTCGAGTCCGTCGACGTGAGGGGAAAAATCGAATTGATTCCCGTGGACCTCATCGTGCCACGAGGTGCGGCGAACCCCGGCGGACGCCGGGGAGCGCGCCTTGCAGCTCACGGAAAACGAGCCGCACGTACCACCATCGGCCTGGAGCCAGCACTCGTTGATCATTCACCGATGACCATTGGCGCCCTTGGTCCGACTGACTCCCGATCAATCGAAGTGGACGTTGCGGGAATGGGGGCTCTGCTTGTCGCCAAGGCCCACAAGATTCATGACCGTGCTGCGAGTGGACGCAAGGATCGACTTGACGACAAGGACGCCGCCGACGTGGTCCGTATCATGCAGACCACGGACCCTAGAGAAGTCGGAGGAACACTGTCCACTCTCATCGTCGATCCCCTCGCCGGACATGCCACCAGCACTGCCGTGACGTACCTCACGGAACTCTTTGGACGGCGAGGTCAAGCCGGCGTTCACATGGCCGCGCGTGCCATGCAGCTCGCCATGGATCCCGACACCGTTGAGGTCATCTGCACGTCGTACGTGGCGGCCGTGACGCGGACCCTTTCGGAACTGAGTATCTAGGACGTTCAGGTCGTCGGGCCGATGAGTACTCGACGCCCAAGCCGGTGCTCTGCACGGAGTTGGCGATGGCGAGGTGAGCCCCCCACGAAGGACGCTAGGCCCGGCGTCCGAGCCATCGGACCGTCACCCCGAGCTCCTCGGCCACCCGAAACTCCGGGTCGCCGGTGAGAACCGGGCAGTCGAGCACCGACGCGGCTCCAGCGGCGAAGGCGTCGCCATAGCTGAGCCCCCCTCGCGCCTTGAGGACCGCGGCCCGGCGCACGAGGGTGTCGTCGATGTCGATCCAGCGAACTGACACCCCGCCGGGCCGGCTCTCCGCCCGGAGGTTCGCCCACACCTCGTCGGCGGCTGCGGCGCCGGAGGCGCGTTCAAGGATGTAGGCGACCTCTCCGAGATTGACGAGCGTCATCCACGGCTCGCCGAATCGTAGAATCTCCTCGACCTCGGTCCAACCGGGCTCCTCGCCGAGGAAGACGAGGACAGCGTGAGCGTCGAGGACGACGCGGTCAGCCATCCTCGTGCTTGCGGTCCCGGAGGCGCTCCTCCCGCAGCATCGTCGTCAGCTCGGCCCCCTTGAAGCGCCCACGCAACTGCTCGACCGACAGCAGCGGCTTGGGGATGAGGTCGCCGTCGCGCTCCAGCCACACGACCTTCGTGCCTGGCGGGAATCCGTAGCGGTCACGCAGCGGCTCGGGGATGGTGACCTGTCCCTTTGGATTGACCGTCGTGATCATCAGGTATTACCTCCTCAAGAAGTGTACTACTACGCGCGTAACGTAGTGATCGACACCGTCCGCGGGTTCGCGAAAGGATCGGGGCGCCGCAGATCGACGTCCCCCGGTGGTCAGCGCCGTTGGTACAGTCATCGGGAATGTTCGTCTCCGACCTTCGCCACTTCCTCGACATGCCGGACGACGCCCCGGGCCCGCTCGCAAACTGGCCGAGCAGCTCGGGAACGTCGTGCGGGCAGCCACCGCCGCCGAGGCGAGTGCCGCCTGGGTGAGCGCCC
>JAJYNX010000096.1:57558-74916 GCA_021786095.1 Actinomycetes bacterium | reverse complement strand
TCGGCCTCAAAGTACCGGAGAATGTTGGTGTCGGAGGCGGGACTTGAACCCGCACGCCCCTGAGGGCACCAGCCCCTCAAGCTGGCGCGTCTGCCTATTCCGCCACTCCGACGCGGCACTTGATTCTATCCTCTCGGTGGTCCCGCTCTAACTACCGTTTGAGCCCTGCGCCGTCGTGCTCCACCCCGGTACCTGATCCACGAAGCCGGGCACCGACAACGCTCCCACGACCCCCGTCACCACACCAGTCCACTCAATCAGGCTCGGTGCCGTAAACAGCGGACGCACCCAGAACGAGCTCATCACGGCGTGGTCGAAGACGTGCCAGGTCGACAGCGCGGTGACCGGGTTGAAGGTCGCCAACGCACTCTGGAAGAGTGAGTTCGTGGCCGCCGACGAGAAGCCAGTCCCGTACGCATTGGGAAACGGGGCACCACTCCACGACCGCGCGCTGTAGGCGGGCGACGTGCCGGTGGGCCGAGTGAGGAGGGCGACGTCGACTCGACTCGTGGCCGCTAGGTGCGATGCGGCTTCGCTGCTCGGTGCGCCGACTTCGTGAACCGCGACGCCGGCGTCGCGCCACTGACGTAGCAGGATCCTCGCCGTTGCCCGGTTGATCGCACCAGGAGCCACCGCGACGCGGATCGTCAGAATCGCGCCGTGGGCGTTGCGCCAGCCCTGGGGTGAGCGGTGGTAGCCCGCGGCCTCGAAGACGGCGATCGCACACGCCGGACAGTCGTTCAGGGTCGGGGTGGCGGTGACCGTGGTGGTGGTCGGCGACGCCGCACTCGGCGCCACGGGGGACGAACTCGTCCCGCCGGGGTAGCCGGTCTGGCCCTGGGAGAAGAGGGCCGAGGCCGCCACCGTCGGAAGGAAGGTGACCGCTCCCCAGAGTTGGTTGATCAGCCCTTGACGATCGAGGACCCACGCGAGGGCCTTGCGCAACGGGGCGCGCCGCGTCAGGGGACTGGCCGGCGCAAACGCCAGCTCCTCGATCGAGCTCGACGAGCCCAGGTGACTGAGGAGCCACGGGTGAGCGCTCAGCGTGTCGAACGCCGCGCGGTTCACCGTCAGGGAGTAGCTGGCGAAGGGCACGGTGGGTCCCGCGGGCACGTTGTCGCCCGCCAGCAGCACGAGGCGTCCGAAGCGCGTCGTGTCGCTCGGCCAGTGGGGGTTCATGGTCAGGACGAGGCGTGAGCTGGTGGCGCTGACGATCTCGTAGGGGCCGAGCGAGGGACGGCGCAGGAGGTCGCTGAGTGCACACCCCATCGGGGCGCCGCGCCACTGCACGTCGCGAAACAGGACGTTCCAGTCGGCGTAGGGGTCGCGGAACGTCGCCGTGACGCTCAGGGCGTTGGCGGCCACCTTCATCGACGAGATGCTGCGATACCCGTCGCTCACCACACTGGCCAGTGAGCGGGCGCGTTGCCACCACGCCACCAGGTCGCGCACGGTGAAGGGCTGGCCGTTGCTCCAGCGCTGGTGGGGCGCGATGGTGTACACCACGGTCTCGGGGCTGAGCGAGGTCAACTCCGCCGACGCGATCGGCCCACCCGAGCCGATCAGCCCGTCGCTGGCGGTCGTCTGGAAGGCCGACGGCACGACGAGGTCGTTCACGGCGTCCATGGTGGGCGTCGCTCCCGCGTCGAGGTACGTACAGCCGTTGAAGGGGCCGGGCAGAGCCAGCGTGAGGGTGCGCGCGTTATCCCCGACGAGCGTGCTGGAGCCCGCGTAGACCGCCACCGGTACCGCCCCGGCGACGACCAGGGCCGCGGCCACCGCCAGTCGCCACGACGCGCGTCCCCGCACCGGCTACTGCAGACGCAGATCGAGCGTCAGTGTGGCGAAGGTGAACACCAGCGCCGCGGCGACCGTGATGCGGTCGAGGTTGCGCTCCACCACCGTCGAGCCCGACGCGACCGTCCCGATCGAGCCACCCATCAGGTCCGAGATGCCGCCACCCCGTCCCGAGTGCAGGAGCACCAGGAAGACCAGCCCCACCGCCGACACGACCTCAATGATGATGAACGTCCAAGTGAACACGAGCCCTCCGATTAGCGCTTTCCAGCGTAGCAGTCGTCACAGGCCCGGCCAATGGCGAGGAACGAGGCCGCCCGCAGGCTGGCTCCACCGACCAGGAACCCGTCGATCGAACGCACGCTGGCGATGTCCCCGGCGTTGTCCTCGTTCACCGAGCCGCCGTAGAGGATGCGCGAGCCGGTCGCGCCGAGGTCGTCGAGGGTGGCGCGCACGAACGTCCCCATCTCGGCGATCTCCTCGATCGACGCGCTGACACCGGTACCGATCGCCCACAGCGGCTCGTAGGCGACCGTCACCACCGACCGCGCGGCCGGTGACAGGCCCGACAGGGCGCTGGCCAGCTGGGCGCCGACGAAGGACTGGTGCTCGCCGCCTCGCCGGCGCTCCTCGTCCTCGCCCACGCACAGGACCGCGTTCATGCCCGCCCGCAACGCCGCCGCCAGGGTGGCCGCGACGACCTCGTCGCTCATGGCGTAGTGCGTGCGGCGCTCGGAGTGACCCACGATGACCCACGTGACGCCGAGTCGGCGCAGCATCGACGCACTCACCTCACCGGTGTGCGCACCGCTCTCGAACTGGCTGACGTGCTGCGCTCCGACGCCCACCGGGATCTGCTCGGACTCCACGATCGAGCACACCGTGCGCAGGTCCACGAAGGGCGGGGCGACCACCAGGTCCGTGTGCTCGAGCGGCTGGTGGTGCAGCACCACGCCGATCTCCTGGACGAGATGGAGGGCCTCGACGAAGTCCAGGTTCATCTTCCAGTTGCCCATCACCAACGGGCGCGTCGCGCGCGTCGTCACGGGAACGGGCTCTCGCGCAGGGCCCGCAGACCGGGCAAGTCGCCAAACTCCACCAGTTCGAGGGAGGCGCCCCCGCCGGTGGAGACGAAGCCGACCGACCCGACGAGGCCGAACTTCTTCAGCGCGGCCGCCGAGTCGCCACCGCCGACGACCGAGAACGCGGACGACGCGGCCACCGCCCGCGCCACGGCCTCGGTGCCGCGGGCGAATCGATCGTCCTCGAAGAGTCCCATCGGACCGTTCCAGAGGATCGTCGCCGCCGGCGCGATCGCCGCGGTGAAGCGCTCGATGGTCTCGGGCCCGATGTCGAACCCCTCACAGCCGTCGGGCACGTTGGCCCCGAAGTCGAGGACCGGGTCCTGGCCACCCTCCGGCCCCACCGGCGAGCCGTCACGCAGCCCCCGCGTGTCGCTCGGCAGAAGGATGTTCTCGTGCGTCAGGAGTTCGGTGCACTCCGCGACGTACGAGGCGTCGAAGAGCGACGAGCCGATGGTGCGCCCCTGGGCGAACTCGAAGGTGTAGGCCATTCCGCCCCCGACGATCACGGTGTCGGCGCGCTGCGCCAGCACCTTCACGATGCCGAGCTTGTCACCGATCTTCGCACCGCCCACGATCGCCACGAAGGGGCGAGCCGGCGCGTCGATCACTCCTCGCATCACCTCCACCTCGCGACGGAAGTTGGGACCGACCGCACTGGGCACCAGCGTGGGCGGGATCATGATCGACGCGTGCGCCCGGTGCGACGCGCTGAACGCCTCGTTGACGTAGTAGTCGAATCCCTTGACCAGGGATGCGCCGAAGGTGGGGTCGTTGGCCTCCTCACCGGGATCGAAGCGCAGGTTCTCCATCAGCGTCACGCCGGCGCACAGCTCGGCGAGGCGCTCGCGAATCGGGTCCACGCGATACTCGTCGACCACCTGGCCCTTCGGGCGACCGAAGTGCGTGCAGGCGACCACCGTGGCGCCACGCGCGAGCAGGTCTTCGAAGAGGGGCACGGCACTGCGGATGCGAAAGTCGTCGGTGACGCGCCAGCGACCATCGCGCCGCTCCACCGGTACGTTGAAGTCCACCCTCACCAGGACCCTCTTGCCGTCGAGGCTCCCCCATCGCTCGTAGGACTTCAGGTCGTCGGCCATCATCGGCCCACGTGCGCCGTCAGGTCGACCAGCCGGTTCGCGTAGCCCCACTCGTTGTCGTACCAGCCAAACACCTTCACCAGGCTCTGCTCGTCGTCGATGCGCTGAACCATCGTGAGCGCGGAGTCGAACGTGCACGACGCGGGGCGACCGACGATGTCCGACGACACGATCGGCTCGTCGGTGTAGTCCACGATGCCGCGCAGGGGTCCCTCGGCGGCCACGCGGAACGCCTCGTTGATCTCCTCCACGGTCGTGGCGCGCACGATCGCGGTGAAGTCGGTGATGCTCCCGTCGGCTACCGGCACCCGCAGTGACGTGCCGTCGAGGCGCCCCTTCATGGCGGCCAGCACCAGGCTCGTCGCTCGCGCGGCCCCCGTCGAGGACGGCACGATGTTCACGGCCGCCGCGCGGGCCCGACGCGGGTCCTTGTGAGCCAGGTCCAGCAGGTTCTGGTCGTTGGTGTAGGCGTGCACCGTGGTCATGAGCCCCACCCGCACGCCCAGCGCGTCGTCGAGCACCTTGACCATCGGGACGAAGCAGTTCGTGGTGCACGACGCGTTACTGATGACGTGGTGCGCCTGCGGGTCGTAGGTGCCCTCGTTGACGCCCATCACGAAGGTGGCGTCGGCGTCGCCCGACGGGGCGGAGATGATGACCGTGCGCGCGCCGCCCTCGAGGTGCGCCGCCGCGGCGGCGCGCGACGTGAAGCGCCCGGTCGACTCGATCACCACGTCGACCCCCAACTCGCGCCAGGGCAGCGCCCCGGGCTCGCGCTCCGAGAGAACCTTCAGCGTCCGGTCGCCCACCACCAGGTCGCCGCCGCGCACGCTCACCGACTCGGCCAGCCGGCCCTGCGTCGAGTCGTACGTCAGCAGGTTCGCGTTGATCTCGGGAGACGTGAGGTCGTTCACCGCCACGACCTCGATGTCGTCGCGGTGCAGCGACGCGCGCACGTAGCCGCGCCCGATTCGACCAAATCCATTGATGCCCACTCGGATCGCCACGCTCACTCCTCGTCTCACGCGTTAGTCCGCGCACGAGAGCGAGAACCGCGTCCCCCAATTTTGCCACACGGGCCACGCTCGGCCGTCACCGAGGGTCACCGCGCCCGATTCGCGTCGCAGTGCGAGGGCCAGTGACGCGCTAGCGGTTGATGTCGCGGTGCAACACCGCGGTGGGCAAGTCCAGGCGACGACGCAGTTCCTCGGCGATCGCCACCGAGCGGTGACGCCCGCCGGTGCACCCGATCGCGATCGACAGGTAGGACTTGCCCTCCTGGACGAAGGCGGGAATCTGCCACGAGAGCAGGCGCGTGACGTCCTCGAGGAAGTGCTGGGCGGGCTCGTGGCCCAGGACGTAGGACGACACCGGCTCGTCGAGCCCGGTGAGCGGGCGCAACTCGTCGACCCAGTGCGGATTGGGCAGGAAGCGACAGTCGAAGACCAGGTCGACATCGCGCGGAAGACCGTGGGAGTAGCCGAAGGACATGATCGAGACGCGCAGCGAGCGCGACGCACTCGACGCGGAGAAGGCCTCGACGATACGCGCGCGCAACTGATTGGTGTTGAGCGCACCGGTGTCGATCACCAGATCGGCCGCGTCGTGCAGCGACTGCAGCGAGACCCGCTCGCCGGCGATGGACGCGGCCAGGCTGGCCGCGGGGTACGGGTGACGCCGGCGATTGCCCTCGTAGCGCCGGATGAGGACGTCGTCGGGGGCGTCGAGGAACAGGATGCGGGCCGTCTCGTGCAGTGACTGCAGCTGTCGCTGCACCGAGAGCAGGGCCTCGGGCTGCACTCGCCCCGAGCGGCCGACGGTGAAGGCCACGCCGGCGTAGTCCGACGAGCCGCTCGACGCCAGCTCCGCCACTCGCACGATGAGCTCCAGGGGCAGGTTGTCGATGACGAACCAGCCGAGGTCCTCCAGCGCGGCCGAGACGGTGGAGCGTCCGGCACCGGACATCCCCGTCACCACCAGCACCTCACTCATCGCCGTCTCCCTTGGTCAGGCGGGGGCCCCGCGGCGCCCGTAAGTGATCGTAGAGCCTGGTCGCCACGTCGTCGGGCAGCCACGACAGCGCCCGCAGGTCCTCGAGGGAGCACGCCCGCAGCGCGTCGAGCGAGCCAACGGTGGCCAGGAGACGCTCCCGGCGCGCGACACCGAGGCCGCGCACGCCCTCGAGCGACGAGGCCACCATCGACGCCCCGCGCTTGGAGCGGTGAAAGGTGATCGCGAAGCGGTGCGCCTCGTCGCGCAGCCGCTGGACCAGGTACAACGACTCCGAACCCCGCTCGAGGGTGACGGGATCCGACGAGCCCGGCCGGTACAGCAGCTCGTCGCGCTTGGCCAGTGCCGCCAGCGCGACCCGGCCCGTGAGTCCCAGCTCCGCCACCACCGCCTCGGCGGCGTGCAGCTGCGGCAGGCCTCCGTCGACGATGAGCAGGTCGGAGCGAGCGAAGCGGGTGTGCGCGCGATCCTCGTCCCAGTGGCGCAGTCGGCGGCGCACCACCTCGGCCATGGCGCCCACGTCGTCGTTGCCGAGGACTTCGCGCACGTGGAAGTGCCGGTAGTCCCGCTTCTGAGCCAGACCGTCCTCGAAGACCACCATCGAGCCCACGTAGTTCGTCCCCTGCAGGTGGCTCATGTCGAAGCACTCGATGCGAAAAGGGGGCTGGGCCAGACCCAGGGCCGCACCCAGCTCCTGGAGAGCGCGCGAGCGCACGTTGTGGTCGGCCTCGCGGCGCAGGGCCTCGCGCGCCATCACGGCGTCGGCGTCGGCCCGCGCCATCTGGACGAGCCGCCGGCGCCGCCCCCGCTGGGCCACCACGACCCGAACCGGACGACCCCGGCGCGACGTCAGCAGCGCGGCACTGAGCGGTGTCGTCGCGGACGGCGAGTCCACGACCACGATCGGCGGCACGTCGCCCGCGTCGTCGAACAGGTTGACGAACACGGCCTCCAAGATCTCGGCCTCGCTCTCGTCCATCGACCGGTCCACCAAGTGAACACTGCGCCCCACCACACGGCCGTGGCGTACCCGAAAGCGCACCACGCACGCCCGCGCGCCGTGCACGGCGGTCGCCAGCACGTCGAGGCTCGTGTGGTCGTCGAGCACGACGGTCTGCTCCCCCGCCGCCCGATCCAGGGCGGCCAGGGCGTCACGGGCTCGGCCGGCAGCCTCGTAGCGCTGCGCGCGCGACGCCTCGGTCATCTCGTGCTCGAGGCGCCGACGGAGGGGCCGCACGTCGCCGTCGAGGAACTGGACCCAGGACTGGACCAGCCGACCGTACTGCGGCGCGTCGATGGCGCCCACGCAGGGACCGACACACTTGCCGATGTCGTAGAGCAGGCACGGGCGCCCGATCCGTGCCTGGTAGTCGAACTTGTGGCGGGTGCACGAGCGCAGCGGGTAGGCCTCGAGCAACTGGTCGACGGTGGCGCGCAGGGCGCGCACGTCGACGTAGGGGCCGAAGTAGCGCACCCCCTTGACGTGGTGACCCCGGGTGATCTGGGGGGCCGGGAAGTCGGTTCGCGTGTCCAGGGCCACGTAGGGAAAGCTCTTGTCATCCTTCAGGCGCAGGTTGTAGCGAGGCTGGTTCTGCTTGATCAGCTCGTTCTCCAGCACCAGCGCGTCCAGCTCGCTCGGCGTCACGATCCACTCGACCGACGTCGCCTCGGCCATCAGCGCTTGCGTCTTGACCGACAGGGCCTCGGCGCGCTGGAAGTAGCTCGACAGGCGCGACGCCAGCGAGCGGGCCTTGCCCACGTAGATGATCGTCTCGGACTGGTTGCGAAAGAGGTAGCACCCGCTGGTGCGCGGTATGGCGGTCGGCTTGGTCAGCACGGCACCGCGGCGAGAACGCCGCGCAGCACGACTCCCGTCGCGGAGTCCAACGTGGCGACGTGCTCGGGCGTGCCCTCACCGACCACCTGGCCACCCCGGCGCCCGCCATCGGGTCCCAGGTCGACGATCCAGTCGGCCGTCTTGATCACGTCGAGGTTGTGCTCGATGACGATCACCGTATTACCCTGGTCCACCAGCCGGTGCAGCACCTCCAGGAGGCGCCGCACATCCTCGAAGTGCAGTCCCGTCGTCGGCTCGTCGAGCACGTAGAGGGTGTGGCCGGTGGGGCGCCGGGCGAGCTCGGTCGCGAGCTTCACGCGCTGCGCCTCCCCTCCCGAGAGGGTCGGTGCCGGCTGGCCGAGGCGCACGTAGCCCAGGCCCACGTCGACCAGGCTCTGCAGGTGGCGCGCGATGGCCGGCTGGCGCTCGAAGAAGCTGAGGGCCTCGACGATCGGCATCGCCAGGACGTCGCTAATCGTCTTGGCGCGGTAGGTGATCTCGAGGGTCTCGCGGTTGTAGCGCGCTCCGCCGCACACCTCGCAGTTCACGTACACGTCGGGCAGGAAGTGCATCTCGATCTTGATCGTCCCGTCACCGGCGCAGGTCTCGCACCGCCCGCCCTTGACGTTGAAGGAGAAGCGGCCCGGCGCGTAACCGCGGACCTTGGCCTCCTGGGTCTCGGCGAACAGGCGGCGGATCTTGTCGAACACGCCGGTGTAGGTCGCGGGATTGGAGCGGGGGGTGCGGCCGATGGGTTGCTGGTCGACTGCCACCACCTTGTCGAGGTGCTCCACCCCGCGGATGGCGTCGTGCTCGGCCGCGACCGTCTTGGCTCCGTTGAGCTGGTGCTCCAGGGCGTTGAGCAGGATGGCGTTGACCAGGGTCGACTTGCCCGAGCCCGAGACGCCGGTCACGGCGACGAACTCGCCCAGGGGGAAGCGCACGGAGAGGTCGCGCAGGTTGTTGGCCCGCGCCCCCTGCACGACCACCGCGTTCCCGTCGCCCGTGCGGCGCACCGTCGGCACCTCGATCGTGCGACGCCGCGCCAGGTACTGACCCGTCAGCGAGTCGGGGTTCTCGATCAGCGCGGCCACGCTTCCGGCGTGCACGACGCGCCCGCCGAACTCACCCGCTCCCGGGCCAATGTCGACCACGAAGTCCGCGGAGCGGATGGTCTCCTCGTCGTGCTCGACGACGATCACCGAGTTGCCCAGGTCGCGCAGGCGCTCCAGTGTGGCAATGAGCCGGTGGTTGTCGCGCTGGTGCAATCCGATCGACGGCTCGTCGAGCACGTACAGCACCCCCACGAGGTAGCTGCCGATCTGGCTGGCGAGGCGAATGCGCTGCGCCTCGCCACCCGACAACGTGGCCGACGCCCGACTCAGGGTCAGGTAGTCGAGCCCCACGTCCATCAGGAACGAGAGTCGCTCCAGGATCTCCTTGATCACCTGGCGCGCGATCGCCTCGTCGCGCGCGCTCAGAGTGAGGGAGCGAAAGAAGGCCACCGCCTCGTCAATGGTGACCGCGCTGACCTCGGCGATGTTGCGATCGGCCACGGTCACCGCGAGCACCTCGGGTCGCAGGCGCTGCCCGTGGCACGCGGTGCAGGGAACCTCACGCATGTACTGCTCCGCCTGCTCGCGCGACCAGTCGCCGTCGGCCTCGTTGCGCTTGCGCTCGAGCCACTCGACGATGCCGTTGAAGGTCGTCTCGTACGAGCGCACCCGCCCGTAGCGGTTGCGATACTTCACCGGGACCGCCTTGGCCTGCACACCGTAGAGCACGAGGCGCCGGTCCTTGGCGCGCAGCTTGCGCCACGGCGTCGTCACGTCGAACCCGCCCAACTGGGCGACGGCGTCGATCAGGCGCTCGAAGTACTTGAAGCGCGCGCCCGACCAGGGCGCCAGGGCGCCCTCGGCCAGCGAGAGCGTCGGATCCGGCACCACCAGGTCCGGGTCCACCTCGTAGCGCGTCCCGAGGCCCGTGCACACGGGGCACGCGCCGTAGGGGGAGTTGAAGGAGAAGTCGCGCGGTGCGAGCTCGGTGAAGCTCAGCCCGCAGTGGGTACACGCCATCTTCTCCGAGAAGCTGACCTGCTCGGCGTCGTCCACGAAGAGGAATGAGACGGTTCCCTTGGTCAGCGCCAACGCCGTCTCCACCGACTCGGTCACGCGTTGGCGATCGGCCGCGCGCACCCGGAGCCGGTCGATCACCACGTCGATGGTGTGCTGCTCGTAGCGCGCGAGGCTGATCTCGTCGCGGTCGGCCAGGTCGGTCACCACGCCGTCCACCCGCACGCGCGAGAACCCCTGCCCGGCCAGCTCGTTGAGCAGCGCGGAGTACTCGCCCTTGCGCCCCTCGACCACGGTCGCCAGCACCAGAAACGGCTCACCCTCGCGGCGCGCCATCACGTGGTCGACGATCTGCTGGGGGGTCTGGCGCGACACCACCCGCCCGCACTGGGGGCAGTGGGCGATGCCCACGCGCGCGTAGAGCAGGCGCAGGTAGTCGTGGACCTCGGTGATCGTGCCGACGGTCGAGCGCGGGTTGCGCGACGCCGTCTTCTGGTCGATCGAGATCGCCGGCGAGAGCCCCTCGATGAAGTCGACGTCGGGCTTGTCCATCTGGCCGAGGAACTGGCGCGCGTAGGCCGAGAGGCTCTCGACGTAGCGGCGCTGGCCCTCCGCGTAGATCGTGTCGAACGCCAGGGAGGACTTGCCCGATCCCGACAGCCCGGTGAACACCACCAGGCGGTCGCGCGGGATCTCGACCGAGAGGTCCTTCAAGTTGTGAACGCGCGCGCCCTGGACGCGGATGCTCGACGACACGGCCGCCAACCTACCGGTCAGACGTCGACGACGAGGTCGTCGAGCAGTGGCGCCAGGCTCTGGCGGTGCAGCGTGTGCAGGACGTCGCGCAGGGCGGCGGCCTCCTCGAAGCGCAGCTCGCGGGCGGCCTCGAGCATCGCCTCCTCCACGCGCGCCATCTCCAGGGCGAGGTCGTCCGACGCCCCTTCGAGCGCGGCGGTCGTGACCTCGCTCGAGCCGCGACCGGCCCCCGCGTCGCTACGCAGGCGTCCGAGGATATCGGCCACGTTCTTCGTGACGCTCTGGGGCACGATGCCGTGTTCCGCGTTGTAGGCGGCCTGGGCGTGGCGGCGCCGCTCGGTCAGCGCCAGGGCGTCGCGCATCGAGTCGGTCACCCGGTCGGCGTAGAGCACCGCGGCGCCGTTGGCGTTGCGCGCCGCGCGTCCGATGGTCTGGATCAGTGCACTGCGCGAACGGAGGAACCCCTCTTTGTCCGCGTCCAGGATCGCCACCAGCGACACCTCGGGCAGGTCGAGGCCCTCGCGCAAGAGGTTGATCCCCACGAGCACGTCGAACTCGCCCAGGCGCAGCGAGCGCAGGATCTCGATGCGCTGGATCGTGTCGATGTCGCTGTGCAGGTACTGGACGCGGTAGCCCGCCTTGACCAGGAACGTCGTCAGGTCCTCGGCCATCCGCTTGGTCAGGGTGGTCACCAGCGCCCGCTCGCCGCGCGCGATCACCTCGTCGAGACGCGCGCGCAGGTCGTCGATCTGCTGACGCGTGGGCACCACGCTCACGATCGGGTCGAGCAGGCCGGTCGGCCGGATGACCTGCTCGACCACCTGATCGGAGTGCTCGTACTCGTAGGGCCCGGGCGTCGCGGAGACGAAGACAACCTGGGGCACCATCTCGATGAACTCGTCGAAGTTGAGCGGGCGGTTGTCCAGGGCACTCGGGAGTCGAAAGCCGTGCTCCACCAGCGTCTCCTTGCGCGAGCGGTCGCCCGCGTACTGGCCACGGACCTGGGGCACGGCGACGTGGGACTCATCCACCACCACCAGGAAGTCCTCGGGGAAGTAGTCCAGCAGCGTGAAGGGCCGCTCCCCCGGCTGACGCCCGTCCAGGTGGGCCGAGTAGTTCTCCACTCCGGCGCAGACTCCCGTCTGCTCCAGCATCTCCAGGTCGTGCTCGGTGCGCGAGCGCAGGCGCTGAGCCTCGAGGAGGCGCCCCTCGCTCTGCAGCACGGCCAGCCGCTCGCCGAGCTCGCGCTCGATCGACCGGCAGGCGCGCGTCAGGGTGTCGGCGCCGGTGGCGTAGTGCGAGGCGGCGAAGAGCGTGCACTCGCGCACCGTCCCGCGGCGCTCCTGGGTCAGCGGGTTGAAGAAGGCGATCTCCTCGATCACGTCACCGAAGAACGAGACGCGGATCGCCTCCTGGGAGTAGGCCGGCTGAATCTCCAGCGTGTCGCCGCGCACGCGAAACGTCCCGCGCTCCACGACGAGGTCGTTGCGGCTGTACTGCATCTCCACCAGTCGCCGCAGCAGGGCCCGCTGATCGAAGGACTCGCCGACGGCCAGCGCCAGCATCCGCTCGCGGTACTCCAGGGGCGAGCCCAGCCCGTAGATGCACGAGACCGACGCCACGACGATGGTGTCGCGGTGGGTCAGCAACGACGAGGTGGCCGCGTGGCGCAGCCGGTCGATCTCCTCGTTCACCGAACTGTCCTTCTCGATGAAGGTGTCGGTGCGCGGGATGTACGCCTCGGGCTGGTAGTAGTCGTAGTACGAGACGAAGAACTCCACCCGATTCGCCGGCAGCATCTCCTTGAGCTCCGAGGCGAGTTGCGCCGCCAGCGACTTGTTGGGCTCGAGGATGAGCGTGGGGCGCTGCACCTGCTCGATCAGCCACGCGATCGTCGCCGTCTTGCCGCTGCCGGTGATCCCCTCCAGGGTCTGGAAGCGCAAGCCGTCGCGCACCCCGCTCGCGAGCGCGGCGATCGCCGCGGGCTGGTCGCCCGCCGGGCGCAGCGGCGACTCGACCCGAAAGTCAGCCACTCGTGATCCCACTCTCCACCACCAACTCGTCCACCGCCCGGTACAGTTCGTCGAGAGTACCGGTGTTCCACACGACTCGGTCCACCATCGCCTCGCGCTCCTCGTTGGTCACCTGCGCCGCGAGGCGGGCCCGCGCCTCCTCCTCGCGGTATCCCCGCCCGTCCACCAGGCGGCGCACCGCCAGGTCCACGGGCACCTGGACCGCCCACACCTCCGTGAAGCCGAACGCCTCGCGGTGCTCGGGGCGAAACAGCGGCAGCGCCACCGCGGCCACCGGTGCGTCCAGTGCCGCCAGACGCCGCCCGATCTCCTCGCCGATGGGTCCGTGGGTGATCCGATTCAGCCGGCGCAGGGCCCAGGCGTCGTGGAAGACCACCGCAGCCAGGAAGGGGCGATCGATCTCGCGGGTCGGAGCGAGGATGGCGTCACCGAAGGCGTCACGCAGGGCCTGGTAGGCCGGCGTCCCCGGTGCCGTCACGTCGTGGGCGACCTGATCGGCGTCGATGACCGCCACGCCGCGCTCGCGCAATCGCTCGGTCACCACAGTCTTTCCGGCCCCGATGCCCCCCGTCACGCAGATTGTTCGCACTGCACCACGCTAGCGATCCGGCCACCCGGGTCCGGCAAAAATAAGAGAGCCATCACCCCCGCCGCGCCCGGGCTCCCCCGACGCGACGTCGTTCGCTAGTGTCGCTACAAGTCTCTCGGGGGGGAACGTGCTGCGATACGTCGTACGACGACTACTCACGCTCGTCGGCATCGTCATCGTCATCTCCGTGGGCAGTTTCTACCTGATCCACCTCCTACCGGGCAACCCGGCCACGGTGATCCTGGGCACCGGCGACAGCCCGGCGAACCGCGCGCTGCTCTACAAGCAGCTCGGCCTGAACCGGTCGCTCGTCGCCCAGTACGTCATCTGGATGGGCAACGTGCTGCACGGGAACCTGGGCGTCTCGTTCATCTCCCAGACCTCGGTGGCGAGCACCATCCGCGCGGCGCTGCCCATCGACGTCGAGCTCATCGTGCTCAGCCAGATCCTCGCCTTCGCCTTCGCCGTTCCCCTGGCGATGCGCTCCGCCCGCCATCCCGATGGGCTGGTGGACCGTCTGCTCAGCGCGGGCAGCTTCACGCTGCTGTCGATCCCCCCCTTCATCGTCATCGTCCTGCTCGTTCTGGTGGTGTCGATCAAGCTGGGCGTCGCCAACACCGGCCCCTCCTCCTACGTCTCACTCGCCACGGACTGGGTCGCCAACCTCGAGAGCCTGTCCCTGCCCGCCTTCACGCTGGCGCTGGGCAGCTTCGTCCTGTACTTCCGGGTCCTGCGCAGCGACCTGATCGCGACCCTGCAGGAGGAGTTCATCACGATGGCTCGCTCCAAGGGGATCAGTCACCGGCGCATCATGTGGCGCCACGCCCTTCGCCCCTCGTCGGTCGCGCTGCTGGGTACCGCCGGGGTCAACATCGGCGGCCTGCTCGCGGGTGGCTTCGTCGTCGAGTACCTCCTGGCCATCCCGGGACTGGGCTACACGCTCATCTCGGCCATCGCCAGCAGCGACTACCTCCTGGTCCAGGGGATCGTGCTGGTCGTGTCGGTGGGGGTCGTGCTGGTGAACTTCCTCTTCGACTTCGCGATCAACCTCATCGACCCCCGGATCAGCCGTGAGTAGCGCGACCTCCGCCCGCGTCGACGAGGTCGACGAGGCGTCGCCCGACGAGGCGCGCGCGGCGCTGGGACCGCTGTTCTGGGTCTGCGTCGCGTGGCTCGCCCTCAACGTGTTCGGCGCCGTCTTCGCCAACGTCCTGCCCTTGGACAACCCCCTCTACCAGAACTACAGCCTCGTCAACGCGGCCCCCTCGCTGCACCACTGGTTCGGGACGGACGATCTCGGGCGCGACATCTTCTCGCGCGTGGTCTTCGGCTCGCGGGTCTCGCTCGCGGTGGGCGCCGGCTCGATGCTGATCGGCTTCGGGATCGGCGCTCCACTGGGCATGCTCGCGGCCTACCGGCGGGGTCGGCTCGATGCCCTGCTCACCGCCGTCATGTACGTCGCCCTCGCCTTCCCGGCCATCGTCGCGGTCATCGCGGTGCTGTCGTTCTGGACGCCGCGCACCCTGCTCAAGATCATCCTCGTCATCGGGCTGGCCTCGGTGCCACTGGTCTACCGCGTCATCCGGGCGGCGACGATGTCGGTGGCCACGCGCGACTTCGTGATCGCGGCCAAGGTCCAGGGGGCGACCGACCGACGCATCCTCGTTCACGAGCTCACGCCCAACGTCGCCCCGATCGCCGTCTCGTTCCTCCTGATCGGCGTGGCGACCGTGGTCGCCCTGGAGGGGGCCCTGGCGTTCCTCGGGCTCTCGGTGAACCCACCCACGCCCTCGTGGGGCAACATGATCAACGAGGCGCGCACGGTGATGTCCCAGAACCCGTGGCTCGTGCTCTTCAACCCACCCACGCCCTCGTGGGGCAACATGATCAACGAGGCGCGCACGGTGATGTCCCAGAACCCCTGGCTCGTGCTCTTCCCGTCGCTCGCCATGTGCCTGCTGCTGCTGGCCCTCAACTTCGTGGGCGACCGGCTCCGCCACCACTTCGACGTGGCTCAGGTGAAGCTGTGAGCGCGACGCCCGAGCGAACCACGAGCGCCACGACGGCGCCGGTCGCGAGCGAGCCGGTGCTGCTGTCGGTACGCGATCTCACGACCACCTTCGCCACGAACGCCGGGCCCCTACGCGCCGTCGACGGCGTCTCCTTCGACCTCGGACGCGAGGAGGTGCTGGGCGTCGTCGGCGAGTCGGGCTCGGGCAAGACGGTGCTCTCGCGCACGATCATGGGCCTGCTGGCGCGCTCGCGGGTCACCGTGAGCGGCTCGGTGCGTCTGGACGGCGTCGAGATCGTCGGAGCCAGTGAGAACGCGATGCGCCAGCTGTGGAGCACGAGAGTCGCCATGGTGTTCCAGGACCCGATGACGTCGCTCAACCCCGTCATGCGCGTCGGCCACCAGATCGACGAAGTCCTGCGGGTACGCCTCGGCCTGTCACGGACTGCGGCGCGCGCCCGGTCCCTCGAGCTCCTGAGCCTCGTGGGCATCCCCTCGCCCGCGGAGCGCTACCGCGCCTACCCCGGTCAGCTGTCGGGTGGCATGCGACAGCGCGTCGTCATCGCGATCGCTCTCGCCGGCGCCCCGGCGCTGCTGCTGGCCGACGAGCCGACCACCGGCCTGGACGTCACGATCCAGGCCCAGATCCTGAATCTCCTCGACGATCTCACGGCGCGCCTGCACATGTCGGTCGTTCTGGTCACTCACGATCTCGGCGTCGTCGCCACGCGCACCTCGCGGATCATGGTCATGTACGCCGGGCGCGTCGTCGAGAGCGGCCCCACGGCGGACGTGTTCGCCGACCACCGCATGCCCTACACCCGGGCGCTCCTGGAGTGCTCGCCGCGGGTGTCCAACGCCCCCCACACGCGCCTGGCCGCCATCCCCGGCCGACCGCCCAACCTGGCGGCGCTGCCCGCCGGCTGCAGCTTCGCCCCGCGGTGCGCCTACGCCACCGAGCGATGCCACCGCGAGGTCCCGGCGCTGGTGGAGACCACCACGCCCGGCCACCAGTACGCCTGCTGGAACCCACTGCCCGCCCGAGGCGGCCCACGACCGTGACGACCCCCGCTCCCGCCGGCGTCGGACCCGCCGCGCTGCTGTCGGTTCGCGACCTGACCGTGACCTTCGGACGCGGGGCGCACGCCGTCAGCGCCGTCGACGCGGTGAGCTTCGACATCGTCGCCGGGGAGACGCTGGGTCTGGTGGGCGAGTCGGGGTGCGGCAAGTCCACGACCGGCCGCGCCCTCATGCGGATCGTCACGCCCACGGCCGGCACGGTCGAGTTGGACGGCGTGGACATCACCCACCAGCGGGGCCGGGCCCTGCGCCGCACGCGCACGCGCATGCAGATGATCTTCCAGGACCCGATCAGCTCTCTGAACCCGCGCCGGCGGGTGCGCGACATCGTCGCCGAGCCGCTGGACTGCTGGCGCCAGATGCGCGGACCCGAGCGCGACGCGTTCATCGACGACCTGCTCCTCAAGGTCGGCATCGATCCGCTCACCCACGGGGACCGCTACCCGCGCTCGTTCTCGGGCGGCCAGTGTCAGCGCATCTCGATCGCTCGCTCCTTGGCCATGCGACCTCAACTGCTGATCTGCGACGAGATGGTCTCGGCGCTGGACGTGTCGGTGCAGGCCCAGATACTGAATCTGCTGGAGGACCTCAAGGCGCAGTACGGGCTGACCCTGCTCTTCATCGCCCACGACCTGGCCGTGGTGAAGAACGTGAGTGACCGCGTCGCCGTCATGTACCTTGGTCGACTCTGCGAGATCGGGCCGTCCACGACGCTCTACGAGTCCCCGGCCCACCCCTACACGACCTACCTGCTCGGCGCGGCGCTCGAGGCCGACCCGACCTCGCGGGCCCGGCCCGACGTCCTGGAGGGCGAGCCCCCCAGTCCGCTCAACCCGCCCAGCGGCTGCCGCTTTCGTACCCGCTGCCCGCGGGCCAGCGATCGGTGCGCGAGTGAGACGCCCGCCCTACGCGAGGTCGCTCCGGGCCACCGGGTCGCCTGTCACTTCCCCCTGGTGCGCGTCGTCGACGACGGGGCCTAGCCCTCGCTCTC
>JAJYNX010000096.1:32982-57489 GCA_021786095.1 Actinomycetes bacterium | reverse complement strand
GTCGGGCTTGCCGGAGACCTCGGTCGCGTACTCCGCCCAGGCGGCCTGCGCCTCGGTCTCGGGCGTGAACTCGCCGTACTCGAGGGTGCCGATGTAGTTGCCCTCCTCGTCGTAGGCGTGCGAGCCGAAGGCCTCACGGTACTCCTCGGAGACCTCGCCACCCTCCGCGGCCTGCTTGATCGACAAGCTGATGCGGCGACGAGCCGTGTCCAGCTCGATGATCTTGACCCACAACTCCTCACCGACGCTCACGACCTGGTCCGGCGACTCGACGTGGTGCGCCGCCATCTCGGAGATGTGCACGAGGCCCTCGATCCCGTCGCCCACCTGGACGAAGGCACCGAAGGGCACCAGCTTGGTGACGCGACCGTAGACCAGCTGGTCCACGGCGTGGGAGTCCGCGAAGACCTGCCACGGGTCCAGCTGGGTGGCCTTCAGCGAGAGCGAGATCCGCTCCTTGGCGAAGTCGACGTCGAGCACCTCGACGTCCACCTCGTCGCCCACCGACACGACCTGGCTCGGGTGATCGATGTGCTTCCAGCTGAGCTCGGAGACGTGGATGAGCCCGTCCATCCCGCCGAGGTCGACGAACGCCCCGAAGTTGACCACCGACGAGATGACCCCGTGACGCCGCTCGCCGGGCTTGAGGTTGTTGAGGAAGTCGCCGCGCTGTTCCTTCTGAGTCTCCTCCAGCCACGCCCGGCGCGAGAGCACGACGTTGTTGCGGTTGCGGTCCAGCTCGATGATCTTGGCCTCGACCGTCTTGCCGATGTAGGGCTGCAACTCGCGCACTCGGCGCAGCTCCACCAGGGAGGCGGGCAGGAACCCACGCAGACCGATGTCCACGATGAGTCCACCCTTGACCACCTCGATCACGACGCCCTTGACGATCTCGTCGCGGTTCTTCAGGTCCTCGATGGTCGCCCAGGCCTTCTCGTACTGCGCGCGCTTCTTGGACAGGACCAGACGGCCCTCCTTGTCCTCCTTCTGGAGAACCAGGCACTCCACGCGCTCGCCCAAGCTGACGACGTCGCGGGGGTCGACGTCGTTGCGAATGGACAGCTCACGCGCGGGGATGACGCCCTCGGACTTGAAGCCGATGTCGACGAGCACCTCGTCGCGGTCGATCTTGACCACGGTGCCGGTCACCAGGTCGCCGTCGTCGAACTCCAGGACGCTGTCACCGACCAGCGAGGTCAGGTCCGTGCCGACGAGGTTGTCCTCGGTCACGACGCGCGGAATGTAGTGCCCCTCCTCGTCGAAGGTTCCCATGGGCTGGGGGGAGAGGAGGCTGGTGCCGTCCGACATTCGTACTACCTTCACGTCGACCACACCGGGGTCACCTAGTCCAGTAGGGGTCGGGTCACCGGTGTCGACCCGACGGACAATGCTAGCATCGGGCCCGCGCAGTCGCGACCCTAGCCCTTGGCGGTCGCCCAGTTGTCGCCCCAGTGCAGCGAGGTCTCGAGGGGAACGCTGAGCTGTGCCGCCCCGGTCAGGGCGTCGACGATCGCGGTGCCCACCGCGCCCTCCTCCTCCGGCGGCGCCTCGACCAGCACCTCGTCGTGGACCTGGAGGATGAGGCGCGCCGCGCGCCCCTCCTCGCGCAGGCGGCGATCGAGTCGCACCAGCGCGGATTTGAAGATGTCGGCCGCCAGGCCCTGGATCCCCGCGTTGACCGCCTGGCGTTCGGCGGCCAGGCGCTGGCTGCCCACGGCGGTCGCGAGGTCGGGGAACGGCCGGATGCGACCGAACTCGGTGCGCGAGTACCCCGTACTGCGGATCTCGGCCACCGTGCGCTCCATGTAGGCGCGCAGGCTCGGGAAGCCGGCGAAGTAGCGATCCATGACCTCGCGCGCCGTCGAGACCGGCACCCCCAGGCGCTGGCTCAGCCCGAACGCCTCCATGCCGTAGGCCAGTCCGTAGGAGACGGCCTTGGCCTGCTCGCGCTGCTCGTGGGTGACCGCCGCGGGCTCCACGCCGAAGACCGAGGCCGCGATGGTGCGGTGCACGTCCTCGTGGGCCGCGAAGGCGGCCAGGAGTCCCGCGTCCTGGGAGAGGTGGGCCAGGATGCGCAGCTCGATCTGGTTGTAGTCGGCCACGGCCAGGCGCCAGCCCTCGCGCGGCACGAACGCGTAGCGCAGGCGGCGACCCTCGGCGGAGCGCACCGGGATGTTGTGCAGGTTGGGGTTCTCCGACGAGAGCCGGCCGGTGCGCGCCACGGTCTGGCGGAAAGTGGCGTGGATCCGCCCGTCCGGTCCGACGGCGTCGATCAGCCCGGTGCCGTAGGTGCTGCGCAGCTTCTCGACCTCGCGGTAGCGCAGGACGAGGTCCACGATGCGGTGCTCGTCACGGATCGCCTCGAGACTCGTCGCGTCGGTGGAGCGGCCGGTCTTGATGCGCTTGGTCGGGCTCAGCCCCAGCTCGTCGAACAGCACGCTCTGGAGCTGGACCGAGGAGTTGACCTTGAAGGGGTGCCCGGCGACCGATTGGATCTCGGCGTCCAGCGCGGCCGCCTCCTGGGCGAACTCCTGGTTGATCGCGCGCAGCATTCCCACGTCGACCCGTACGCCCACCGCCTCCATGCGCCCCAGCACGGCCACCAGCGGTAGCTCGACCTCCTCGTACACGTAGTCCAGAGCCCACTGGGCGCACTCCGCGCGCAGTGCCGAGCGAAGGCGGGCCACCGCGCGAACCTCCCCCACCAGGCTCTCCTCGCTCGACGCGTCCCCGAAGAGCGTCGGTGCGTCGGGGGCGAGGCGAACCCCGAGGAACCGACGCGCCAGGTCGTCCAGCGCGTAGTTGCCGCTCGTCGGATCGATCAGGAAGGCCATGATCAGCGTGTCGTCCGCCGGCTCGCGAAGGTCGATCCCCTCGCCGCTCGCCCGTCGGTACAGATCCTTCAGGTCGTGGCCCACCAGGCGCCGCTCGCCCGCGCGAGCCAGCAGGTCCATCAGGGGCGCCACCGCGACCAGCCCCGCATCCGCGCTCAGCACCGCGACCTGATCGCCGCGCGAGGCGACCAGCCACTCGCCGGGGGCCGCGAGGAGCTCGTCGAGCGCGACGACGCGCACCGCGCGCTCCTCGGGCGGCGCGACGGGTACGACCTCGTCGCCCCCGTCCGCCGGGGGACCGAGCAGATTCTCGTCGAGGAGCTTCTCGAAGCGCGCTCGCATGGTGGTCATCTCGTAGCGCGCGAAGAACGCCGTCACCTCGTCGCGCCGCCACCCGCCGAGGTGCAAGTCCTGGAGGTCCACCTCCAGCGGCACGTCGCGCACCAGTCGCATGACGGCCACGTTCTTACGAGCCCTCGACTCGAAGGCCACGAGGTTCTCGCGCAGCTTGGGCGTCAACTCGTCGACGTGCTGGTACAGGTCGTCCAGGTCGCGGTAGCGCGTGAGGAGACGGGCGGCGGTCTTCTCCCCGATCCCGGGAACCCCGGGGAGGTTGTCGGAGGCGTCGCCGCGCAGTGCGGCCAGCAGTGGGTAGCGCGCGGGCTCGACCCCGCAGCGCTCGACGATGCCCGCCTCGTCGTAGAGCGCGTAGTCCGAGACGCCGCGCTTGTTGTACAGCACCCGGATCAGAGGGTCCTCGACGAGTTGGAACGTGTCGCGGTCCCCGGTCACCACCACCACCGGCAGACCGGCGTCGCGGCCGCGGGTCGCCAACGTGGCCAGCACGTCGTCGGCCTCGTACCCGGCCACGCCCAGCACCGGGATGCCGAGTGTTTCGCACATCGTGCGGATGAGAGCGAACTGGGGCTCCAGCGCCTCGGGCGTCGCCGCCCGCCCCCCCTTGTAGTCCTCGCTCATCGCGTCGCGAAACGTGCCTCCGGGCAGGTCGAAGGCCACCGCCAGCGCCCGCGGGTGCTGGGAGCGGATCAGCGAGTGCAGCATGGCGGCGAAGCCGTGCAGGGCGTTGGTCGCGAGGCCGCCGGAGGTGGCGATGTCGCTCGAGAGGGCGAAGAAGGCGCGAAAGGCCAGTGACATGCCGTCCAGCAAGACCAGGGGGCGCTGGTCGAGCGCGGGATCAGCCAACGAAGTCACCGCGCAGGATCTGCTCGGCGACGTCACGCATCCTCGTGCGCGCGCGCATGGCGGACTGCTGGATCACGTCGAACGCGGACGGCTCGTCGAGCCCGCGCTCGAGCATCAGTCGCTCCTTGGCGCGGCGCACGAGTTCACGCGTCTCGATCTTGTCGTCGGCGAGTGGGGCGTGAGCCGACGCGGCGCCCACGCTGGCGGGATCGAGGATCGCGGCCAGCTTGGGGAGGATCTCGCTGCTGCGAAACGGCTTGACCAGGTAGGCGACGACCCCCGCGTCGCGCGCGCTCTCGATCAGCGACCGTTGGCTGAATGCGGTGAGCAGGACGACCGCCGTCGCTCCACCCGCGACCTCGCGCGCCACCTCGATGCCGTCCAGGCCGGGCATCTTGATGTCGAGCAGCGCCAGATCCGGCTGGTGCTCGCGGATCAGCGCCAGTGCCTCGTCACCGCGCGCGGCCTCCCCGACCACCAGGTAGCCGTCGTCCTCGAGGATCTCCTTCAGGTCGAGGCGGATGATGGACTCGTCGTCGGCGATCACCACTCGTTTAGCCATGCTCATCGTTCGGGCTCATCCTTCGGGGTCCACTCGTGCAGGAGTGCGTCGCGTTCGGCCTTCAGGTTACGCACCTCGTGGGCCCGACGCACCAACTCCGCGTTCGCCGCGGCCACGTGGCGCGACAGCTCATCGTACTCCTGGGTCTGCAGGGGCGTCTCGGAGACCAGCGAGCGGATACGGGCGTCCTCGAGGGCGTCGTTCCACACCAGGACCTGCTCCTCGAGCACGTGTTGGCTCTCGCGGGCCGCCGCCAGGCGCCGCTGCAGGTCCTCGAGCCGTCGACGCACCTGGCGCTCCCCCATGGACCCGAGTGTACGGCGTGCTCACGGCCACGACGCCAGCACGCGCGCGTGCGCGAGGCGCGCGGGCGAGGGCGCGGCGCCGACACCGGCGTGCGCGTCGCGCCCCTCCCGCGCGTCGCTCGTCTCGCCGCTCAGGTCAGCCTGCGCAGCGCGCACGGCGACGGGGCCGAGGTCACTGGGCTCGCTGACGCAGCTCTGCGCCAGGCGCCGGTGGGCGCCGCGCGCGAGGGGTGACTCGAAGAAGCCCCCGAGGTACGCCCGCAACCCGTGTTCGTGCGCCCAGCGAATCATGGTGCGCGCGTGGGCCACGCCACCGACACGGGCTGGTTTGATGCAGACCACCCGCGCCGCGCCGTAGCGCACCACGTGCTCGAGGTCGCGCACGGAGCGCACGCCCTCGTCCATCCCCAGCGCGACGTCCAGCCGTGCGGCCAGACGCGCGGGATCCACCAGGTTGCCCGGGGCGAAGGGCTGTTCGACGACGTCCACCGTGGCCACGCGTCCCAGGTCGGCCACGTGAGCGAGCACGGTCTCGTCCGAGTCGGCGCGGGCGTTGTAGTCGAGGAGGATCGGCCGGCCCAGCGACGCGACGCGCTCGAGCACCCAGGGCTCGAGGGGCGACGGCCCGCACTTGACGCGCACGCGAGCGACCGACGGATCCACCGACCACTCGGTGGCCCGGTCCAGCGCCGAGACGGTCGCCTGGTCGGGCGTCGCGTGGCGAAAGGGCCACAGGTCGTCCAGATCGACGACCCCGCGGCGCACCTCGCGATCCAGCAGGGCCATCTCGACCAGGGCCACCGCCGGCGCGCTCGCGCGACGCGACCCCGCCACCAGGTGGAGCCGCGACCACCGTGGCAGCTCGCCCTCGCGCTCAGCGATGTCCAGCGTCTGGGGGATCACGAGGGCCACCAGCTCGTCGACCACCTCGTCCAGCCCCGGATCGCCGTTCAGGGCCTGCGGCTGGGGCGAGACCTCGCCGTAGCCGTAGGCGCCCCCGCCCTCGAGGCGCACCAGCAATCGCGAGCGGTGCTCGTGGCGCTGGGCGGCACCGAGCACCGGGTGCGCCATGTCCACGTCCTCTCGCCACAGCGTCACCGACACGCGCACCGTCCCACTCTAGATTTGCTGCTACCGTGGGCGCCGCGCCCGGATGGCGGAATCGGCAGACGCGGAGGCCTCAAAAGCCTTTACTCGAGAGGGTGTGTGGGTTCAAGTCCCACTCCGGGCACCGTCGGCGCCGGGCATCGACCCGGGGAGAGCCGGGCGAGGCGAACGCGCACTGCGACTGCGTCGGTACCGGGACCGCTCGAGAGCCCCGGTGCGACGCGGGGCGCTGTTAGCGTGGCGGCGTGTCCGAGTCGACCACCCCCGAGCGCCGCGACGACGTGGTCGCGCTGCGACGACGTGGTCGCGCTCTTTCCGGGCCAGGGCTCACTGGGCGGTGGCGCGGGTCTCGCGTGGCGCGACTCACCACACTGGTCGGTGGTCCAGCGGGTCGGCGAGGTGACCGACGTCGATGTCGCGTGGCTGCTCACCGAGGCGGCCGACCAGGACGTCGTGCGCACCGACCGGGCCCAGCTCGCCACCTTCGCGCTCTCGCTGGTCACCTACCTCGACCTGGTCGAGCGGGGGGTGAGGCCGCGTTACCTGCTGGGCCACAGCCTCGGGGAGTTCTCCGCCCTGGTCGCGTCGGGCCTGCTCACCCTCGACGACGGCGCCTCCCTGATCGCCGTGCGCGGACGGGCGATGGCCCGAGCCGCCGAGGAGAGTCCCGGGTCGATGGTCGCCCTGATGGGCGGCGACGACGGAGCGCGCGAGGCTCTCGACGCCCGGAGCGACCTCTGGGTCGCCAACGTCAACGGTACCGGACAGCTCGTGGTCAGCGGCACACTCGACGCCCTTGACGACCTGCTCGCGCGCCACCGCGAGCTCGGCTGGCGGCGCGCCACCCCGCTGCCGGTCGGCGGCGCCTTCCACTCCCCACTCATGGCCAGCGCCCAGCGGGCGCTCGACGGCGCGCTGGCCGCGGTGCACTGGGGTGCGACCGACGCCACGCTGATCGCCAACGTGGACGGTCGCGTCCACACCACCGCCGACGAGTGGCGCGATCTCCTGTCACGACAACTGACCTCGCCCGTCGACTTCCTCGGCGCGACCCTCGCGCTCCCGACCACGGTCACCACCACCGTCGAGATGGCGCCGGCGGGCGTGCTCACCGGGCTCACCCGGCGCATCCGACCCTTCGTCCACCAGTTCGCCCTGCACGACCCCCACGATCTCGACGAGGTGACCCCATGACCCCCGATCCTCCCGACACGACCGCCGCCCGGCACGTCATCGTCACCGGCGCCAGCCGCGGCATCGGCGCCGCCGTGGCCGCCCACTTCGTCGCGCTCGGCGACCAGGTCGTGGCGTGGTCGCGCAGTGGCGAGGCCCCACCAGGCTGCGCGCGCACCCTGAGCGTGGACGTCGCCGACGCGGCCCAGGTGACCGATGCCGTGCGCGCCACCACCGCCGAACTGGGCCCAGTGGACGTCCTGGTGGCCAACGCCGGCATCACGCGGGACGGACTGGCGCTACGCATGAGCGACGAGCAGTGGCGCGAGGTCCTGGCGACCGACCTGGACGGCGCGTTCTACTGCGCTCGGGCCGCTCTCGCCTCCATGGTGCGCGCTCGGCGCGGATCACTCATCTTCATCGGCTCGGTCAGTCCCTTCATGGGCGTCGCCGGTCAGGCCAACTACGCCGCGGCCAAGGCGGGACTGGTGGGCCTGGCGCGATCACTGGCCCGAGAGGTGGCCTCGCGATCGATCACCGTCAACGTGGTGGCGCCCGGCTTCATCGACACCGACATGACCGCGGCCCTGGGCGAGGCCGGCGCCGACCTGCGCGCTCTCGTCCCGCTCGGGCGAGCCGGGAGCCCCGCCGACGTCGCGGGTGCGGTGGGGTTCCTCGCCAGTAACCAGGCTCGCTACATCACCGGCACCGTGCTCACGGTGGACGGCGGCCTCGCCATGGGCTACTGACCCGACTACCAGTGACGTCGCGCGCCACGGGGTTGAGTACGATGGGGCGACACATCACGAAGGGGCTGTTGGATGGACCGCACTGAAGCATTCGCCAAATTCACCGAGAACGCCGTCGAGGTCCTCGCCGTGGATCCGACGCAGGTCACGCCGGAGGCGTCCTTCAGCGACGACCTCGGCGCGGACAGCCTCGACCTGGTCGAACTGGTCATGGCGCTCGAGGAGACGTTCAACATCGAGGTCGGTGAGGACGAGCTGAAGGACATCAACACGGTGGGCCAGGCCTTCGAGCTGATCTACGCCAAGCTGTAGTGCGCGTCGCCCTCACCCCTTCAGGCCCGGTGACGGGTCGCCGCGTCGCGGTCACGGGCGTGGGCGCGATCAGCTGTGCGGGCGTGGGTGCCGATGCTCTGTGGCGCGCGCTGCAGTCTCCGACGGCGCCGCCGAGCACGCGGGTCGCCCCGTTTGACGCCTCGGCCATCGGGGGACCCAAGGAGTTGCGCCGTCTCGACCCGTTCGCGCTCTACGCCCTCATGGCCGCCGACGAGGCGTGGCGCCAGAGCGGGCTGAGCGGTCCGCTGGTGGACGCGGCCAGCATCGTCACCACCGGAATCGGGGGCCTGCAGAGCGTGCTCGAGCAGGTCGAGGTGCTGCGCGAGCGCGGTGCGAAGCGCGTCTCGCCGTTCATGGTGCCCATGATGATGCCCAACGCCGCCACCGCGGCGGTCTCCATGCGCTTCGGACTCGGGGGGCCCTGCGAGACGGTCACCACGGCGTGCGCCGCCGGGACCCACGCACTGGGCAACGCCGCGCGACTGATCAGTACCGGCCGCTCGACGGTCGCGGTCGCCGGTGGCGCGGAGGCCGTCATGGTCGAGATCTCCGAGGCGGGCTTTCGTAACATGACCGCTCTGAGTTCGATCGACTTCTCACGCCCTTTCGACGTGGACCGTGACGGCTTCGTGATGGGCGAGGGCGCGGGCATCCTGGTGCTCGAGGAGTGGGAACACGCACGCACGCGCGGAGCGACGATCCTCGCCGAGGTCATCGGGGCGGCGTCCACCGCCGACGCGTACCACATCACCGCACCCGACCCCTCGGGCAGCGGCGCGATCCGCTGCATGGAGCTCGCCCTCGAGGACGCGGGCATCACGGCCGATCAGGTCTCGCACATCAACGCCCACGGCACGTCCACCCCACTCAACGACCTCGCCGAGGCCGTTGCCGTCCACCGGGTCTTCGGCGATCACCCCCCGGTGGTCACCTCGATCAAGGGCCATCTCGGCCACTCGCTGGCCGCTGCCGGCGCGCTCGAGGGCGTCGCCTCGGTGATGACTCTCCTGCACCAGACGGTCCCACCCACCGCGGGCACGACGCACGTCGACCCCGCCATCGACCTCGACGTGGTGATCGGTGAGCCCCGTCCCGGCGACTACGACGTCGTCCTCTCGAACTCCTTCGGTTTCGGCGGCCACAACGGCAGCATTGTGCTGCGCCGCGTCCAGGACTAGCGTCCGCCGGCTCTATCCCGACGTGATCGCGTCACCCGACGCCGCGAGCACTCGGCGCCGCGATCACTCGAGGTCGAGACGCTCGACGAGGGCGTGCTCGTAGCCCCAGCGAGCGTTGGTCACGAACGCGCCCAGACGCACCGGATCGGTCACGCCGAGCGACGACTCGACCCCCGCGCGTACGTCGACCCCCCACACGGGGAAGCGGCGCACGACGTCGGCGACGTTGTCCGGGTCCAGCCCACCCGAGACGATCACCGGTCGGCGCGTCGGCGTGGCCAGTAGCGCCCCCGCGCGGTCGAGCGACGCAGCGTCGTCGGTCTCGGGCACGACCAGGTAGTCAACGTCCTGCACGTCCTCGACGTCGACGTCCGTCGCGCGCAGGACCGTCGCCACTCGGTCACTCACGTAGCGCACCTCGTCGCCCGTCATCGGCCCGTCGAGCTGCACCGCGGAGAGACCGAGCGAGTTCGCGGTCGCGACGATGCGCTGGGGCATCTCGTGGCGAAAGACGCCCACTGAGACCACCCCCGGCGGCAGGCGGCGCACGATGTCGTGCACGGTCGGGGGCGACACGCGGCGGGGTGTCGGACCGAACTCGAAGCCGACGGCGTTCGCCCCCAGCGCGACCGCCAAGAGAGCATCCTCCTCCGTGGTGAGCCCCGAGACCTTGATGAACAGACCGTCGAACGTCAGGCGCACGCGAACCTCCTGGTCGTCACCCTACCCAGGCGGTGGCGCGCGTCACGGCACCGGCGTGATCGTGACGTCCTCCAACGTCGCCAGATGCGCCGGATCGAGGAGCGTGCGGTGCACGACGGCCAGGGCCCGCACCCTCGCGCCGACCGGCTCCCACGTCGTCAGTGCGGGGTGTGACGCGGGGCCGCGACTCGCCACGGCGGCGGCGAGTCGCTCGAACGTGGGACCCTCGACGTAGGCGAGCCGCCAGGGCACGTTGGCCGCCCGGGCGTCCAGTCGTCCCACGAGCTCCTGACCGGTGAAGCAGCCCTTGGCGAACGAGACCGTCGCCTCCACGAAGCGCGCGCCGTAGCTCTGCGGGGCCAGCGCGAGGGCGTACTCCCCCTCGAGCGGCCACCGTGCGTCGATCTGCGCGGCGCGCGTGGCGAACGGTCCCTCGACCGTGCTCACCAGCTCGAGGGTGCAGCGAATCCGTCGATGGAAGCGCCGCAGGCGCTCGAGCGACGACGCCGCCAGCGCGCGGGGCACCGTGAGCCGGTAGCCGTCATCGAGGGAGCGCAGGCGACCCGACGTCAGCACCGTGCCGTCGGGCTGGAGCAGCAGCGTCCAGATCTCCTCGCTCGAGGCACGCGCGACGTCCTGACTCACCTGACTCTGCACGAAGTCACGCGCCTCGTCCCCGCGCACGTCGATCGCCGACCACTCGATGGTCGTCGGCGCCAGGGGCGGGTTGTACGTCATCGACCACTACAGTAGGCGCCGGGGTGAGACACCGCTCCCGGGTCCACGGAGGATGTCGATGACCACCCGCAACGAACTGAACACGATCACCTCCACGCTGACGGACGTGGCCGCGCGCATCACCGCGCTCGTCGAGACCCAGGGCGACACCATGGCGAGCGACGTGTACACCGAGCTGGTCGCCGCCGAGCGCACCGTCGGCGCCCTCCTTCGCCGTCTGAACCGCGTCGCGAGTCGCAGCGCGTGAGCGGCCAGTAGCGTGCGACCATGTCCTCCCCGTGGCGGTGCGCGACCTCGCTGAGCCGCGAGGAGCGCGTCGCGGTGCTGAACCTCTGCGACCGCGTCGAGCTGGCCCTGGGGCGCGAGGCCATCGATGAGAGTCGCCGCCGTACGGTCGTTCACGGCGGCGTCGCCCAGCACTGGCTACGCGGCGACGGGTCCCTCGACGGCTACGCCCTGGTCACGGGGGTCGCTCACCCCTCCGTGGAACAGTGTGGCGGCGGCTTCGACGCCACGCTGCTGACCCGCCTGCTCGAGGACTACCCCGTCATCGACTGGTGGATCCGCGGCGCGAACGACGTGTCCGGTGGCACGACCGTTCGCACGCTGCAGTTTCTGCGCGCCGAACTGCCGGTCGCGGTGATCCCTCCCCCGCCGGGCGCGACACTGCGTCCCTTCGAGCCCGGCGTCGACGACCGCGCGTGGATCGAGCAGAACAACGCCGCCTTCGCCGACCACCCCGAGCAGGGGGCCTGGTCCCACGCCGACCTCGCCGCGCGACGCAGCGAGGCGTGGTTCGACCCCTCGGGCTTCCTCCTTCTCGAGTGGCGTGGACGCCTGGTGGCGTCGTGCTGGACGAAGGTCCACGAGCTCTACGCCGAGCGCTTCGGGGAGATCTACGTGGTCTCGGTCCACCCCGACTTCCAGCACCTGCACCTCGGTCGGGTGATGGTCACCCAGGGACTGTCTGTCCTGTGGCGAAAGGGTGTGACCACGGCCGTCCTGTTCGTCGACCGCTCCAATGAGCCCGCGCGCCGCCTCTACCACTCACTGGGCTTCCACGTGGAGCGTGAGGACCGCCTCGTGCGCTTCGCGCGCTCAGGAGCCGACGAAGTGCCCGACGGCGAAGGTCACGCCCGCGGCTAGCGCCCCGAGGATCACCTGACGTAGCGCCCAGCGCACGACGCCGCGCTTGGCGAACCACCCGATCCCGCCACCCACGGCGGCCGACCCGGCCACCGCGAACAGGATCGACCAACCCACCTCGTTGCCGTGCTGGGACCACAGCCACGGAATCAGCGGCACCAGTGCTCCCAGTGCGAAGGTCAGGAGCGACGCCAGCGACGCCGCCCAGGGCGAGCCCGTCGCCGACGGGTCGACGCCCAGTTCCTCGCGCGCGTGAGTCCGCAGGGCCAGGTCGGGGTCACGCATCAGATCGCTGGAGAGCCGTTCGGCCAGCGCGGCATCGATGCCGCGAGCGACGAACAGGTCGCGTAGCTCGGCTCGCTCGTCGTCGGGACTCGCCGCGATCGAGCGCCGCTCCACGTCGATCTCGTACTCGAGCAGTTCCTTCTGGGCTCGCATGGAGAGGTACTCCCCGGTCGCCATGGAGAAGCCCCCGGCGACCAGCCCCGCCAGGCCCGCCAGGCGAACGACGTCGTGGCCGGGATTGGCGCCGGCGAAGCCCAGGATCAGCGAGATGTTCGTCACCAGCCCGTCGCTCACCCCGAAGATGCCGGCCCGCACCCAGCCGCCGGAGATGTCGCGATGCTGCTCGTCGTGGACCGCGGCCATGGGACCATCCTACGAGTCACCGACGAGCCGGCTCGGTGACGAGACGGTCGCGCCCCGACGGTAGAGTTGCGGGGGAGGTGGTGATGACGATTCGCGTGGGCTCACTGGACGATCTGGCGCCCCTGGTCGGCACGCACCTCGGGTACTCGGACTACCGTCTCGTGACCCAGGACGACGTCGATCTCTTCGCCCAAGCCACGGGTGACCACCAGTGGATCCACGTCGACCCCGTCCGCGCGGCGACCGGCCCCTTCAAGGGAACCATCGCCCACGGCTACTTCACGCTGTCCCTCGTCCCGGTCCTGGTGGGCCAGCTCCTGCACGTCGACGGCGTCGCCATGGGCGTCAACTACGGCGCCAACCGCGTTCGCTTCCCGAGTCCGGTCCCCGTCGGCTCCCACGTCCGCGCGGGGGCCACGATGGCGTCCCTCGACCCGGTGTCGGGCGGAGTGCAGGTCACCCTCGACGTGACCGTGGAGGTCCGCGACGCCGCCAAGCCCGGGTGCGTCGCCCAGGTCGTGTACCGCTACTACCGCTGACATGCCCCGCTCCCCACTGCCCCAGGGCGAGGAGAAGACCCGTCAGGTGCGAGCGATGTTCGACGCGATCGCACCGCGCTACGAACTCGTCAACAAGCTGATGACCTTCGGGCTCGACGCGCGATGGCGACGTCGAGCGGTGCGCGACCTGCGCCTGGCTGCGGCCAGCCGCGTCCTGGACGTAGCAGCCGGCACGGGCGACTTCACGCGCGAGCTCGCGGCCCAGGGGCACCGCGCCGTCGCCACGGATCTGAGCTTCGGGATGCTCGACGCCGCCCGTGGCGTCAGGGCCCGCGTCCAGGCCGACGCCGTGCACCTGCCGTTCCCCGACGGCGCCTTCGACGGGATCACCTGCGGCTACGCGCTGCGCAACTTCACCGACCTCTCGACCACCTTCGTCGAGATGGCCCGCGTGGTCCGGCCGGGCGGGCGGCTGTCCTTCCTCGAGGTCGCCGAGCCCCGCTCGGGACTCTGGCGCGCGGGCTTTCGACTGTGGTTCCGCCACGCCGTTCCCTTCATCGGATCCCTCGTGTCCGACCGTGCCGCCTATCACTACCTGCCCGAGTCGACGGCCTACCTGCCGCCGACCGACGAGATCGTCGGCCTGCTCAATCGCGCCGGGTTCGTCGCCGTCAACCACCGCTTCGTCATGGGCGGGCTCAGCCAGCAGTTCCTCGCGACGAGGACGCGGTGAGATTCCGGCGCAGCGCGGTCGCCCCCTACAACCTGGAGCGACTCCGCGCGCGTGCGGCGCGCGTCGGCTGGCTGCTCGAGGATCGTGACGCCGTGCGCTGCGGCCTCGGTGGCCCGGTGCTCACGCTGGAGCTCACCGCGGGCCTGCACGACGTCGCGTCCGCGGTGGACACGCTTCGGGCCGCCACCCTCGTCGGCGACGACGGACCACCCGGAACGGGGGTCGTCGCCTTCGCGAGTCTGCCCTTCGCCCCCGGGGCGCCGGCTCGCCTCGAGGTGCCGCGCTACGTAGTCACCCAGCTAGCGGACGGGCGCACGTGGCTCACCCGCCTCGAGGGGTCGCCGGCGTTCGACGACCTCGACGACGAGCCCGTCGACGAACAGGCGGTCCAGCCCCCGACGGAGCTGATCTACCAACCCTCACCAGACGAGTACGCGCACCGCGTGGCGCAGGCCGTCCAGCGCATGCGCCGCGAGGAGCTCGACAAGGTCGTCCTCGCGCGAGCCATTCTCGGCGTGGTCGGCGAGCCCGTCGACCCGGCCGCGGTCGCCCACCGTCTGCGCGACCGCGAGCCGCTCTGCACCATCTACTCCCTCCCGCTGCCCGACGGTCGACGGTACGTGGGAGCCAGCCCCGAGCTGCTCGTACGACGCACCGGTCCCCGGGCCCAGTGTCACCCCCTGGCGGGGACGATCGCGCTGCCCAACGACGTCGGTCCCGAGGACTATCAGGACTGGCTCCTCGGCAGCGACAAGAACCTGCACGAGCACGCCATCCTGGTCCAGGACATCATCCGCACCCTGGCCGATGTCTACGACGAGGTCAGCGCCGACCCCACGCCCTCCGTCGTGACCCTGTCCACCATCGCCCACCTGGGCACGTGGATCACGGCGCACGCCTCGGACTCAGGGGGCGCTCCCGACGCGCTGTCCGTCCTCGCCCGCCTCCACCCCACCGCCGCCGTCGGCGGAACGCCCCGCGACGTCGCCGTGGACCACATCGCTCGCGTCGAGGCCGATCGCGGCCATTACGCCGGTCCGCTCGGCTGGATCGACGAGTCGGGTGACGGCGAGTGGTGGATCGGCATTCGCGGGGTGGTCCTGGACGGGACGCACTTCGAGGCCCGCGCCGGCGCCGGAATCGTCCGCGAATCCGAGCCGGCGGCCGAGCGTGAGGAGACGCGCGACAAATTGGCCAGCGTGCTGTCGGCGGTGATTACCGGCGTCTGAGCACGGCCCGCCACGGGCGCGCCAGCGCCCATCCCGTGACCAGCACCAGGGCCTCGGCCACGATCGCACCCGACATCTTGGACTCGCCGCGCGTGCGGTCGGTGAACGAGATCGGCACCTCCGCGATCTCCAGGCCGGCGTGGCGCGCCCGGTAGGTCATCTCGATCTGAAAGCCGTAGCCGTCCGCGCGCACCGTGTCGTAGCCCATCGCCGCCAACGCGCGGCCCGCGTACACCCGGTAGCCCGAGGTGGCGTCGGCCACGCCGAGCCCGAGCACGGTCGACGCGTAGACGTTGCCCCCGCGCGAGAGGAGGCGCCGGCGCCACGACCACTGCGGGATGCTGCCGCCGGCCACGTAGCGCGAGCCGATGACGACGTCGGCGCTCTGCGCGGCGGCCAGCAGCGCCGGCAGCGCGGTGGGATCGTGGGAGAAGTCGCAGTCGATCTCGACGAAGTGGTCGAAGCCGCGGGCCAGGCCCCACCCGAAGCCCGCGCGGTAGGCGCCGCCCAGCCCGCTCTTGGCGGGCCGTCGCAGGATCTCGACGCGGCCGAGCTCCGCCGCCAGCTGGTCCGCCCGCGCGGCCGTGCCGTCGGGGCTGGCGTCGTCGACCACCAGGACGTGGGCGTCGGGGACCGTGGCGCGCAGCGCCCGCAGCATGGGCTCGATGTTCGAGATCTCGTTGTAGGTCGGCAGGACGACCAGCGTGCGCACCGGACAAGTCTAGAGACCCCTGCGGGGTCGGTTCCCGGACCCGAGGGCTTTTCGTGGCACGCTAGAGGGGCGTATGAGCGATCCCACCCCGACCAAGCGCTTCGCCATGCCCCGCGAGATCCGCATCATCGTCAGCATCGGGGTGCTGGTCTTCGTCCTCGAGTACCTCGTCGTACCGCAGTTCGCCTCGGCTCGATCCTCGCTTCACCTCCTGGCGTCGCTCAATCCCCTCGTGGTGCTGCTCGCGGTCGCCTTCGAGATGGGCGCCATCTACTCCTACGTCGAGCTGACCCGCACCGTGCTCTACCCCTACGCGCCCAGCCGCTTCAACACCCTGCGCGTGAATCTCGCGGGACTGGCGATCAGTCACGTCATCCCCGGTGGCACGGCCCCGGCCGGCGCCCTCTCCTACCGGATCTTCAACGAGCTGGGCGTGCCCAAGGAGACCAACGCGTTCGGCCTCGCGACCCAGGGCAGCGGCTCGGCGGTCGTCTTGAACATCCTGTTCTGGTGCGCGCTCGTGATCTCGATCCCGCTGCGCGGCTTCAACCCCGCCTACGGCTTCGCCGCCCTGGCCGGCGTGTTCCTGCTCCTGGCGTTCTTCGGCACCATCTTCCTGCTGACGCGCGGGCAGCGCCACGCCGACGCCTGGCTGCGCGCGATCGCGGCGCGCGTCCCGGCGCTGGACCCCGATCGGGTGTCCTCGCTCCTGGACAAGGTCGCGAACCGGATCGCCACGCTGATCAACCACCGGCGCAACCTGTGGTGGGCCTTCACGTGGGCCGGCCTCAACTGGCTGCTCGACGCCACCTGCCTCTGGGTCTTCCTCTGGGCCTTCGGCAACCTGGTCTCGCCGATCGACCTGCTGGTGGCCTACGGGCTGGCCAACGTCCTGGCCGCGATCCCGCTCACGCCCTCGGGGCTCGGCGTCGTGGAGGGCGTGCTCATCTCAACCCTGGAGGGCTTCGGGGTCCCCCAGGACCGCGCCATCCTCGCGGTGCTCGCCTACCGCCTCGTCAACTTCTGGATCCCGATCCCCGTGGGCGGCGCCGCCTACGCCAGCCTCCAGTGGCGCCACTCGTCTCCGCCTACGCCAGCTGACGGGAGCGAGCCAGCGCCCGGCGCTTGAACTCGGCTTGCGCCGAGAACTGGTCCACCGACTGCACGCGGCGCCAGCGGCGATCGGTGCCCAGGACCCACGTGAACTCGTCGTCGCGCCACGTGATCTCGAAGGCCTCCACCAGCTCGCGCTGCAGTGTCGGGTCCTCGATCGGCACCAGCACCTCGACGCGGCGGTCGAGATTGCGTTCCATCAGGTCCGCCGAGCCGATGTACAGCGAGAAGTCGTCGCGACCCGGCTCGCCGAACACGAAGACGCGCGAGTGCTCGAGGAACTCCCCGACCAGTGAGTGCACCGTGATGTTCTGCGACAGCTGCTCGACGCCGGGGCGCAGACAGCACAGCGTGCGCACCTCCAGGCGGATGATGGCGCCCGCGTAGCTCGCCTCGTAGAGCGCGTCGATCACGGTCGGGTCCGTCAGTCCGTTCACCTTGATCGCGATGCGCCCCTCGGGTCCGCGGTCGCGCTGCCGGTTGATCAGCTCGACCACGCGCGTCCGCGTCATCGTGGGGCTGACGATGATCTTGCGATAGCCCTCGGTGCGCGCGAAGCCCGTGAGGTAGTTGAAGAGCTCGCCCACGTCGTGGGTGATGGCCGGGTCGCACGTCAACAGGCCGAAGTCCTCGTAGTCGCGCGCCGTCTTGGAGTTGTAGTTGCCCGTCGCCACGTGCACGTAGCGCGCCGTCACGTCGCCCTCGTTGCGCACGACCAGCGCGGTCTTGGAGTGCGTCTTTAGCCCCACCACGCCGTAGACGACGTGCACGCCGGCGTCCTCGAGGGCCTTGGCCCACTCGATGTTGGCGGCCTCGTCGAAGCGGGCCTTCAGCTCCACCAGGGCGACCACCTGCTTGCCCCGCTCGGCGGCGCGGATCAGCGAGCCGACCACGGGCGAGTCGCCCGACGTGCGATAGAGCGTCTGCTTGATGCCCACCACGCGCGGATCGTCGGCCGCCTGGGCGATGAACGCCTCGACCGAGTCGGTGAAGGACTCGTAGGGGTGGTGCAGGAGAATGTCGCCCGCGCGGATCGCCGCGAAGATGTCGCCCACGTGGTCCCCGGCCAGCAGGCGCGGAGGGGTGAGCGGCGACCACCCCTCCCCCTTCAGATCCGGACGATCCACGGCGTACAGGCCCCAGAGGTCGTGCAGTCCCAGCGGGGCGTCGGTGACGTAGACGTTCGAGGGGTCGAGCTCCAACTGGCCCACCAGCAGCGACAGGAAGTCCTCGGGCATCGCGCGCTGTACCTCCACGCGCAGGGCCTCACCGAAGCGCCGCCGACGCAGCTCGACCTCCAGCGCGACCAGCAGGTCGTCGGCCTCGTCCTCCTCCAGGGTGAGGTCGGCGTTGCGGGTGACGCGAAAGAGCGCGACCTCGCCGACCACCATCCCCGGGAAGAGCCGCGCCAGGTTCGCCATGATGAGGTCCTCCAGGAGACACCATCGCCCCGTCCCCGCGGCGAGGAACCGGGGCAGGGAGTTGGGCACCTTGACGCGAGCGTGGCGCTCCTCGCTCGTCTGGGCGTCGGTGACGGTCACCGCGATGTTGAGCGACAGGTTGGAAATCATCGGGAACGGGTGCCCGGGGTCCACCGCGAGGGGCGTCAGAACCGGGTAGACGTGCTCCTCGAAGTAGGTCGTCAGCGTCGCCATCTCCTCGGGGCTCAGCTGGGCGTAGTGCACTACGGCCAGGCCGGCCTCGGCCAACGCGGGCAGTAGCACGTCGAGCATCAGGCGGTCCTGGCGCTCGGTGAGCGCCAGGACGCGCTCACGGATCGCGGCCAGCTGCTGGCGCGGGCGCACGCCATCCACGGAGGGCGTCTGCACGCCGGCAGCCACCTTGTCCTCCAGGCTCACCACGCGAACCTGAAAGAACTCGTCGATCATGTCGGCGAAGATCGCCACGAACTTGCAGCGCTCCAGAATGGGCAGCCGTCGATCCGCCGCGAGATCGAGCAGGCGCGCTCCGAACTCCAGGCGCGACAGCTCGCGACTGGAGAACCGCTCGGGCCCGAAGGAGGTCAGGTCAAGGGCCACGACGCGGTCAGTCCTTTCTCGTTCCGGGAAGATATTTTCTACCATCGTACGGCTACTGTGAAGAGGTGGCGAAGCACGCAGCGACGATTCCGCGATCGCTCGAGACCCCCGTGGAGCGCGTCTCGCGATCGCGGCCCACGGAGCTGTGGCTGATGGTCCTGGCGTGGGTGATCACCACGTCCTTCTACGTCCTGGCGTCGCTGGGCTCCCAGGGGCACATGCCCCATCGGCTGTGGGTCTTCCTCGGGGCGATGGTCACGATCTCGCTCGGAATGCACATCGCGATCCGCCACTACGCGCCGCGCTCCTCGCAGGTCCTCCTGCCGATCGCCACGCTGCTCAACGGCATCGGCTACGTCGAGATCGCGCGCTGGGACACGAGCCAGGCGACCTACCAGTCACTCTGGTTCCTGGTGAGCGCCCTGGTCGTGATCGCCACGCTCAAGGTCGTACGCCACGTCAATCGTGATCGCCACGCTCAAGGTCGTACGCCACGTCAAAGACCTCGATCGCTACCGCTACCTGACCCTCGCGTCGGCCGTCGTGCTCCTGCTGCTGCCTCTCGTACCCGGCCTCGGCGTCTCGATCTACGGGGCGCGGCTGTGGGTCGCGCTCGGACCCATCTCCTTCCAGCCGGTCGAGATCGCCAAGATCCTCCTGGCCTTCTTCTTCGCCTCGTACTTCGCCGCGAACCGCGAACTGCTCTCGACTCCCACCCAGCGCCTCGGCCGTCGCCTGATCGTGCCGCCGCGGACGCTGCTACCGATCCTCGTCGCCTGGATCGCCGCGATGGGGATCCTGGCGGTCGAGAACGACATCGGCTTCGCGCTGCTGCTCTTCGCGCTCTTCCTCGCGCTGCTCTGGGTGGCCACCGGCCTCAAGACCTACGTCGTGCTCGGCCTGGCCCTCTTCGCTGGCGGGTCGCTGCTGGCCGCCAACTTCTTCCCCCAGGTCCAGGCGCGCGTCAGCCTCTGGCTGGACCCGTGGTCCGCCGCGAACTTCAACTTCTCCCACCAGCTGGCCTACGGCTGGTACTCGCTCGCCGCGGGTGGCGTGGCCGGCACGGGCCTCGGCCTCGGCCAGTCGGGGACGGTGCCGGACATCACCTCGGACATGATCTTCGCCGCCGTGGGCGAGGAACTCGGGCTGCTCGGCGTGCTGCTCGTGCTGGCGCTCTTCGCCCTGTTCGTCGGCGAGGGTTTTCGCATCGCCCAGCGTGCCCACTCCGACTACGTGCGCCTCGCGGCGGTCGCGCTGACCGCCACCGTGGGCATCCAGGCCTTCGTGATCATGGCGGGCATCGTGCGCCTGCTGCCCTTCACGGGCATCACGTTGCCCTTCATGGCCTACGGCGGGAGCTCACTGGTCGCCAACTACTTCATCGTGGCGCTGCTCTTGCGGATATCGGACGAGAACAACATTGAACGGCGCGGCGGTGAGGTCCACGCCATCGTGTTCACTCACGACTGAGCGGCCACCAACACCTCTTCGGCACACAGGATCGGTGCCACCACCGGCTGGCGCAGCGCTACCACGAGGGCGTCACTGGTGCGACAGTCGACGTGCATCACGCCACGAGGCGTCATGAGGTCCAGCTGGGCGTGGTAGACGCCCTGGTCGAGACGGACGATACGCGCGGCCACCACGTCACAGCGCAGCCGCGCGACGATCTCGCAGAGCAGCTCGTGGGTCGTGGGCCGCCGGCCCCTCACGTTCTCCAGCGCGGCGTGGATGGCCTGGGCGTCGGGCAGCGCGACCGGGATCGACAGGCCGCGATAGGGCAGTTCCTGCTCCATGAGGTGCACGTGGGGCGAGGGATCGCTCAGGTCGAACAGGACCGTCTCCACCGACATCACGCGGTAGTCGCCCGCGTCGGGCGTGACGCCCTGGTCGGTCTCGACGTCCGCCTCGGGCGCCGGCCCCGCCGACTGCTCGGACGGCTCCCCGGTGACGCCCGCGGACGACTCGTCGCCCGCGTCGGAGGCGTCGTCGAGCAGCGGATCCACTAGTTCCCCATACGCCGCGACACCGAGAGCACGAGCCCACCGGCGCTGAAGAAGACCAGTGCCGCCGACCCCCCGTAGCTGAGGAACGGCAGGGGAATACCGGTCACGGGCATGATGCCCATGGTCATGCCGATGTTCTCGAAGCAGCTGAACGCGAAGAAGATGAAGACCCCCAGGCACAGCACGCGGCCCATCACGTCCTTGGCCGCTCGTCCGATGGCGTACATCCGCCAGGCGACGAACGCCAGCAGCAGAATGATCGCCACGGAGCCGATGAAGCCCAACTGCTCGCCGATGGCGGTGAAGATGAAGTCGGTGCGCTGCTCGGGGACGTAGCCGAGCACGGTCTGTAACCCTCGGAAGAGCCCCGCCCCGTGCCATCCGCCCGAGCCGATGGCACTCTTCGCGTTATCGACCTCGTAGATGAGCGGCGCCATCGCCGGATTGGTCGAGTTCTGGTTGAGGAACGACACGAAGCGATCGACCTGGTACTTGTGCAGCAGATCGAAGTAGATCGCCCCCGCGACGCCGAGGGATCCCACCACCGCCAGGAAGGTCATGAAGCGCGGCGGCACCCCCGCGATCACCATCATGGCCGCCACCACCAGCACGATGATGATGGCCGTGCCCAGGTCCGGCTGCAGCACGATCATGGCCAGCGGCACGGCGCCCATCGTGAGGATGCGCGTCACGTCGTACATGGTGAGCCCGTCGGGTCGCCGGTGCACGTAGGTGGCGATCGCCAGAACCAGGATCAGCACCGTGAACTCACTCGGCTGGACCTGGATGAGACCCAGGTTGTACCAGCGCTGGGCGCCCAGTGAGCTCTGGCCCACCACGAACACTCCGGCCAGCGCGAAGAGCGCGATCACGTAGAGGGGGGTCGCCGCGATCTCGAACCGCCGGTAGTCGAAGCGCGAGATCGCGTACATGACGACGATCCCGATCACCACGAAGAGACCCTGGCGCTCGAGGTAGTAGTGCGGGTTGTAGCCCGCGTCGACCAGGGCGGTGCGCGTCGCGCTGTAGATCATCCCCGCCCCGATCACCCCGAGCAGGGCCATCGCGACGAAGAGGCTCACGTCGAAGGACTCGCGCCCGCGCACCTTGGCGCTGATGGCCGCCAGGGCGTCGCTCACGCCAGCGCCTCCAACAACGTCGCACCGTCGATCGACGTCTGGAACCACCACTGCATCTGACGCGCCGCCTGGTAGGCGAGCATCGCCACGCCGTTGGCCGTGGCGCAGCCCACCGCGTCGTAGAGAGCACGCCACGGCGACGTGTGCGGCGCGTAGGTGATGTCGACGGCGATGGTCTCGGGTCCCACGCCGTCGAGCACGTCCTCCTCCTCGTCGCGTCCGGCCACTGGCACCGTGTTCACCACCAGGTCGATCGGCTCGACGTGGCGCGCCGGGGGGCGCACCACGTCGTAGTGCTGGACCAGCCAGTCCAGGTTGGCCGCGTTGCGCGCGTGCACGACCACCTCGTCGGCGCCGGCGACGCTCAGGGCGTCTACGATCGACCGCGCCGCGCCCCCAGCGCCGAGAACCACCACCCGCGCCCCCGACGCGTCGAAGCGGAACTCGTCACTCAGAGCGTCGAGCAGACCCTGCCCGTCGGTGTTCGCCCCGTGCAGTCGACCGTCGTGGAACCACAGCGAGTTCACCATTCCCGTGCGCGTGGCCACCGCGTCCAGGCGGTCGCACAGAGCCGTCACCACGCTCTTCAGAGGCATCGTGACCGAGGCCGCGTCCAGACGCGTTCCCAGGAGCGCCGTGACCCTCGAGGACTCTTCCTCGCGCACCTCCACGCGCTGGCTCGAGCCAGTCAGACCGGCCAGGGCCAGCCCGGCCTCGTGCAACTGCGGCGAGAGAGAGTGGCTCACGGGGTAGCCCAGGACCGCCAGGCGCCAGTTCATGGCACCCCCGACGTCGCGAGGCGACGCTCGTTGGCCAGCTGCTGGGCGAACGTCGCGGCGAAGGCCTCGTCGCCGCGCTGGTTCACGACCGTGAAGTACAGCCACGGCCCCGGTGGCGCGTGCAGGACCGCCGTCAGCGCGGTGTCCGACACCGCGCAGATCGGCGTCGGCGTGAGCCCGTCGTTCAGGTAGGTGTTGTAGGGAGTGCGCGTCTCGAGCATGGCGTGCGTGACGACGCCGCCGTCGCGTCCGAGTGCGTACAGCACCGTGGAGTCCATTTGGAGGGGACCCCCGCGCGCCAGCCGGTTGAGGATCACCCGCGCGACCTTGGGCATGTTCCTAGCGTAGTACCCCTCCTTCTGGACGATGGAGGCAGCGATGACGACCTGGTAGGCGTTCAGCCCGTCCACCGTGGTGGAGGGCGTTAAGCCCGTCGCGCGCGCCTCGCGCGCGAATCCGCCCATCAGGGCGTCCAGGAACTGACCCGGCGACTCCGACGGCGTCACGACGTAGCGGCCCGGGCCGATCAGTCCCTCCAAGGACCCCGCGGGGCGGTAGGGGCTCACCGCGGCGGCCCGCGTGGCGTCGCCGAGGAACGCCTGGGCGAACGGCGTCCCCTCGTCACGCGAGAGCTGGGCCGCGACCTCGCGCAGCGTGAGACCGGGCTCCACCACGACCACGACGCTCGAGCGAGCCAGGACCACGGCGACCACCGCCCACCCCGCGCCGACCAGGACCAACGCGACCACGACGGCGAGCGCCGCGCGCGCGCGTCTAGTCACGTCGCCGCGCGTCGAGGAAGTTCTGCAACAGGATCACGGCCGCGGCGCTGTCGACCCGCGTGCGCTGAGCACTCGCGCGATGACCCGCTTGTCGCAACGCCCGCGACGCCTCGTGGGTCGTCAGCCGCTCGTCCCAGCGCACGATCTCGAGTGCGGCCACCCGCGCGCGCAACTGCTCCGTGAAGGCGCCCGCGAGATCCGTGCTCGACGTCGCACGTCCCGACAGCGCCACCGGGTGGCCGACGACCACCGTCGTGACCTCCTCCTCGGCGATGAGGTCGGCCAGTGAGCCGACCAGGCCGTCGTCCACGGGCAGCGCCGGCCGGGGGAAGGCCATCGTGCGTCGCGAGTCACTGACCGCGACGCCGCAGCGTCGACTCCCGGGGTCGAGCCCCATCACCCGGCCCACGGGGCTACAGCGCCGTGGCGGCAGCCAGGACCCGGTCCACGCCGTCCACGTCCCGGCCGCCGGCGAGCGCCAGGCGCGAGGACCCTCCGCCGCCACCACCGACCAGGAGCGCCAACTCGCGTACCACGCGCTGGGCGTCCACGCTCTCGTCCGAGGCGACCGCAATGGACGCCTTGTCGCCCTGCGCGCCCACCACCACCACCACGCGGCGACCTCGACGCTGCAGGTCGCCCGCCAGCGAGCGCAACTGCTCGCCGGGGTAGCCGTCGACGCGCGCGACCACGCGATCGCCCGTCGACGCGCGATCCAACTCGTCGGCCAGGGACGACAGGGCGCGCTGTCGCAACGCGGCGACCTCGCGCTCGACGTCGCGCTGGCGCTCGATCAG
>JAJYNX010000096.1:0-32443 GCA_021786095.1 Actinomycetes bacterium | reverse complement strand
CGGCGTCGATCGTCGCCACGGCCACCTGTCCGGGCACCATCTCCCCGCTGAGCCGTCCGCGGTGCGCCACCAGACCCCCGGCCACGCTCTGGGTGTCGTCGACCTCGAGCCGCCCGGTCTCGGTCACGATCGTCCCCGTGTCGCCCACCTGGCCCCCACCCTCGGCGTAGAACGGCGTCGCCTCCAGGAACAGCTCCACCGCGCCGCTCTCGTCGCGCAGTACGGCGAGGACCGTCGTCTCGATGCTGTACCGGCTCACGTCACGGCCCACGAACGGCGTCACGCCATGGCGCTCCACCAACGAGCGGTAGTGGGCGTCATCGGCGGCGCGCAGCGTCTTGGCGGCCGCACGCGCCCGGGCGCGCTGCGCGGACATCGCCGCGTCGAACTCGTGGCGCTCGACCGTCAGTCCCGACTCGGCCACCACCTCTGCGGTCAACTCCACCGGGAAGCCGTGCGTGTCGTGCAAGCGAAAGGCCACGTCGCCGGGAAAGACCGTCTCACCCCGGGCGACCACCTCGTCGCGCGCCTCCTCGAGCAGCGTCATCCCCGTGCGCAGGGTGCGCGCGAACGCGGCCTCCTCGCGCTCGAGCACCGACACGATCAGGTCGCGGTCGCTCTCGAGCACCGGGTACGCCGGGCCCATCTTGGCGATCGTCGCGTCCACCAGCGCCTCGCTGAGGGGCCGGTCCGCGCCCGCGCGCCGCGTCGCGAGGACCGCACGGCGGATCAGGCGGCGCAACACGTAGCCCCGACCCTCGTTGGAGGGCAGCACCCCGTCGGCGACCAGCATGGTCATCGCTCGGCCGTGCTCGGCGATCCGACGTATCGCCACGTCGGTCGCCTCGTCGCGGCCGTAGGGGGTGTCGACCGCCCGCGCGGCCGCCTCCAGCAGCGGTGCGAAGAGGTCGGTGGCGAAGACCGACTCCACGCCATTGAGGATCGACAGCACGCGCTCGAAGCCCGCCCCGGTATCGATGTTCTTGGTCGGCAGATCGCTCAGCTCACCCCCCGGCCCCTTGTCGTACTGCATGAACACGAGATTCCAGAACTCGATGAACCGGTCGTCCCCGCCGAACGCGGGGCCCCCGTCGGCGCCGAAGGCGGGACCCTTGTCGTAGAAGATCTCCGAACAGGGTCCGCACGGTCCGCGCTCCCCCATCGACCAGAAGTTGTCCTCGTCGAGACGCTGTATCCGCTCGGGGCGCACGCCGACCAGATCGCGCCACAGCTCCTCGGCCTCGTCGTCGGTGGTGTGCACCGTGACCCACAGCCGCTCCGGGTCGAGACCGAAACCCTCGGTGATCAGGCCCCAGGCGAGGGTGATGGCGTCGGACTTGAAGTAGTCACCGAAGGAGAAGTTCCCCATCATCTCGAAGAACGTCAGGTGACGCTGCGTCGTGCCGATGATGTCGATGTCGGGCGCGCGAAAGCACTTCTGGATCGATACCGCTCGCCGGTACGGCGGGACCTCCTCCTGGAGGAAGTAGGGCTTGAAGGGCACCATCCCCGCGATGGTGAACAGGATCGAGGGGTCGTGGGGGATCAGGCTCGCCGACGGCACCACGACGTGCCCGTGGTCGGCGAAGTACTGCAGAAACGTTGTGCGCAGTTCGGCGGATTCCACGGAGTCACTCTACCGGCGACCGGTTCGGGCCCGGGTCCGGCGACTCGTCCTGATCCTGGTCGGGCGTGCGGCTCGAATCCGGGTCCGAGGATCGGCGCTGGCGCCACGCGCGCGCCAGCGCGTCCTCGCGCCCGTGGGTCGAGGGCTCGTAGAACGAGAGCCCGACCAGGTCGTCGGGCAGGTACTGCTGGTCCACCCAGCCACTCGGCGCGTCGTGAGGGTACTGGTAGCCGACACCGTGGCCCAGGCTCGCCGCGCCGCGGTAGTGGGCGTCGCGCAGGGCCGTGGGCACCTGCGTCGACGAGCCCGCGCGCAGGGCCGCCTCGGTGGCGGCCAGGGCCCGCGTCGCCGAGTTGCTCTTCGGGGCCAGGGCCAGGGCCAGCGTGGCGTGAGCCAGGGTGAGCCGCGCCTCGGGCAGCCCCACGAACTCGACCGCCTGCGCCGCGGCCTGGGCGAGGACCAGGGCCGAGGAGTCCGCCAGGCCCACGTCCTCACTGGCCAGGATCACCAGGCGCCGCGCGAGGAAGCGCGCGCTCTCCCCCGCCTCCAGCAGGGCCACCATCCAGTAGAGGGCGGCGTCGGGATCCGAGCCGCGCACCGACTTGATGAAGGCGCTGATCTGGTCGTAGTGCGTGTCACGCGACTGGTGGACCAGGCGCCCGTCGCGGGCGAGCGCCACGTGCTCGCGGGTGACCACGACCTCGCCCGCGCCCTCGGGTCCGGCGTCAGCCAGCACGACGGCGGTGTCGAGCGTCGTGAGCGCGGCGCGCGCGTCGCCCTCGGCCGAGGCGACCAGGGCCTCGGCCGCCCCGTCCCCCAGTACCGCGCCGCGCAGCCGCGCGCCACGTCGACACAGCTCCTCGAGATCCTCGTCACGCAGCGCAGTGAGCCGCCAGAGCGTACAGCGGCTCATCAACGCCGCGTTGACCTCGAAGAACGGGTTCTCGGTCGTCGCGCCGATCAGCACGATCGCGCCCGTCTCGCTGACCGGCAGCAGGAGATCCTGCTGGGACTTGTTGAAGCGGTGGACCTCGTCGATGAACAGGGCCGTACGCACGCCGCGCTCGGCCAGACGCTGGCGCGCCCGTTCGAGCGCCTCACGCACCTCGCGCACGCCCGCGCTCACCGCCGAGAGGCCCTCCAGCTCGTAGCCGGCCGTCTCGGCCGCGATGCGCGCGAGGGTGGTCTTGCCCGTACCGGCCGGTCCCCACAGGATCGACGATCCCAGGCGACCGGATTCGGCCAGACGGCGCAGGGCGGCCCCCGGCGCCGCCAGGTGCTCCTGGCCCACGACGTCGTCGAAGCGCCGCGGCCGCAGGGCCTCGGCGAGGGGCGCCAGGCGCGCCAGGCGTTCGGCCACGGCGTCGTCGAAGAGCGACGTGGGCTAGCCCTTCGCGAGGGGCGCCAGGCGCAACTCGCGCAGTTGTCGCGCCGTGATGGCCTTGGGCGCCCCGGTCATGAGATCGGTACCCGACTGGGTCTTGGGAAAGGCAATGACCTCGCGAATGTTCTCCTCGCCCGCGAAGATCGCCACCAGCCGATCGATCCCGAACGCGAAGCCGGCGTGGGGCGGCGCCCCGTAGCGGAAGGCCCCGAGGAGGAAGCCGAAGCGGCTCTCGGCGACGTCGTCGGAGATGCCGAGCGTCCGAAAGATCCGCGACTGGACATCGGCGCGATGGATCCGCACCGACCCACTGCCCAGCTCCCAGCCGTTGAGGACCAGGTCGTAGGCCTGGGAGCGCACGCGCAGCGGATCGCTCTCGAGGAAGTCCAGGTCGTCGGGGTGGGGCATGGTGAACGGGTGGTGGGCGGCCATCACATTGCCGTCCTCGTCGATCCCCTCGAACATCGGGAACTCGGTCACCCACAGGTAGCGGTGCGGCCCCTCGCTTACCGGCGGCGACCCCAGGGTCACGCGCAGTGCGCCGAGCACCCTACAGGCCACGTCGTACTCGTCGGCGATCGCCAGGACCAGGTCACCGGGGACCGCGCCGTCCACGGCGGCGATGGCCTCGCTCTCCTCCGGCGAGAGGAACCGCGCCAGGGGTGAGTCCAGACCGTCGGCGGTGAGGCGAAACCACGCCAGCCCCTTCGCGCCGAGCTCGCGCGCCTGATCGGTCAACTGGTCGAGCCGGTGGCGGGTCAGCGCCGCACCCTCGGGAACGCGCAGGGCCTTCACCGTCGACGCAGCGAAGGCCCGCAGCGACGTGGTGGCGAACACCGATGAGAGATCCTGGAGAGTCATGGCGAAGCGCAGGTCCGGCTTGTCCGTGCCGTAGCGATCGCGGGCCTCGGCCCAGGTCATCGTCTCGATCGAGTCCGGGCGCACCCCCGTCGCCACCTCTGCGGCGTCGAGCACCGCGCGCGACACGAAGCGCATCACGTCGTCCTGGGTCACGAAACTGGCTTCGAGATCGAGCTGGGTGAACTCGAACTGCCGGTCGGCGCGCAGGTCCTCGTCGCGCAGACAGCGCGCGATCTGGTAGTAGCGGTCCATACCACCGACCATGAGCAACTGCTTGGCGATCTGGGGACTCTGGGGCAGCACGTAGAAATCGCCCGGGTGCAGACGCGACGGCACCACGAACTCGCGCGCGCCCTCGGGGGTCGGGGCCCAGAGCAGGGGCGTCTCCACCTCGCAGAAGCCCTGTTCGTCCATGGCCTCGCGCAGGGCCCGGTTCACCCGGGCGCGCAGGCGCAGGTTGCGCGCGAGCGATCCGCGACGCAGGTCCAAGAAGCGCCAGCGCAGCCGCAGTGCCTCGTCCACCTCCACGCGCTCGTCAAGCGGGAATGGCGGTGTCTCGGCCACGGCCAGCACCTCGACGACGCAGTCGCTCAGCTCGAGTGATCCCGTCGCAAGGTGGTCGTTGCGCGTACCCTCGGGCCGCGCGGTGACGGTGCCGGTGACCCGCACGACCGACTCGGGACGCACGTCCAGGGAGCCTTCGATCACCGCCTGGAGCAGCCCCGAGTAGTCGCGCAGGTCCAGGAACGCGAGGTGCTCGCCGTGCTCGCGTCGCCGCGCGACCCATCCGCACACGCTCACGCGGCGCCCCACGTCGTCGCTGGTGAGGCTGGCGCACAGGGAGTCGCGCAGGGCGGTGGCTTCGTCGTCTGGGGTCATCGTCGTCACTTCGTCAGTAGTCGGGTCAGCGTCGCGACGAGGTCGTGACGCGCCACCACGTGCTGGGGCGCGACCTCCTCGGAGCGCAGATCCCTAATCGTAACCTGGCCGGACACCTCCTCCCGCGGCCCCACGAGCACGGCCAGACGAGCCCCCGAGCGGTCCGCGACCCTCATCTGCGCCTTCATCGAGCGCCCGTCGTAGGCACGATCCGCCGCGAGCCCGGCGCCGCGCAGGTCGTCCAACATCGTGGTGGCCACGTCGTGGCCGGTGGTGTCCACGACGAACACGTCGAGCGTGCGGCGCACCAGGGGCGTGGTCTCGCCCTCGGCCGTCAGGGCCAGCAACAGCCTCTCCACCCCGCTCGCGAAGCCGATCCCGCTCATCGCCGGGCCCCCGAGCTGCTCGGCGAGCCCGTCGTAGCGCCCCCCGCCGCCGATGGCGTTCTGCGCGCCGTCGAGGGCGTCGGCCACGAACTCGAAGGTCGTGCGGGTGTAGTAGTCGAAGCCGCGCACCAGACGGGGGTCCCGCGTCGAGGGCACGCCGAGCGCCGCGAGTCCCTCGGTCACCCTCGCGAAGTGCGCACGGCAGTCGTCGCACAGGTAGTCCGGGAGCTGGGGACCCTCGGCGGTCACCGCCACGCACTCGTCGCGCTTGCAGTCGAGCAGTCGGAGCGGGTTGAGGCGCCACCCCTCGCGGTGCTCGTCGCACAGACGCGACGCGTTCGCCGCCAGGTGGGCGCTCAGCGCCGCCACGAACCGACCCCGACACTCCTCGTGGCCCATCGAGTTGATCACCAGGCGCACGCGCCTCAGACCGAGGGCCTGGAAGAACCGCCAGGCCAGCGTGATCACCTCCACGTCCAGGGCGGGGTCGTCGGTGCCCAGGGCCTCCACGCCCAGCTGGTGATGCTGGCGGTAGCGTCCGGCCTGGGGTCGCTCGTAGCGAAAGGCGGGCGTCACGTACCACGCCTTCCAGGGCGTCACCGGCTGATGCTGCACGAACGCGCGCACCACCGACGCCGTCCCCTCGGGGCGCAGCGCGTAGCGCCGCCCGCCGCGGTCCTCGAAGACGTACATCTCCTTGGTCGCGACGTCGCTGTGCTCGCCGATCCCCCGGTTGAACACGCCCACGTCCTCGAACATCGGGGTGAGAACCAGCGAGAACCCGTAGCGATAGGCGAACTGCGCGAACGTGGCGATCAGGCCCTCCCACCGGGCCGACTCCGGGCCCAGGACGTCGTGGGTGCCCGTCGGAGCACGCAAGGCGGGCGCGTCGCTCATGACGACTTGTTCTGGCCGGGGAGCTGACGGAACGCGTCGAACACACCGTCCACCGATTTGAGCGCCGCGAGCAGGCTGGACAGGTGTGCGGGATCCGCCAGCTCCACGTCGAACACCATGCGCACGATTCGCGACCCCGAGGTCGTCGTCGAGCTCGACATGATGTTGAGGTGGTACTCGGCGACCACCTTGGACACGTCCAGCAGCAGCCGGGATCGGTCAAAGGCCAGGATCTCCAGGACGACGCGGTACTGCCCGCTGGCCCCGGCGTCCCACTCCACGTCGATGACCCGTTCCCCGAGGCGCCGAGCCAACGCCACGGCGTTCGAGCAGTCGTCGCGGTGCACGGACACGCCCCGCCCCTGGGTGATGAAGCCCATGATCGGGTCGCCGGGCACCGGCGAACAGCACCGGGCGAGGTGCACCATGACGTCGTCCAGGCCCTCGACGTAGACCCCCGCCGACCGCGGGCGCGCCCGCGTCGATCGCGGGGCCTTGGCCACGGTGGTCGGCAGCTGCTCCGCGTCACCCCCGTGCAGCTCGCGGTCGAGACGCTGCACCACGGCCAGTGCGGAGATCTGCCCCGAGTCGATCGCCTGGAAGAGCGAGTCCAGGTCGTCGAGCGAGAGCGACGCGATGACCGCGTCGAGCGCGCTCGACGCCAGGGACGTGGCAATGGGCATCCCCTCGCGGCGTAGCGCCCGCACGAGCTCCTCGCGACCGCCCTCGATGGCGTCCTCGCGTCGCTCGCGCTGGAACCACTGTCGAATCTTGGAGCGAGCCCGCGAGGACTTGACGATCTTGAGCCAGTCTCTCGACGGACCGGCCGACTCGCTCTTGCTCGTCACGATCTCCACCACGTCGGCCGAGTGCAGCGTGGTGTCCAGGGGCACGAGTCGTCCGTTCACCTTCGCGCCGACGCAGTGGTGTCCCACCTCGGTGTGCACCGCGTACGCGAAGTCAATTGGCGTCGCACCCTCGACGAGTGCGATGACGCGTCCCTTGGGAGTGAACACGTAGACCTCGTCGTGGCCGAGGTCGAGTTTGAGCGCCTCCAGGAAGGCGATCGGATCACGCTCCTCCTCCTCGACGTCGGCCAAACGCTGCATCCACGCGATCTCCTTGGTCGACGCCCCCTCCTTGTACACCCAGTGCGCGGCGATGCCGAACTCGGCGCGCCGGTGCATCTCCTGGGTGCGCACCTGCACCTCGACCGACTTGCCGCGCGGCCCGATCACCGTGGTGTGCAGGGACTGGTAGAGGTTGAACTTGGGTGAGTTGATGTAGTCCTTGAAGCGGCCCTGCACCGGAGACCACAGCGCGTGGATCGCCCCAAGCACCGCCCAACACTCACGCTCGTCCTCGACGATCACTCGCAGGCCCACCAGATCGAAGATGTCGTCGAACTCCTTACCGCCGATCACCATCTTCTCGTAGATGCTCCACAGGTGCTTCGGGCGCCCTCGCACCTCGGCGCGAATGTCGAAGTCGCGCAACTTCGCCTCCAGGGTGCTCATCACCTCCTCCAGGTACGCCTCGCGTTCGGGCTGGCGAGTCGCCACCATCTGCTCGATCTCCGCGTAGCGCTTGGGGTGCAGCGTGGCGAAGCTCAGGTCCTCCAACTGCCACTTGACCTGCTGGACCCCCAGCCGGTGTGCCAGGGGGGCGTAGACGTCGAGCGTCTCCTGGGCGATGGCGCGCTGGCGCGGCATCGGCATGACGGAGATCGTGCGCATGTTGTGCAGCCGGTCAGCCAGTTTGATGAGCAGGACGCGCCAGTCGCGCGCCATGGCGATAAACATCTTGCGGATCGTCGCCGCCTGCTGGGCCTCCTTGGAGTCGAACTCCAGACGGTCCAACTTGGTGACCCCGTCCACCACCGCCGCGACCTGCTCGCCGAACTCCTTGGTCAGCCAGTCGACGGTCATCCCAGTGTCCTCGACGGCGTCGTGCAGGAGGGCTGCGGCGATGGTCGGCGCGTCCAGGCCTAGGTCCGCCACGATGTCGGCCACGGCGATCGGATGGGTCACGTAGGGTTCGCCCGTGCGTCGCAACTGCCCCTCGTGGGCGGCGATAGCCGCCTCTCCGGCCCGACGGATCAGGTGCTCGTCACCGCCCGCGTGGTGCTCGTGGTAGCGCGCGATCAGCCGCTCGAGCGACGTCGTCAGCGCCACATCGCTCGAGCGGGTGCTGACACTGACCATGCGGTCAGCCTACCGGCGACTATCGACGCTTCGGCTTGCGCGCGCGCGCCTGGATGACGGAACCCGCCGCGCGTCCCGGCGAGGTGGGACGCGCCTTGGTCGCTCCCTCCGATCCGAGCATCGCCGCCGCGACGGGCGTCAGGACCGGCCGCTGTGCGCGTTGGCCGACGCGCTGAGCCAACTCGCGGAACCGCGGCTCACGCTCCTTCAAGATCGACAAGAGCGGACTCGCGATGAAGATGGACGAGTACGCACCACTCAACAGACCCACCACCAGCGCCAGTCCGTAGTTCTGCAGCGTCGTGGCGCCCAGGATGTAGGCGCCGACGACGAGAACCGAGAGTACGGGTAGGATCGCCACCAGAGACGTGTTGATCGAACGCGCCAGTGTCTGGTTCATCGACAGGTTCACCATGTCGGCGTAACTGAGCTCCCCCGACTTGAGCACCCCCGCGGTGTTGTCGCGCACGCGGTCGAACACCACGACCGTGTCGTAGAGCGAGTATCCCAGGATCGTCAGCACGGCAATCACCGTGTCGGGCGTGATCTGGAAGCCAAAGAGCGAGTAGACGCCCACCGTCACCAGGAGGTCATGGATCATGGCGACGAAGGCGGCCAGCGCCATCTTCGGCTCGAAGCGCAGACTGATGTAGGCGATCACCGCGATGAAGAAGACGATCAGGGCCTCGAGCGCCCGCTGGGTGATCTGTCCGCCCCAGGTTGGTCCGACACTCGCCGTCGAGACCTGGTTGGGCGACGTCCCGGCCACCTTGGCCAGGGCGTTGACCACCCGCGTCGTGACGACGCCCTGCTGCGCGATCGACAGTGAGTTGAGGTCAGCGGAGACCTGGTAGGTCTCACTGCCCAACTTCTCGACGGTGGGCTGGGACAGCCCGGCGGCGTCGACCGCGTTGGTGACCGCCTGGATCGACGAGTGCGGCGCCAGCACCTCCCACGAGCTGCCACCGCGAAAGTCGATTCCCAGATTGAATCCCCGCAGGGCGAGCGACCCCATGCCGAGGACGATGATGACCAGCGAGATCGTGAACCAGGTGCGCTTGCGGCCCACGAAGTCGACGGTGGTGAGGCCGCGGTAGAGCCGTCCCAGGCGTCCGTAGTGGCGCGCCTCCGCAGCGGACTCGACGACGACGTCGTTGTCACTCATGTGTGCCTCCCGCCACCAGGCCAGCCGCCATCGACAGTGCGGAGGTACCTCCCGCGTGGCGCCGGCCCAACAGCACGACGAGCGGACGCGTGAAGTACCACGTGATGAGGATGTCCATGATCGTCGACAGTCCGAGGAAGAACGCGAAGCCGCGCACGTCGCCCACGGCGATCAGATAGAGCAGGACCGCCGCGAGCAGGCTCACGGTGTCGGCCGCGAGCACCGTGCGCCAGGCCGAGCGAAAGCCCCGATCCACCGAGGTGCGAATCGAGCGACCCGCCCGCGTCTCGTCCTTCAATCGTTCGAAGTACACGACGTAACTGTCCACCGTGATGCCGATGGAGACGATCAGACCGGTCACGCCGGCCAACGTGAAGCTCGGGGCCAGTGCGGTGTGGCCCAGCGCCGAGATGATCGCCCACAACAGCGCCCCGGTGACACCGAGGCCCAGCACGATGACCAGGCCCAGCAGTCGGTAGTAGATGATGGTGTAGAGAAGCACGAGCGCCAGGCCGACCAGGCCCGCCCCGAGGCCGGCCACCAGCGCGCTGTGGCCCAGAGTCGGCGACACGGTCTGGGTGGTCAGCGCCACCAGCCGCACGGGCAGGGCACCGAACTGCATGGCCAGGGCCAGGTTCTTCGCCGACGCCTCGGTGAAGGAGCCGGAGATCTGGCCGGACCCCCCGAAGCTCGCCGGCGACGAGTTCGTCGGCTGGATCACCGGCGCGGACTGCACCACGCCGTCGAGTTCGATGGCGACCAGCCGGTGGAAGTTCGCGCGAGCCACCGAGTCCCACAGCGGGCTGCCCGATGACGTCAGGGTGTAGTTGACGACCCACGCGCCGGCGGTGTCTTGCTGGGCGAAGGCCTTGCCGATGGACTGTCCCGTCATCTGTGCCGGGCCCAGCAGGTAGCGCACGCCGCGACTACCCAGCACGGGCAAGATGACGTCCTTGTTGGCCGTGTCCTGAGCCGGCGTCGTCGTGGCGATCGAGGAGTAGGCGGGGTCCGCGGGAATGTTGTTCATGGTGAAGCCCGCCACCGTGTTCGGCGCGGGCTGCACGTTCAAATTCGTGGCGCTCAACACGTACTGGCTGGCGCAGGGCGGGATGGTCTTGACCGCGTGGGCCGTCTTGGACGGCGGAGCGACCTGGCACAGCACCGGGCGGAAGAGGAGCTGCGCCGTTTGGCCGATGGTCGCGAGCACCTGGCGCGCATCCGTGACGCCCGGCACGCTCACGACCACGTCCTTGCCCTGCAGATTCACCTGGGCCCCCGAGACACCGAGTCCGTTAACCCGGTTGTTCAGGATGGTCACCACCTCTTGCATGTCGGCGTTACTCGCCGTGGTTGCCGGCTTGTAGACCACCGACAAGCCCCCGGCGAGGTCGAGGCCCAACTTGGGGCCCCACCCCATCGAGAGCGTCGTCACCAGCGCCCCAATCGAGATCACGATCGTCAGCGCCAGGCTGACGATCAGCGATCGACGCGATCCGACCGGTGTCGCCATTACTGCTGATTACCGTCGGCGGCCCCGTCGCCGTCCGCGGCCCCGTCGCCAGGGTGCTCGTCGTCGTCGCGAGACTCCGGTACGACCGGGTCGAATCGCCGTGCGATCGCCGAGGGCACGAAGTCGAGCTCCACGCCGCTCGCGCTGCGCAGCGTGATCAGCTCATCGTTCTGGGAGATCACGGTGCCCACGAAGCCGCCGATGGTCTGAGCGCGGTCACCCACTTCGACCTTGCGCGCCGCGGTGCGCGCGGCCTTCTGCTTCTTCGAGCGCGGCCGCAGGTACAGGAAGTAGAGCGCGGCGAACACCACCACGTAGATGATCAGGATCGACGACGAGCTACCGCTCGAGGCTGCGAACATGTGGGAATCCTCCGTCAATAGACCACCGAAACCCTAGTCGGTCCGCGACGCTCGGCTAGACCAGCCCGCCGCCGGGCGGTGTGCGCCCGACGTGGCGGTACCCCCGCTCCGTCGCCAGGCGCCCCCGCGGGGTACGCACCAGGAACCCCTCGCGCAGCAGGTACGGCTCGTAGGCGTCCTCGATGGTCGCGGGCTCCTCCCCGCAGGCGTGGGCCAGGGTCACCAGACCCACCGGCTGACCCGAGAACGGGCCGCACAGCAGACCCAGGATTCGCCGGTCAATCTTGTCCAGACCCACCTCGTCCACACCGAACAGATCGAGCGCCGCGGCGGCCACGGCTCCGTCCACCACCGGCTCCTCGCGCACCGCCGCGAAGTCCCGCACCCGACGCAGAAGTCGGTTCGCAATGCGCGGCGTGCCCCGACTGCGTCCCGCGATGACCCGGGCGGCGTCCTCGACGATGGTCACCCCCAAGAGTGAGGCCGACCTCGTGACGATCACCGACAACTCCTGCGCGTCGTACAGGTCCAACTGGCCCACGAAGCCGAATCGATCACGCAGCGGCGCGGCCACCAATCCGGTCCGAGTCGTCGCACCGATGAGCGTGAACGCCCCCAGGTCGAGGCGGATCGCACGCGCCGATGGGCCACGCCCGATCATCACGTCCAATCGACGGTCCTCCATCGCCGGGTAGAGGACCTCCTCCACGGCCCGCCCCAGCCGGTGGATCTCGTCGATGAAGAGCACCTCGCCATCGCGCAGATCGCTGAGGAGCGCCACAAGGTCACCGGGGCGAGCGAGCACCGGGCCCGAGGTCACGCGCAGCGCGGCGTCCATCTCGTGGGCGACGATCGCGGCCAGTGACGTCTTGCCCAGTCCTGGCGGCCCCGCGAAGAGCAGGTGGTCACAGACCTGGCCGCGGGCACGTGCCGAGCGCAGCACGATGTCGAGGTGGCTCACCAGCTCGCGCTGACCGACGAAGGACGACAGCGAGGATGGCCGCAGCGAAACCTCGGCGCGGCGCTCGCCATCGTCCGCGATCGGCGTGACGAGCCCGACGTCGTCGCCCGCGACGTCGCCGCTCGGCGCGAGGTCGCTCTCGCGGCGCGTCATGCGCGGCGCACCCGGGCCAAGGCGACGCGTAGCGCCTCGCTCTCATCCTCGGGTAACGTGACGCCGTTGAGCGCAGCGTGGATCTCGTTCGCGCTGTAGCCCAGTGTGCGCAGAGCCTCGCCGACGGCGCCGCTCAGCGGAGTGGCGAGGGGGGCGACCACCTCCGGGGTCGCGGTCACCTTGCCCCGCAGCTCCAGCACGATACGGCTGGCCGTCTTCGTGCCGATCCCCGGGACGCTCGACAGACGCCGCACGTCACCATCGTCAATGGCGCTGATCAACTCGTCGTGGGTCATCGTGCGCAGTGCGGCCAGGGCCGTCGAGGGACCCACGCCGGGTGTCGCCATGAGCAGGGTAAAGAGGTCGCGCTCCTCGGTCCGCGCGAACCCGTACAGAGTGATCGCGTCGTCGCGCACGACGGTCTCGACGAAGAGTTCTGCGACGACACCCGGCGCCAACACCTCCACCGCGGCGACGCGCACCTCGTAGCCCACCCCATTGACGTCAAGCACCACCGTTCCGTCGGCGCGCTGGTGCACGACCCGCCCGCTCAGCCACCCGATCACGACGGGCGTCCCGCGGCCAAACGTCGTTCGGTGCGCGCCGTGACGAAGTAGGTGATCGCCAGGCCCAGTGCGTCGGCGGCGTCCGCGGGCCGAGGCACGTCGGCGAGACCGCACAGGCGCGCGACCATGCCCTGCACCTGGCTCTTGCTCGCCGCCCCGTATCCGGTCACCGCCAACTTCACCTCCTGGGCGGTGAACTGGCGCACGATCATCGCACGCGAACCGGCCAGGGCCACCGCGACGCCACTCGCCTGAGCCACCGAGATGGCCGTGCGCGCGTTTCGCTGGAAGAAGACACGCTCAACCACCACCGCATCGGGTCGCGTCTCGGACAGCAGCGAACTCAAGTCGACCAGCAGGGTGGCGAGGCGCTGTTCCACCGGTTGGCCCGGGTCAGTGGCGAGAACGCCCGCGCGTCGCGCCTGAAAGCGCTCGGCGTCCTCGAGCGATCCCTCGACGAGCCCGAACCCGCAGCGCGTCAGTCCGGGATCGACACCAAGTACGAACATACGTTCGATACTACCTCGACACCCGCGCGGGCGACGGCTTATCCCTCGAACGCCGCCAAGACCTCGTCGGGAAAGTCGGCGTTCACGAACACGTTCTGGACGTCGTCGTGGTCATCCAGCGCATCCATGAGCCGTAGGACCTTCTTCGCCTCGCCTTCGTCGGTGACGGGAATCTCGTTCTGGGCCACCAAGGTGAGTTCGGCACTGACGATCGTCAAGCCGAAGGCCTCGAGAGCGTCGCGCACCCTACCGAGAGCCGTGGGGTCGGTGGTGACGACATAGTTGGCGCCGGACTCCTCGAAGTTCTCGCCACCCGCCTCGAGCACCCACTCCAACAGACGGTCCTCGTCGAGCGGCCCGCGAACCTCGATCACGCCCTTGCGCTCGAACTGCCACGCCACGGCTCCCGGCTCGGCGATCGAGCCCCCGTTCTTCGCGAACAAGTGCTTGATCTCGGCGCTGGTGCGGTTGCGATTGTCCGTCAACGTCTCAACGATGACCGCGATGCCCCCCGGGGCGTAGCCCTCGTAGGTCACGGCCTCGTAGCGCGCCCCCTCGAGTTCCCCGGTACCACGCTTGATCGCCCGCTCGATTGTGTCGATGGGCACCGACGCCTCGCGCGCCTTCTGGAACATCGTGCGCAGACTCGCGTTGGACGCGGGGTCGCCCCCGCCCTCGCGAGCCGCGACCTCCACCTGGCGAATCAGCTTGGCGAACACCTTGGCGCGTGCACTGTCCTTGGCGCCCTTACGGTGCTTCGTCGTTGCCCACTTCGAATGGCCGGACATAGTTCCTCCTGCCCCGCAGGGCGTAGCAATGCTAGCGAGAAATCAGATCGAATCCACAAAGAGACGATGGATGCGCGAGTCCCCCGTCAGCTCGGGGTGAAAGGACGCACCCCACACGGCCCCCTGGCGCACGAGCACCGGGCAGGGACCATCGCCGTGGTCGTGCTCGGCCAGCACCTGGACGTTCTGCCCGGTGGACTCGACTCGGGGCGCGCGGATGAACACCCCCGGCACCCGTCCCACCCCGACCACGTCCAGTTCGGTCTCAAAACTCGCCCGCTGGCGCCCGTAGCCGTTGCGGCGCACGGCCACGTCCAGGGCCGCGTAACTCCACTGATCGGACCGCCCATCGGTCACCGTCGTACTCAGAAGGATCAGACCCGCACACGTGCCCAGGACCGCCAGCCCCTGAGCCAGTCGCTCGGCTAAGGGCTCACGCAGTCCCGACGTCTCCAGCAGGTGTGCGATCGCGGTGGACTCGCCGCCGGGCATGATCAGACCGTCCAGGCCGTCGAGCTGACCGGGCTGCTGCACGAGCGGTGCCGCTACGCCGAGCGACGCCAGCATCGAGACGTGCTCGCGCACGTCGCCCTGCAGGGCCAGTACGCCGACGCGCACTACCAGCCGCGCTCGGCGAGCCGCGTCTCCAGTGTTGCCGTCTCCGCCCCGCGCATCGCGCTACCCAGGCCGGTCGACACCTTCGCCACGACCGCGGCGTCCGCGAAGTGCGTCGTCGCCTCCACGATGGCGTTGGCCATGCGCACCGGGTCCTCACTCTTGAAGATCCCCGAGCCCACGAAGACCGCCTCCGCCCCCAACTGCAGAACGAGCGACGCGTCAGCGGGTGTCGAGATCCCGCCGGCGCAGAAGAGCGGTACGGGCAGGTGGCCCGTCTCGGCGACCTCTAGGACTAGCGGCAGGGGTGCCTGCAGATCCTTGGCCAGCGCGAACAGCTCCGCCGCGTCGGCGCTCGCCAGGCGGCGCATCTGCGCGTTGATCGTCCGCAGGTGGCGCACCGCTTCGACGACGTTGCCCGTTCCTGCCTCGCCCTTCGAGCGGATCAGGCACGCACCCTCACCAATGCGGCGCAGGGCCTCGCCCAGGTTTGTGGCGCCGCAGACGAAGGGCACGGTGAAGCCCCACTTGTCGATGTGGTTCTCCTCGTCCGCTGGCGTCAAAACCTCGGACTCGTCGATGTAGTCGACGTCCAGCGCCTGAAGAATCTGGGCCTCCGCGAAGTGCCCGATGCGGGCCTTGGCCATCACGGGGATCGTCACCGTGGCCTGAATGTCCTTGATCATCTGGGGGTCGCTCATCCGCGCCACGCCCCCGTCGCGGCGAATGTCCGACGGGACTCGCTCCAGTGCCATCACCGCGACGGCGCCAGCGTCCTCGGCGATCTTCGCCTGCTCGGGGTTGACCACGTCCATGATCACCCCGCCGCGCAACATATCCGCCAGTCCGCGCTTGACCAGCGCGGAGCCCACCGTTGACTCACCGTGTAATGCACTCATGACATCAGCCTACCGGGCTTCTCTCACCACTCCTCCAGAGCTCGCGCCCGCACGAGTGGGTCGTCGAGCCCGCCCACCTCGGTCGCGTCGCTCTGCGCCGCCACGTTGAAGAAGACCCAGCGCCACGACTCGTAGCGACGATCGCGAAGAAACGAATCACTGGGCGGGGACTGCGTCGCGCAGCGCCGTAGGGCCGCGGCGAGACCCAACGGGTAGCGAATCGCGGCCGCGGCGACCTCGTCCGCGCGATACGCCAGATCGTCGCCTGCCAGCGGACGGGCTACCCCCGCGGGCAGGGCCAGCGCCGCGGCCACGGCCTGGCGGCCGAGCGCGCCGACGCGCTGGCGCGCGAGGCAGTGGGCCACCACGGCCTCCAACTCGATCAACTCGAAGTCCCTCATCAGCGCGTCGGTGACGAAGAGCGAAAAACCATCAACCCCCGGAACCAGTGCGGCGTTGTATCCGGCGTCGGCCACGATGTACGGGGTCACACCGTCGACCCCGAAGGTCGCCGACAGCCGATCGACCACGGTGGCGAGGCGCGCCACGTCGTGGGGCGTGCCGGTCAGGGTGAACGAGCTACGCAGGACCTTTTCCAGGGCTAGGCCACGGCTTTCGAAGTCACGCAGGTAGCGATGGAGGTACCAGGCGTACAGGCCAGCCACGACCACGGCGCCGAGGATCGACCAGGGCGAGACCACAACGAGGGCCACCAGCGCGACGACGACCACTCCCACCGCCACGCTCAGGGGCAACTGGCGACGCCGCGCGAAGCGACGCAGCGCCGCCTGGTGTACGGCCCGCTCGCGCGCCGACGGTGCGTAGGGGTTCTCCCAGGTAGGGTCGAGTACTGGCGCCACGTACGGCGCGCTCGAGCGCGACGACGTCGAACGCCGTGATCGCGATCGCTGCTTGGTAGCCACAATGTCAGGCTACCGCGTCGCCCGAAAGATCCCGCGAGCGCGATCGTAGAGATCCTCGTAGCGATCGACCAGGCTCGCCATCGACCAGGCGCGAGCATGTGAGCGAGCCGCCGCCAGCCGGTCCGCCGAGTCAGTCGCCAGGGCCGTGACCACCGCCCGCTCGAGGCTGTCGGCGTCGCCGGGTGCAAAGAGCGTCGCAAAGCCCGCCGCCGCCTCACGGTAGCCCGGGATGTCGCTCGCCACCACCGGTACCTCACTCGCCATCGCCTCGAGGATCACCAGCCCAAAGCTCTCACCGTGGGTGGCGCCGGCCACCACCACGCTGGCGCGGCGAAGCCACGCTCGCTTCGCGGCGTCATCCACCGCGCCGACGAACGAGATGGCGTCGTCGTGGCCCGCGCGCGCCTCGAGCGCACCCCTCTGGGGCCCGTCGCCCACCACCACCAGCTGCCACCGGTCGCCGGCGCGGTCGTTATGGCGGCGCACCGCGTCCACCACGGTGGCCACCCCCTTGCGCTCCTCGAGGCGTCCCAGACACAGCACCGTCACGGTGTCAGGCAACTCGCGGGGAACCTCGACGAATCGTTCGACCTCGAAGCCGTTGTAGAGCACCACCGGGTGCAGGGGGACGAACGACTCCACCGTCTCGGCCGCCGCCGGGCTCACCGCGGCAGCAACGTCCACGCCGAGCGCGAGGCGCGCCAGCACCGGACGCGTGAGTCGTAGCGCCGGGCCGTCGCCGCTGCGGTGGAAGGTGGCCACCGCAGCCTGCTCGTGCGCGTGCAGCACGCCCCACCCCAGCAGGGGCGCGAAGGGCTCGTGGAAGTGCACGACGTCGGGGCGGAACCCGCGCAGCACCTCGCGTGCGTGACGCGCGGCCAGCGGCGAGAGCGCGAGGGGGGCACGTGAACCGTTGGCCGGCACCGACCAACGCCGGCCCAGCCGCTCGACCCGCGCGGGCGTGTCCTGGGCGCTCAGGTCGGCCCGGTCGGGCGCGACCACCAGAACCGTCGCACCGCGCCGCGCGAGCTCTCGACTCATGGACAACACCTGCTCCTGGACTCCCCCGAACACACTCAGCGCGTAGGGCGACACCAGCGCAACGCGCGTCACGCGCGGAACCGCGGCTCGAGCACGTGCCACTGCTCGGGGGCGCGGCGAATGAGCGCCTCCAGATCATTGGCCACCAACTGGGTGACACGGGCGACGTCGTCGCGCAGCCGACCCTGGCGCAGGGCGGGTATCGGACGCAACACCACCGCGTGATGGTCGCGTCCGGGACCGGCGTAGCACGCTGCGGCGACCAGCGTCGCGCCGGTGCGCAGGGCCAACGTCGCCGGCCCGGCCGGCAGGGTCACGCGCGCGCCGAAAAACGTGGCCCCGACACCGTTGCCCTGGATGTCGCGGTCGCACACCAACCCCACGACACCACCGGCGCGCAGCGTCTCGAGCAATGCTGGGCCCGCGCCGTCGCCGAGCGCCACCACCGAGATGCCGATCGCCTCGCGCTTGGCCACGAACCACTCGAACAGTTCAGGGGGGTCGAGCGCCTCGGCGACCGCCGTCATCGGCATCCCCACCTGTGCGAGGAGGGCCCCACCCCACTCCCAGCTACCGATGTGGGGCAACGCGACGATGAGCCCGCGTCCGGAGGCCTTCGCCTCGTCGAGGTAGTGGCGACCCTCACTGATGACGAAACGCGTCGTGATGACCGTCGGGGCCAGCGCCGGCAGCTTTGCGCTTTCGGCCCAGTACTGCCCGTAACTGGCCATCGCGCGCGACGCCAGGCGCTCGACGAGGCGCTCGTCGCGTGCCGACCGCTCAGCCCCGATCACCGTCGACAGGTTCTCTCGCAGCGCCCGACGCACGTCACTCCCGGGTCGCCCCGTCCAGCGCGCCGCTCGGCGTGCCAGCGCCACGTCGAGGCGCTCGGGGAGCCGCTCGAGTACGGCAGCGAGCGACCGATACGCGATGACGCGCAGCCGTCCGGCCACGCTCAGTGACGTGACGCGCGCGTGACGCTACGGCGCAGGCGCCCCGCGTGGTGCACGTAGCGGTGGACCACCGGCGCGGGCGCCGGGCGCGCGGCCACCTGCCACACCCGACGGAAGCGCCCCAGCGCGGTCATCGCGGTCAGGACCAGCATGAGCCACAGAACCGGGATGAAGATCGCGGAGGAGAGGAGACCGACCCCCAGCAGAATCATCCGCTCCGCGCGCTCCATCAGCCCCCCCTTGGCGGACAGACCCAGGCTCTCCGCCTTGGAGCGCTGGTAGGAGATCATGAACGTGGTGGTCAAGATCGCGAACGGTAGGAGAACCAGTTGTCCGTGGTGGTGAGCCGTGATCCAGTACGCCACGCCCCCGAGCAGCACCGCGTCCGAGACGCGGTCCACCACCGAGTCGAAGAAGCTGCCGCGCTGGCTCGCTCGGTGCGACGCCTTGGCCACCGCCCCGTCCAGCATGTCGTGGAACCCGGTGAGCGTGAGCAGGATGATCGCCACCGCGTGGTAGCCCATCGCGATGAACCAACCGGTGGCGCAGGCGAACACCAGTCCCGATCCGGTGAGGACGTCGGCGGAAATCCCCATCGCCACCAACTTGCGGCCCACGGGCGCGGTCGTCTGATCTAAACCTGCACGAAACTTTCCGTCGAACACTGAGCCTCCGGCTGTCTCGAACGAGTCTAAACGGTCCGGACCCCCCGGGTCAGGATTCGAGCGCGGCGTGGACCTTGCGCCACGTCGAGCCCAGTGATTCAGGCAAAACTCGCGTCTCGCCGATGGTGGTCATGAAGTTGGTGTCGCCCAGCCATCGAGGTAAGACGTGGCCGTGCAGGTGCTGGGGGATTCCGGCGCCGCCAGCCTGACCCAGGTTGAAGCCCACGTTCATCCCGTCGGGCTGGTAGGCCCCCTCGAGGGCCACGACGACGCGGCGCACGGCCCCGAAGAACTCCAGGTGCTCGGGCTCCGCCAGCTCCTGGAGCTTGGCCACGTGACGAATCGGCAACACGAGCAGGTGACCCGATCCGTAGGGAAAGGCGTTCAGCACTACGAAGGTGTGGTCGCCGCGCCACAACACGCCCGTCGACTCGTCGGGCTCCAGCTGCGCCAGCGCACAGAAGACACACCCTCCCGACTCGACGGCGCCACCGCTGGCGTCGGTCACGTACTGCTCGCGCCACGCCGCCGAGAAGCGATCAAGCGGCACTAGTCGTCCTCGGGCGATCCGTGGGCGGCGATCTGATCGAGGAGCCGACGACGGAAGTCGTCCAGGGGCACCCCGCGCTCGGGGTCGTTCGACCCCCGTGCGTTGACGCCGACGCTGCGTGCACTCACGTCCTGGTCGCCCACAACGACGACGTAGGGGATCTTCTCCATCTTCGCGCGTCGAATCCGCGCGCCGAGCGGCTCGTCCGCGGCTTCGACACTCGCGCGCACCCCGTCCGCACGCAGGACTCGCACCACCTCGCGGGCGTACTCGTCGTGCGCGTCGCGCACGCCGAGTACGCGGACCTGATCGGGGCTCAGCCAGGTGGGCATGGCACCGGCGTAGTGCTCGATCAGGATCGCCATCATCCGTTCCACCGAACCAAAGAGTGCTCGGTGGATCATGATCGGGCGCTGGCGCGCGTTGTCGGCACCCACGAAGGTGGCGTCGAAACGCTGTGGCGTCTGGAAGTCGAGCTGAATCGTCGAGAGTTGGTGCGTTCGTCCGATGGCGTCGCCGACCTGGACCGAGATCTTCGGACCGTAGAACGCGCCGCCGCCCTCGTCGCGCACCAGCGCGAGACCCGCCGCCTCGGCCACGCTCGCCAGCGTCGCTTCGGCCTCCGCCCACTCTTCGTCGGTACCGACCGCCTTGCCCGGCGGTCGCGTCGACAACTCGAGGTAGAACTCCCGCAGGCCAAAGTCGCGCAACAGATTCAAGACGAACGTCAACAGATTGGACAACTCCTCACCCATCTGCTCACGGGTGCAGAAGATGTGAGCGTCGTCCTGGGTCATTCCGCGCACGCGCGTGAGTCCGTGCACCACCCCCGACTTCTCGTAGCGGTAGACCGACCCGAATTCGAACAGGCGCAGTGGTAGCTCTCGGTAGCTGCGCTGACGTGACTTGAAGATCAGAACGTGAAACGGGCAGTTCATGGGCTTGAGGTAGTACCGCTGGCCCTCGTCGAGCTCCATCGGCGGGTACATGCCCTCCGCGAACCACTGCAGGTGTCCGGACGTCTCGAACAGATCCGCCTTCGTGATGTGGGGCGAGTAGACGAACTCGTAGTCACCCGCCACGTGGCGAGCCCGCGAGTACTCCTCCATGACCCGACGCATCGTGCCGCCCTTGGGATGAAAGATGGCCAACCCGGGGCCCAACTCCCCCGGGAAGGAGAACAGGTCGAGTTCCTGGCCCAGGCGACGATGGTCGCGCCGCTCCGCCTCGGCCAGTTGGTGCAGGTGCGCGGCCAGCGCGTCGTCAGACTCGAATGCGGTCCCGTAGATCCGCTGCAGTTGCTCGTTGTGCTCATCCCCGCGCCAGTAGGCGCCGGCCACCCGCGTCAACGCGAAGTGTCCGAGCCGTCCTGTGGACGGCACGTGCGGGCCACGGCACAGGTCTCGAAACGAGGGGGAGTTCTCGTAGGTCGACACCGCAGTCGCGTCACCGACATCGTCGAGCTCGTCGTCCGCCTCCCCGCGACGCACGGCCTCGATGATCTCGAGCTTGTACGGCTGGTCGCGAAAGAGCCCGAGTGCATCGTCGATCGAGTGCTCGTGACGCACGAACGGCTGATCCTCGCCGATGATGACGCGCATCATCTCCTCGATCCGCGCCAGGTCATCGTCGCTGAAGTGCGCACCCCCCGGCAGGGCGAAGTCGTAGTAGAAGCCGTCGCGGATCGTCGGGCCGATCGCGTACTTCGCACCCGGCCACAACCGAGTGACCGCCTGGGCCAGTACGTGCGCCGTCGAGTGGCGCAAGATATCGCGGCCCTCGTCACTGGCCGGCGTGACAATCGAGACGCGTGACCCAGTGTGCAGGGGCGTGTTCAGATCACGTGGGACGCCGTCGACCATCGCCGCGAGCGCATCGGCCGCGAGCCGTGGTCCGATCGACGCCGCGAGGTCGTGCGCGGTGGAGCCCTCGGGCAGCGTACGCGCACTCCCGTCCGGGAGGAGTACCTCGATATCGGGCATGACGACCTTCCGCTTTTTTCTCTACAGCGTAACCCCGAGCAGTGTGGCCGCCTCGGTGACGTTGAAGCCGGCGTCGGCCGCCTCGTCGATGGCCCGAAGCGCCGACGGGGTGTCGAGGTCGTCATCGAGCGCGGCTCGTACCTCGTCGAGCACCGACCGGCTCGGGCTCTGACACTGGCTCGAGCGCCACGTCGCCAGTCGCGACTGCGCCTCGGCCAGCAGCTCGTCACGCCACTCCCAGTCGTGGCGATAGTGCTGACCCAGCAGCGCGAGACGCACCGCCGCCGGTTCGACTCGGTCGACCAGGTCCGCGACGAACACCAGGTTGCCCAGCGACTTCGACATCTTGGTCCCGTTCAGGCCCACTAACCCCACGTGCAGCCAATGCTTCACGAACGGCGCACCCGTCACCGCCTCGCTCTGCGCCGCCTCACACTCGTGGTGGGGGAACACCAGGTCGCGCCCTCCCCCGTGCACGTCCAGTGTCTCGCCCAGGTCGCGCAGCGCCAGCGCCGAGCACTCGATGTGCCAGCCGGGGCGTCCGGCGCCCCATCGCGACTCCCACGACGGCTCGTCGTCCAGCGACGGCTGCCACAGGACGAAGTCCAGTGGATCTCGCTTACGCGGGTCATCGGGGTTCCCGCCGTGCTGCGCGGCCAACTCCACCATGGTCGAGCGCGAATCGTGGCTCACCTGGCCGAAGCGCGGGAACTTCGCGACCTCGAAGTACACGAAACCGTCCACCTCGTACGCGATGCCCTGGTCGAAGGTCCTCCCGATCAACGTCAAGATCTCCGCGATGGCGCCCGTCGCGCGAGGCTCGCTGTAGCACGGCACAAGATTGAGATGTGCCATGTCGCGATCGAACTTGGCCATTTCCTGCGCCGCGAGATCGAGGTAGTGCACACCCACCTCGCGCGCGCGTCGAAGAATGTCATCATCGACGTCGGTGACGTTGCGCACGCATCGCGTGTCGTAGCCGGCGTCGCGAAGCCGACGCTGCAACACGTCAAAGGTCAAGTAGACGTACGCGTGTCCCAGGTGAGCGGAGTCGTAGGGCGTCACGCCGCAGCTGTAGAGCGTCACCACCGGCCCCGGTGACATCTCGTACACGCCGCGACGCGCGGTGTCGTAGAGGCGAATCATCGCGACAATCCAGCGAGGCGAACGTAGCTGTGGACGCGGTGACGAATGTTCACCGAGATGCACACCGCCGTGAACGCCTCCACCGCCCCGGCCAACGAGAGCGAACCGGCGACGACGGCGTGCAGTCCCGCCACCTCGTCGATCAGGCTCGCCACCCGCGCCACGGCGCCCTCGTCGTCGCCGACCACCACGACGTCGGCGTCCAGGCCACTGTCCAAGTCCTCCATCAGTGCCGCCGGCAGGTGGTGAAACGCACCCACCACCGCGCTCGTGGGCAGCGTGGCCGCCAGTTCCGCGGCCATCGATCCGCGTGGTGGCGCGTAGGGGACCAACTCGCGCCCCTCGCGCGACAGTGCGTTGACCATGGATACCACCGTGCGCCCCGCGAGGGTGTCGCGCAGGGCGCGCGCCGTGGCGATCGCGGACTCCCATGGGGTGGCGACCACGACCACATCGCCCGCGGCGGCCACGTCGTTGGTGGCACCCCGGATGGTGCCTGCCCCACGCGGGTCGAGCTGCGTCACGACCGCCTGCGCCCGATCGGCGTCGCGTGACCCCACGATCACGTGGTGACCCGCGTGCGCCAGTCGCACGGCGAGCCCCCGGCCCGCTGGTCCGGTGCCCCCGATGATGCCGATCGTGCTCATTGTCGTCCCCGATGCGCTCAGTGTCGAGAACTACGCTAACAAGATGGCTCTGCTCACCGATCACCGTCTCCTGATCACTGGCGTGCTGACCGAGGATTCACTGGCGTTCTCCATCGCCCGGCGAGCGCTGGAGGAGGGAGCCACGGTCGCCCTGTCGGGAGCCGGGCGTGGTACCTCGTTGACGAGGCGTACCGCGCGGCGCCTCGGCGAGGTCGGCGACATCATCGAGCTCGACGTGACCAAACCTGACGAGGTGGCGGCGGCGGTTGACGAGGTACGACGCCGATTTGGGCGCCTCGACGGCCTGGTGCACGCCATCGGCTACGCCCCACCGACCTGCCTGGGTGGCGGCATGTTCACTGCTCCCTTCGAGGACGTGGCCACCGCGATGCACATCTCCACCTACTCCCTCGCCGCCCTCGTGGGTGCTTTTCGACCCCTGTTGAGCGAGAGCACCGCCCTCGGTGGCGCTTCCGTGATCGCCCTCGACTTCGACGGGACTCGGGCCTACCCCATGTACGACTGGATGGGGGTGATGAAAGCGGGGCTGGAGTCGCTGGGCCGCTACCTGGCTCGCGAAGTCGGCGGTGATCACATTCGCGTCAACATGGTGGCCGCCGGACCGATCCGCACGGTCGCGGCGAAGTCGATCCCGGGCTTTGCGATCTTCGAAGACTCGTGGGATGAGCGCGCGCCGCTGGGCTGGGACGTCCACGACCCCAGTGCGGTCGCCGACACCGCCATCGCTCTGCTGTCCCCGCTCCTACGCCAGACCAGCGGCTCGATCGTCTACGTCGACGGCGGCGCCCACGCGATGGGTTGATGCCTGGTGGGCAAACTGCGTCTGATAGAGATCGTGGTACAGCCCCCCCGCGGCCAGGAGTTCGTCGTGCGTGCCTCGCTGGACGATTCGACCGTCATTCATCACCAGAATCTGATCGGCGTTGCGGACCGTCGAGAGTCGGTGCGCGATCACGAGCGACGTGCGTGACGACATCGTCGCGTCGAGCGCGCGCTGGACGGCCGCCTCGCTCTCCGCGTCCAGGTGCGCCGTCGCCTCGTCGAGCACGACGACCCGCGGCGCCTTGAGCAGGAGTCGGGCGATGGCCACACGTTGCTTCTCGCCTCCTGACAGACGGTAACCCCGCTCGCCCACGACCGTGTCGAGCCCGAGGGGCAAACTGGCAACGAGGGGCCAGATCTGCGCGGACCGCAGGGCCATCTCGAGCTCGTGATCGGTGGCGTCGGGTTTGGCGAACGCCAAGTTGGCCCGCAGCGTGTCGTGGAACAGGTGCGCGTCCTGGGTCACGACGCCCACGGTGTCGTGCAGCGACGACATCGTCACGTCACGCAGGTCCACCCCATTCAGGGTGATCGAACCCTCGTCGACGTCGTACAGCCGCGACACGAGCATCGACAGCGTGGTCTTGCCCGCCCCACTCGGACCGACCAGCGCCGTCATCGTTCCCGGAGGCACGGTGAAGGAGACGTCGTGCAACACCGGCGTACGCGGCGTGTCGTCGAGAACCGCCACCGCCTCCAGGGACGCCAGCGACACCTCATCGGCTCCCGGGTAGGAGAAGGACACGTGGTCGACGCGCAGCGCCACCGGACCATCCGGGACTTCCCGCGCCCCCTCGCGTTCGCGAATCATCGGTTCCAGATCGAGGACCTCGAAGAGCCGCTCGAAGCTGACGATCGCCGACATGTAGTCGATGTTGAGGTTGGATAGTTGGGTCAGGGGACCGTAGAGCCGTCCGAGATAGGCCGTCAGCGCTACCACGGTGCCGACAGCCAGGGTCCCGTGCAGCGCCTCCACGCCCCCAAACCCGTAGGCGAACGCCGTGGCGAGCGACGCGGTCAGGGACAGGGCGACGAAGAAGAATCGCTGGTAGGTCGCCTGACGCACGCCCATATCGCGAACCTGTCCGGCGCGGTTCTCGAAAGTCGACAGTTCGTCGTGCGGACGGCCGAACAGCTTCACGACCATGGCGCCCGCGACGTTGAATCGCTCGGACATCACCATGTTCATCTCGGCGTTCAGTTCCATGCCACGGTGAAAGAGTGTGCCGAGACGCCGACCCACGAACCGTGCCGGGATCAGGAACACCGGTAGCAGAAGCAGAGCCACCACCGTGATCGTCCAACTCAGGTACAGCATCACCGAGAGGATGATCGCGACCAGAATGATGTTCCCGACCACGTTGGAGAAGAGGTCCGTGAAGGCCTGCTGGGCGCCGATGACGTCGTTGTTGAGCCGACTGATCAGCGCCCCCGTCTGGGTCCGGGCGAAGAACGCGATCGGCATCTCCTGGATTCGCGCGTAGACGCGATCGCGAAGGTCGTAGATCAGCCCCTCACCGATGACCGCCGAGATCCGCCGCTCGGCGAGCGAGAGACCCGCATCGGCCAGGGCCAGCACCGCCGTCAGCAGTGAGAGAACCACGATCAGGCCCTCGTGGTGTCCGTAGATGCCTCGATCGATGATCGCGCGCAGCAACAGAGGCGACACGGACGAGACGATGGCGTCGAGCACGACCGCCCCGAGGAAGATCATGAGGATCGGCCGGTACGGTCGTGCGAACTCGAGGACGCGCCGCAGGGTGCCAGGCTTCACCCGGTGCTCGAGCAGACTCCGGTCGCGACGTAGCGAGCGCAGTCCGACCCCTCCACCGCGCCCCGCGCCCATTGCGTGCATGCTCATCGCCACTCCCTCGCCCCGAGCAGTGTAGGAACGCGAGACCGGGGTCGGATCGCTGGTCGATTCGGGTCGGGTCTAGGACGTCAGGGCGCTCGCCACGATGATCGTCCCGAGCGACACCATGACCCCGCCTCCCGCTGTGCGCAGCGCCACGAGACGTGACGGAGAGGCGCCCAGCCACTCGCGCGCCGTACCGGCCATGACCCCCCACGTGCTATCACTCACGAAGGCCATCGCACTGAAGACCACACCCAAGACCAACAACTGTTCGGTGACCGAGCCGGCCGACCGGTTCACGAAGTGCGGGAATACGGCGGCGAAGAAGACGAGTGACTTCGGATTCATCACACCGACAGTGAAACCTTGGCGCACCACGCGAAGAGCGCGGGGACGGGCTCCCTCGCGCGCGGTCATCGACAGTGCGTGCGCCCGCCGATGTCGCAGAGCGCTCACACCCAGGCCGACCAGGTAGGCGCCACCTACCACCTGCACCACGACGGTGAGGCCCGCCGAGCGTGACAGGATCGGCCCCAGGCCGAGCGCGACCGCCCAGGACAGCACGAGCGTTCCCGTGCTGTTGCCGAGAACTGTGAGCACCGCGACCGTGCGTCCCCACGCCACGCCGCGCGCCAGCGTGAAGAGCACGCTCGGCCCGGGCACCACGATGATGATCAGCGACGCGACCAGGAACGCCGTCAGGTCCCTGGTGTCGATCATCGTCGTCTCCGTGGGGCACCGAGCACCCGGCGAGCGCCTCCGACGGACCGTTGCACCACCCACATCTCCCACATCCCGTGATCCCGATCCGTCACGTCGAACCACGCGATCGTCGACCCGCGGGGGCAACCCGCGGTGCGTGCCACACTACCGTGCGGCCGGTTACTCAGTCGCCATCATCGACGTCGAGTGCGCTCCGCTCCCGTGTCCCGGTGGCGTAGGCCAGCACCGCCGAGAGCAGCAGTAGCACGGCCGACGTCTCCAGAGCCAGGTGCAACCCGTTGGTGAACGCCCCGTACGCCGCTCCAACGACCTTGTTGATGATCGCCTGCACCGCCGCGCTGGTGACCGCTCCCAAGCCGGCCAGGCGCGCGTTGATCGTCCCGGTCGTGATGGCCGTGATGATCTCGCTGCGGTAGGAGACGGGAATGCCAATGGCCGCCAAGCGCGCCATCAGGTTGACGGTCAACTGGCCGTTGACGATCGAGCCCAGGATGGCTACCCCCGTCACGGCACCCAACTCGCGGGCTGTGTTCGTCGTGGACGCCGCCATGCCCGAGTCCTCACCAGGCAGTGCCGTCAAGGCGGTCGAGTTCACAGGCACCGCGGTGATGCCAAAGCCCACACCCGCGATGCCCATCGTCCAGCCCAGTGACGAGAGACCCACGTGCGGCGAGATCACGAGGTCCGTGAGGAGAACGCCCACGGCAGCGACGGTGCACCCAACCATCAGGGGCACCCGTGAACCCACTCGACCGACCCAGCGCCCCGCGAACAGCGACGCCACGACCATGCCGCCCAGCAGCGGCAGGAAATCCTCCGCCAGGCCGTAGGCGCTCACCGACGCCACGACCTCCAGGTACAGAGCCACGAAGAAGAAGATCGAGAAGACCGAGAAATAGCTCGTGTACGCCACGATGGTCGAGCCGACGAACGATCGCTTGCGAAAGAAGCGAAGATTGAGCATCGGCGACGGCACGCGACGCTCATGCACCACGAAGAGCGTGCCCGCCAACACGGCGATGATGTACAGGGTGATGATGCCCGCAGCGGCGTAGCCCGCCGACTCCCCCGCAATCGTCGCGAACGTCGCCGCGCCCAGCGCCACCGCGCCCAGGACGAATCCCGCCCCGTCCACTCGCCGACGCACGGGATTGACGCTCTCGGGAAGCGCGACCAACGCCACCACGAACGCGAGGACGCCGAAGACGAGGTTGAACCAGAAGATGGAGCGCCAGCTCCACAGGCCCACCAGCGCCCCACCCAGTACCGGTCCCATGGCGAGCGCCAGACCCGACACAGCCGCCCATGCGCCCAGTGCCCGTGCCCGCGCCCGTCGTCGAGGGTAGACGTGACGGATCATGGACAACGTGCCGGGTTCGGAGCCGGCCGCTCCGACCCCCATAATCACTCGACCGACGACCAGTTCCGACGCACTCGTCGACACGGCGCACACCACCGACCCGGCACAGAAGATCAGCACGCCGACCAAGATGACGCGCTTGCGTCCGAAGTTGTCACCCAACGAGCCGGCCATGAGCATCAGGCTCGCGAACGTCAGCGCGTACGCGCCGACGACCCACTGCAGTTGCGAGACGCCGGCGTGAAGCTCCGACTGGACGTTCGTCAGTACCGCGCTGACGACGGTGTTGTCGAGGAACGTGAGAAACAAGATCGCCAGGAGCGCGGAGAGGCTGAGGAAGGGCCACGGCGCGACGCGCGCAAACCCTCGAGCCTCTCGCGTCTCGCCCGCTATCACACCCGGCGCACCCAACTCCGCCATCTCATCCTCCCCACCGACACAGCGTTGTCTCGGCTCGATCGGTCCTACAGCATCCCGCCACACCTCCGTCGCGCCTTCCGCCCCGACGACGACGCCATTGGTGCACAAACCTCACGTCAACGTCATCTTAACGATCTCCCCCACTGACAACGCGAAGGAGTTCCTTCGCTACGACAGACGTCGTTGACCACCTCACCGAGAGCGGTGTCATCACGTCCACGCACACACCACAGGCGCTGCGGTCGCCGTAACAACGGCTCTCGGCAATCGAGCACTCGAACGAGGTCGCGCGAACAGTACAGGTCGGCCACCGAGACCACCCCCTCGCCCGGTGTTGGCGTGGCGGACGCCGTCCGGCGAGGACTCGGACGATTGACGCACCTCTGGGAGAAGACCGAAACGGTGGGCAGTGACCGCGCGGCGACCACTCAAAGAGAGCTAGCCGTGACTCGGCGTGCGACTCTCGTCACCTTTCACCAGGTCGGCCACGAGGCTGGCAACGACCCAGGCGAGCCGTAGGGCTGTGGCAGTCCTGGTCGAGCTCCCAGGCGTACCAGCAGCGCGCTGAAGTTCAGGCCAAACGCCGTGGAATTGCGTCCGTCGAATTGGCTGTGTCCTGCGGCGAAAGCGAAACGAGAGGGTGGGTCCGCCCACCCCGTCTCCATGCACGTCTTGGCGTCGTGCACAACTCCCACGATCGTCGATGCACCCACTCGTTCGCCGAGGTGAACCTCCGGCGTAACATCCTCGGCAACGTACACGTATCGTCCGACCGCCGGTCCACTAACCAGTCGGTAGCTGATGAAGACGCCGCTTGGCCATCCCGGCGAGTAGACATTGACCACGATGCCCTCCCCGACCGCGTAGACGGGACCACTGCCGCAGTAATCGACCCCCTGGTCAATCTCTTGAGGTACGAGGGCATTCACGCCGCGCAGCGGATTGGCGTACCCCCCGAAGCCGGTCGCATCGAGTCCCACGTAGTAGCCACCCGTCACCGGGTCGACGGCCAGCGCACTCACACTCGCACCGGGCGAGGACAACGTCTCGCCCAGGGAACGCACTACCCCACTCGTGGATCCCTGGACCACCTGGCCACGAGCAGTGACGACGTCGTAGCCGAGACCATCGGCGAGCGCCGCCATCGCCGTGACTGGATCCCCGGCCCCACCACCCACGTCCTGGACACGACGTGCCGATGGACCAGGAACATCAAAGCCGGTCACAGCGCCGTTCGATGACGCAATCCAGTAGCCCTGTGTTACCGGGTCGACGGCGAGCGCCACGGCCACGACTGGTGCCGTCGCGCCGTAGTGCAGCTGACCGGCGAGCGAGCCGTGCGTCACACCGCCGAACGACACGACCTGGCCATCCGCACGAAGAATGTCATAGCCTCGCCCGTTGGGCAACGCGGCGATGGCGACAGTCGCTGGGTACTGTCCCCACCCCCCCGATGGAATGTGCACCTCTCCGCGAAAGGGAGCGTGGAACGCAAACACCGAACCGTCCGACAGAAGGACCCAATAGCCACCAGTACGGGGGTCAACCGCCACGCCCGTCGCCGTCACCCCGCCACCCAACGCGCTCGTCGTCGCCGAACCGTAGTTCGGAGCACCGTAGGCATCGACCTCACCATCGGCTCGCAGCACGTAGTAACCGCGCCCCCCTGGAGCAACGGCCATCGACACCACCGCGAAGCCACCATGGGCCGGGGAGCCTCGATACGGTGACGCGACCGCGATCACAGTCGATGTGGCTACGGCGGATGCCGATGCCGACGATCTCGACAACGTCGGTACCGACGTCAGTGCCAGACTCGCTACGAGGAGCATCAGCACACGACGCACCGCCACTCGCCACCGTGGCACTCCAGCCGGCTGACGCCACCGACCCACTCGCACCGCCGCCGAGGCGGCGTCGCGGTGGCGCATCAGCGCCGCGATGATGCCACGAGGTAGTCGCGTGAACCAGTCCACTCGACCGTCGAGCCAGTAGAAGTACGCGCAACTCGCAGCAGGGGACGAACGGCTCGGGCCAGCGCCAGCGCATCTTCTCCCGCTCCGACGATGGGATTCGATCCGTGGTCACCCAGCACCACCGAGTACGTGGTCACCACGTGAGCACCGACTCGGAAGTTGATTGCCATGACATCACAGCCGCCCGCTAAGCCGGTGAAGCCCGACTTCACGCCCACCACACCACCCTGCCCGACGAAGGGCGTGTACGACCACAGCACCCCCGCCACCGGCAACGCCACTCGCGGAAGCGCGACGATCTGGCGCACGATCGGCTCCGCAGCCATCAGATCAACCGCCATCACGGCCTGATCATGCGCCGTCGAAAGGTCCTGCGAACCGATGCCCGTGATATCGCCGTAGTGAGTCTGATCAAGTCCCAGAATCTTGGCATCACGGTTCATCAGACGCACGAACGTCGCCGTCGAGAGGCCGGTCATCTCTACCAGCAATGCGGCGTAATCCCCGGCGGAGTGGACCAGCAGACCTCGAAGTAGCTGACCCTCGCACAACCTCTCACCGAGAGCGATCGCGGCGTTGGACTGGTCCGTCGCCACGTCGTAGCGGTACGCCGCGACATCGTTGACGCTCACTGTCAGGCACGGACCCCGCTGCGAGTACGCGAGAGGAAGGCGGTGCAGGATCACCCAAGTCGTCATCAACTTCGTCAGACTGGCGATCGCCACGCGAGGCTGATACGCGGACGTCGCCGAAACCGACAACTGCGGGATCATGATCGCCGAACTAACCCCCGACGGCCATAACCATGTCGTCGGCACCGTGGTCGTGGTCGTCGGCACCGTGGTCGTGGTGGTCGGCACCGTGGTCGTGGTCGTCGGCACCGTGGTCGTGGTGGTCGGGGTGGTCGGCACTGTGGTCGTCGTGGTGGCTGTGGCCGACGAAAGCAGAGCCCCCGTTGCACGTGGGGTCGATCCCACGGTGAGGACTCCGATAGTCACCGCCGCAACAACCGTCACTGCCACGGCCGCAACGCCCAAGGTGCGTACGATCAATTTCCGGCCACCTTGCATGACCTAAATCTAGTCGGCTGGTGATCTCACACCCGGACCATGAGGTCCATCCACGGAACGAGATACCAACGAAATTCTTAGATTACGATTCCGCGACGCGTCCTAATTCGGACCACCCGACCGGTAGTGTGGCCGCATGAGATTTGCCCACCGCTCCATCACCATGGCGTTGGCGGCCGCCCCTCTCCTCGCGGTGTCCCTAGGCCTACCCACGTCCGTCGGAGCCACAACTACCCGTACCTCGCGTCACACCTCGAGCCTGCAGGCACATACCGCCCGGCCCGTGGTCTACACCCTCGCCCTCGAGGACCAGATGCTCGCATTCCTACGATACCTGCCGGTGTCGTTCGTGCCGCTCGCTTCAAAGCCCATCAAGAGACGCCCGACGCCAACTACCGTTCCCCCAACGACGACAACGACGACAACGACGACAACGACGACGACAACTCCGACTGGCACCACCACGACGACCCTGACCGCGTCGTCAGCCACCTCACCAGTCACCACGACGACGCACCCTCCA
>JAJYNX010000011.1 GCA_021786095.1 Actinomycetes bacterium | reverse complement strand
GATCTCGTCGCGCAGGTGCTGGGCGAACGACGCGCGCTGGACGTCGTGCAACTGCGCGGACTCCAGAGGCGCGCTCGTGACCAGGGTGCGCAGCTGCTCGACGCCGAGACGTCGCTGGATGAGGGCGGTACCGGTCACGGGGCGACCCGGTGACCCAGCAGGACGAGGACGTCGCGCGCCGCCCGCGCGAGGAGGTCGTGGTCCACGTCGAGGACGCGCAACTCGCCGGTGGCACTCGAGAAGATCGCGCTGCGTCGAGGGGCCCGCGAGGTGCGCAGGGTCTGGACCAGGGCGTGGTAGCGCGCGACGCGATCGTCGTCCGCGCTGAGCGCCGCGGTGGTGACGTCGAGCAGGCAGATCGAGGCGAGCGCCCCGTTGACGCCGATCATTAGGTCGATGGTGTCGTGCAGCTCGACGCGCGAGGGGCCTACGGTGACGCGGGCGCGCACACCGCTGCGGGGCAGCCAGCGTGGGTCGAGGCCGACGAGCGCGTGGCCCAGGGTGGCCGCGTGGGCGCGGACGTCGGCGCGAAGGCGGGCGCGCTCGTCGTCGTCGAGGTGTGCGAGTGCCTCCAGCAGCGGGTCGTCGGGCGACGACGCTCGCCAGGCGGCGAGTGCGTCACCCCACGGGTCCGCGACCGCGTCCACGCTCAGGAGTCGTACGAGAACGCTGACCAGGGCTCCGCGCGCTCGGCCGAGGATCGACGCGGTTCCCGCGTTCGCCCCTATTCGACGCAACTGGCCGGCTCGTACGATCAGCGGTTCGTCTCTGTGGTGGTCGCCGACGGCGCGGGCGACGCCGTCGGCGAGGGTGGCGCGCAGCCGCGCCGCGCTGGCGGCGTCGGCGGGCGGACGGTCGTTCGCGCCGCCGCGTAGTCGCTCGATGACCGTGAGGGGCGCCGTGTTCACGGATCCACTGTTGTGGTGCCGTGTGACACGCTCTAGCGTGGTGGCGTGTTCGTGGCGGTCTTCTCGGTGTTCGTGGCGGCGCTCGTGGTGCTCATCGCGGTGACGGTTCGCTGGGCGGTGCGCCGTGACCGTCTGGCGCGCGCGTCGCGCCCCGAAGATCAGGGGTGATCGAGGCGGTCCAGACGCTCTCGTAGTTGCGCGACCGAGCGGTCCAGGTCGGCGATGGCGTGCTCGAGCACGGTGAGCTTGGCCGCGAGCAGGTCGGTGACGCGCTGCTCGACCCGGGCGTCGACCTGGTCGCGTAACCGCGCGTCGAGGGAGTCGACCAGTGGCTGGGCCAGTTGGCGGAGCCGGTCACGCAGGTCGTGGGAGCGCCCCGTATCGCTGGTGTCGGTCACGTGTTCACCCTAGGGCGTGACCGGTGGACAGTACACACCGGCGTTGAACTGCAGCGTGTTGAACTGGCCGCCCCAGGGCGCGTTGAGCAGCGTCTGCTCCTCGGACTGGAGAGTCGACGTGGGGTTGCAGACCGCGCCGAAGGCGATGAAGCCACGGATGTTGTTGCCGCTCGCGCCGGGGACGGGGATCGGGCCGCCGCCGCCGAAGGCCAGGGCCTCGAAGACGGGGAGCGGCTGAGTGGCCAGGGAGTAGTTGCGGTACTCGGACTGGGTGGCGTAGATGCCGGCGTTGAGCGAGGGGTCGATCGACGCGATGCCCTGGGCCCAGCCCGAGAGCATCGCCGACCAGTAGGAGCTGTAGAGACGTAGCGTCGCGGGCGAGGCGCCCCCCGGCGCGTCGAGGCCGGAGTGGTTGTCGGGGTATCCCTCGGGGTCGAGGATGACCCAGTCGGGTTTCAGTCCCACACCGAGGGAGCGGTACTGGTCGATCTGGCTCGCCACCCACGCACCGGCCGAGAAGCCGTGAAGGTAGTACGTCGCCGCGGTGCGCGGCTCACCCGCCAGCGGCCCGCTGACCGTCCAGAAGGAGAGCCAGGTGACGCGCTGGTGCGCGTTGTAGAGGCTCTGGCCCATCAGGTAGTCGGGCGAGGACGCCACGCTCGCGGTCGACGTGAAGCCGACCCACGGTGAGCTGGTAGTGCCCAGACCGCCCGTCTCGCTCAGGATCGGCCACCCATTCTTCACCGCCTGGGTCCATTTGGCGCTCGGGATCGCGTAGACGCCGACGCCCTGGAGGGGGGGTGAGTTGATGCCGGCCGCGAACAGGCTGAGCGCGCCGTTGACGGGCAGGCCAGTCACGACGGTGCCGACCGTGCGCGCGGCGCTGCCAGCGGTGACCGACACGTCGGTCGGGGTCCACGGATACGTGCCAGTGGCGCTCGTCAGGGTGAACAGGTCGCCCCAGTGCGCCGCGGCCCCGGCGATCGTGACCTGGGTTGGCGTCGCGTTCAGGTACAGCTCGCCGCTCAGCGGAGGCGCCGCGGTGGTGTTGGTCGTCACGTTGAGGGCGGTCCAGGGCGTGGCACCCGTCACGACGGTCGTCGTGCTTCCCGACCCCGTCGTGCCGGGGGTGGTCGTCACGGTGGTCGTGGTGGGGGGGGGTGGCGCCGGTGGCGAAGCGAAGGTCCCGAGCGCCGTCGAGAGCAGCTCGACGTCGCCGTTGGCGGTGAGGGCCGCGATGAACTCCTGGGCGCCGTTGGAGGCGGCCGCGACCGCTCCGGTCACCAGCGGTCCGGCGGTGTCCGCCGTCAGGTCCTGAACCGTCCAGGGCGTCGATCCGAGTGACACCGTCGAGTAGACCTCGAGGTGACCGCGTGCGGAGATGGTGGCCAGTGAGGAGGGGGTACCCGCGAGGACGACGGGATCGCTGCGCGCGACGCCCGAGTGGGTCACCTGGGACAGGTCGGTCACGGGGCCGCTCACGTAGGGGATCGGCTGGTTGGCGTCCCACGAGAGCGGGAGCGCGACGATGTGGTTGGTGCGCGTGCGCACCGCCACCAGCGCGCTGGTGCCCGTGACGCCGATGCTCGGCAGCCCCTGCACCGCTGGGAGGCCGGCGATCGTGCTGAGGTCGGTTGCGACCAGGGGGCGCCACGGCCCGTCGCGGTGGGTGTGCAGCCAGAGCGAGGTCAGGGGGTTGTTGTCCGACAGCAGGATGAGATCCCCGGTGGCGGACACGTAGAGGACGTCCGGCGCACCGGACGGGTCGATGAAGGGGATCGGGTCGGCGCCGGGCGGGGGGGCGTCCGCGAGGGGGGTCAGGTCCGCCCAGTGACCGGGCCCGCTCGAAGGCTGGGTGTAGAGGGCGACGTCCGACGTGGCGGTTCGGTAGGCCAGAGCGCTGACGGTGGCGCCGCTCACCGCGTGGGGCCCGCCGAGCATCGTGGTGTGATTGATCTGACCCTCGAAGGAGAGGGCGTTCCACGGCAGCGGTCCCGACTGGGAGTCGACGAACCGGTAGAGCGGCAGACCGGTTGGGGCCGCGCTGGCCGGGACGGGCCCGCCGCCGGGCGCCGTCGTCGTCGTCGTGGTGGTCGCCGTCGTGGTAGTCGTCGTGGTGGTGGTCGTCGTCGTGGCCGCGAGCGACGCGGGGCTCGCGACGAGTGCTCCCGCCAGAAGGGTC
>JAJYNX010000104.1 GCA_021786095.1 Actinomycetes bacterium | reverse complement strand
CAACTGGTACGCCCTGCCCTACGAGCGACGTGAGCAGCTGATGCGCGAGCACGGGCTGTCGGGGAGGAACTTTCGGGGGCGGGTCCTGCAGGTGGTGACGGGATCGACCGGGCTGGACGACTGGGAGTGGGGCGTCACCCTCTTCGCCGTGCATGTCGACGACCTCAAGGACTGCGTCTACACGATGCGCTACGACGAGGCGTCGACCCTCTACGGGGAGTTCGGTGCGTTCTACACGGGACTCGTCGGCACGGTGGACGAGGTGCTCGCCGCCACGTCGCCCGCGCGGGGCCGGTAGCTGTGGACGGCGTCGTTCCCGAGAAGACGCTGCGCCGCTGGGCCGAGGCGCTGGCCGGCGTGGCGCGCACCGGGCTCGGCTTCACGCAGAGCCAGTATGAGCGCGAGCGCTTCGAGGAGGTGCTGAAGATCGCCGCTGACATCAAGGTGGCGGCCGACGTGGGCCTCGAGGGCGTGCCCGACGCCGAGGGCCGCGTGATCGAGTGGATGCGCGAGGTCGGCTCGGGGATCGCGGGGTACGCGACACCCAAGGTGGCGGTAGGGGCCGCCGTGACCAACGATCACGGCGAACTGCTCCTCATCCGCCGGGCGGACTCCGGCTTCTGGCTTTACCCCACGGGATGGTGTGACATCGGCTACTCGGCGCCCGAGGTGGTCGTCAAGGAGGTCGCCGAGGAGACCGGGATCGACGTCGAGCCCGTACGCCTCATCGGCGTCCTGGACGGGATGCGGCTCGGCGCGTCGCGCATTCCTCTGTACTCGCTCCTCTTCTTCTGTCGGGCCACGGGGGGTGAGCTCAACATCCACCCGCTCGAGTGCACCGACGCCGGGTGGTTCACCCGTGACGCCCTGCCCTCGCCGACGATCGGCGCGGAGCGCTGGGTCGACCCCATCTTCGCCGCGATCGACGGCGAGGTGCGCGACGTCTACTACGACGATCTCCGCCGCCCGGTGTGGCGGAGCGAGCCGTGACCGTAGAGGTGCGCCTGGCGCACCACGCGACCGCGGAGCTCGTCGACGCCCTCAACCGGCTGGTGCCCCAGCTGTCGTCGAGCGCTGCGGCGCTGACGAGCGACGACGTCGCCGCGATGATCGAGTCGCCCGCGACGCACCTCTTCGTCGCCACCTCGAATGGTGCAGTTGTGGGAACCCTGACGCTGGTGACTTTCTCCATTCCCAGTGGTGGACGCGCCTGGATCGAGGACGTGATCGTCGACGAGGCGATCCGGGGTCGCGGCGTGGGTGAGGCCTTGACGATGGCAGCCCTTGATGAGGCCCGACGATGCGGTGTGCGAACGGTGGATCTGACGAGTCGCCCGTCGCGTGTGGCGGCCAACGCCCTCTACCAGAAGTTGGGCTTCGTCGCGCGCGAGACGAATGTGTACAGGCTCAACCTGTAGAGGCGTCTGAGCCTCGTCAATTACCATTGGCCGGTGGAGGTACGTGAACTCATCGGAGACGACGCTTCTTCAGTTGTTGCCCTTTGGACCGAGGCGGGATTGACTCGGCCATGGAATGACGCGGCTTCGGATTTCCGGCGGGCAGTCAATGGGGCGACGTCTGTTGTCCTGGGACTCAAACACGACAACGAGTTGATTGGAACCGTCATGGTGGGGCACGATGGCCATCGTGGCTGGGTCTACTACCTTGCGGTAGGAAAGGCGCACCAACGCTCCGGTGTTGGATCGGAACTTATGAGGGCAGCTGAAGATTGGCTACGGAAGTTGGGTGCCATCAAAGTTCAGTTGATGGTTCGGAGCGAAAACGACTCGGTGTTGGACTTCTACGATAATCTCGGCTACGAGATAAGCGATGTCAAAGTCCTGTCACGGTGGCTTTAGGGTTAGTCGCGTACTCGGGTACTTCTACCAAAAAAGGATGGACAAACGTCTGTCGTTTTGCCGTAGAGGGTTCGTAGGCTGACGGCGTAGCGGCGGACAGACGTCCGACATCGATGAGTAGTGGACCGATGTGGTTGTCGTGGGTACGTCCAAACTCACTGCGGTGATCACGGACTCGCGACGTCGGTAGCGGTTGCCCTGCCGAGCCCGGAGAGTCTGGCTCGGCGTGCGGCGTGCGGCGTGCGGCGGAGGGCGGGTCTCGGACGACTCTCGGCAGCGAGGCGAGATCGGGACTCGAAGAGACGACGTCGTACGAGTTGGCCCGCGCGGTCGAACACGCGGACGAGCGTCACCGCGCGCATGCGGGACGTTCGGGCTCGCGTCGCTCTCGGCGGTACGGTCGGGGATGGCGACGTGGAGAGGCGACGATGCAGCACCGGGGTGTTCACTACGACACGGGAACCACGTTGCGCGGCCCGGGCTACGCCATCGCGACGCGCCGCGCCGACCTCGACCTGACGCTGGTGCGCCGCGAGATGCAGATCATCCGCGACCACCTGCACGCCAACGCCGTGCGCGTGAACGGCAGCGACGTCGACCGCCTGAGTGCGGTCGCCCGGATCGCGCTGGAGTCTGGACTCGAGGTGTGGCTCGCGCCCGCCTTCTTCGAGTACACGCCGTCGGTGACTGCGGCCCGCGTGGTGCAGGCGGCCCGGGCCGCCGCGGCCCTCGCGGCGGCGCATCCGGGGCGCGTCGTCGTCGTCGTGGGCGCCGAGCTCACGTTGTTCATGAAGGACCTCGTCGCGGGGCGCAGCGTGACCGAGCGCCTCCACACGGTGCGGGGGGACCCGGCGCGACTGGCCAGCGGCAAGCTCGAGGAGTACCTGGCGGGTCTGGTACCTGCGGTTCGCGCGGTCTTCGATGGCCCGCTCACCTACGCCTCGCTCCTCTTCGAGCGAGTGGACTGGACGCTCTTCGACTTCGTGGGCGTGGACCACTACCGCGACGCGCGCAACGCGGATCGCTACGTCGGCATGCTCCAGCCGTTCCTCGCCACGGGTCGGCCCGTGATCGTGACCGAGTTCGGGATGCGCACGTTCGCGGGCGCCGAGAGCTCGGGCACGCTGGGCTTCGGCATCACCGACACCACGCGGCTGTGGCTGCACACCCGGCCGGTGCTCGGGCGCGTCGTGCGCGCGCGCGTGAGACCGGGGTTTCACCGCGACGAGGATCTGCAGGCTCGCGAGCTGGACGAGACGCTCGGCGAGCTCGAACGTGCCGGTGTCGCGGGTGCGCTGGTGTCGACCTTCGTCACGCCCGGGGCGCCCCGCGACGACGATCCCCGCTACGACCTGGACATGGACTCGATGTCCCTGGTGGCGTCGCTCCCGGCGGGTCGTCACGGCACGACCTACCCCGACGTGCCCTGGGAGCCCAAGACGTCGTTCGGGGTCGTCGCCCGACACTTCGGCGCGTTGTGAGGCGTCGCGGGCGTTCGTGTTCGTGGCGGTCGTAGGCGGTGCTCGATCGAGCGTGACCGGCGACGAGCGCGGAGCTCGCGCCGACGATCGGACGAGAGTCGCTCGCCCGGCGACGATCGGTCGTCACGCGCTCGGGTGGCGCCGAGCTCCGCGGATCCTCGGGTGGCCCGCTCCGTTCGCGCGACACCGTCGCACCGCGTGCTACGGTCCCCGAAATGGTCGGTGACGCCAGCCCTCTCCATTACCGACGACCCGGATGGTTCACCCGTCACGTGCTCAATCGTGCGGTGCAGTGGGCAACTCGGCTCGGCGTCAGCGTGTGGGGTTCGCGCACTCTGCGGGTGCGGGGCCGCTCCAGCGGCCGGTGGCGGTCGAATCCCGTGAACCTGCTGACGATCGAGGGACGCCACTACCTGGTCGCACCACGGGGTGAGACCCAGTGGGTGCGCAACCTGCGCGCGGCCGGGGGCGGTGAGCTGCAACGGGGGCGCTCGACGCAAGCCTTTCGGTCGTCGGAGGTGGCCAACGAGGAGAAGCCCCCGATACTGGCGGCGTATTTGGCGCGTTGGCGCGTCGAGGTCGGCGTCTTCTTCGATGGCGTGAGCGCCGACTCGCCGCCAGCGGACCTGGCGCGGATCGCTCCCGATCACCCGGTCTTTCGCCTCACGATCACGCCGACCTGAGGGCTCAACGTCCTCGTGACCCGACCGCGAGGGCGGCCGGGTCACGAGGTACGCCTCGTCTCACGGGGTGGCCGTGGTCACCGCCCACACGATCGGCTGGAAGGTCGCGAAGGTGAGCATGCCGTCACTCGCCGTGCTGGGCAGCAGGACCGGGTAGGCCGTCTTCGTGGTGGTCATGTTCGGGTTGTAGATGTAGACCTGGGATCCGCCGGTGTCGATCGTGATGGTCACGAGCTTGTCGGTGGCGCTACCGAACGTGATGCCGGGGCCGCCGGTGGTCGTGTTCTTGACGTAGGGGCCGTAGGTGAGGGTGCGGCCGCCGACGCGCTCGGTGCCTCTGGTGGTCGCGTCGGGGAAGTTGCCCATGACGTTCGAGCACGTGCCCACCGCCCCCGTCGACGCCACCGGGCAGATCTGCAGACCGAAGGTCTTGAGGACGGGCCCGGTGGGCGAGGCGACGTCCAGGCCGCTCGGCCAGTTGGTGATGATCGCGAGGCTGGGTCCGGTCACGGCCCCGGCGGCGAAGGCGGCGGTGACGCCGAAGCCGCTCACCGTGCCGCCGTTGACACCGATCAGCGCGCTCGCGTAGGCCGTGGGACCGGTGGGCGCCATGTCCATGGTCATGGCGCCGGCCGGAATGACGGGAGCGGCGACCAGGGCGCCGGCGCCGAGGGCGCCGATCGCCAGTGCCCGGACCGGGTGGTGGATGGAGGAGTGTCGTCTCACGAGTGAGCCTTTCTGTCGGTGTTGACTCCTTCAACGCAGCGCGAGGCGTGGTGGTTCAACGGTGCCGGGCGATGAACCGTAGGGGCCGACGTTGCGTTCTACTGGTGAGGCGGTAGTGGACCACGGAGGAGGTGCGGTGGCGAGGAGGCGGACGCACTGGTCCCCGCACGGCTCCCCGTCGCCGGGCCCCGACGGCGCCGCGGCGCACGACGAGGTGGTGGAGGCGCTCTACGACGAGTGGGCGGCGCCCCTCTTCGCCTACGCGCGGCGTCGTGGCGCGAGTCGCGAGCGGGCCGAGGAGGTCGTCCAGGACGCCCTGGTGCGCGCCTGGCGCCACCCCGAGATACTCGGGGAGTCGCGCGAGGCGCGCCGCGCGTGGCTCTACACCGTGGTGCGCAACGCGCTCACCGACGCCTGGCGGCGCGACGGCGCGCGCCCGGCGGTCGTCTCGTCAGACCTGGAGGACGTCGCGAACGACGGTGGCCTGGAGCGGGCCGTCGAGTCGTGGACGCTGCGCGACGCGGTGGCCCGACTCAGTGAGGACCACCGCCGGGTGCTGCACCACGCCTTCTACCTGGGTCACTCGGTTGACCAGACGGCGGCCGCGCTGCGGGTGGCCCCGGGGACGGTGAAGTCGCGGACCTACTATGCGCTACGCGCGCTACGGGTGATTCTCGAGGAGATGGGGTACGTGCAATGACCGATCACGATCACGATCACGACGAGGTTCGTCTCTCACTGGGCTCGTACCTCGCGGGGGCCCTGGACGCACCGACGCGTCGCGAGGTGCAGGTGCACCTGGAGCGGTGCGCGGCCTGCCGGCGCGAGCTCGCCGAGCTGGCCGCACTGCCCGGGCTGCTCGCGCGGGTCGGCCCCCTCGTGGACGAGGAGTCGTTCGAGGTGCCGGCCACGCTGCGCGCGGGAGTGCTGTCGCGGGTGCGCGACGAGCGACGCTCGCAGCGCGCCCGGCTGCGCGCGTGGCGCGTCGGCGCCTCGGTGCTGGCTCTGGCGGCGGCGTCGTTGCTCGTCGTCGTGGTGGCGCGCGCGCCGTCCTCGCCCGCGGGGGTGGGCTACGCGATGCGTCCGGCCAGTGTCGCGCTGCCCCTGCGCGGCGTCGCGACCCTGATCCCCAAGGCGTGGGGGACCGAGGTGTCGTTCTCCCTGCGCGGCGTGCCGGCGGGGCTGGACTGCGAGGCGGTGGTGGTGACCGCCGGCGGCGCGTCCCAGGTCGTCGGCAACTGGGGATCGACGCCGACGCACGTCGTGGAGGTGGTCGTGGCGACGCGCCTGGCGGCGTCGCGACTGCGCGAGGTGCGCGTGGCGACCCTCGACGGTCGCACGCTGCTGAGCGCCCGGATCGCCTGAACCGACTGGCGCCGACGGCCCCGGTCACGCAGACTGGGCCGGTGACGGGGGAGCGGGCGCGCGCGCGCGCGACGGGCACGGCAGTGGCGGGCCTCGGCGGTCCGGCCGGGCGGCGCGTCCTGGTGGCCTTCGACAAGTTCCGGGGGACGGCCACGGCGTCCCAGCTGGGTGACTGGGTGGCCACGGTCGTGCGTGGCTACGGCTGCGACCCCGAGGTCGTGGCACTGTCCGACGGGGGCGAAGGCTTTCGCGAGGCCTTCGTCGGTCGCGTGATCGCGGTGGAGGCGTCGGACCCCTGGGGGGAGCGCCGTCTGGTTCCCGCGACGCTGCACCGTGTCGGGGCCGTGCGGGTGGGGGTGGTCACGACCGCCGAGGTCGTGGGCCGCGACCGCGACCCGTCGCGCGAGGAGGCCCTGCGCGCCAGCTCGCGGGGCGTGGGCGAGCTCCTGGTGGCGCTGAGTGCGAGGGGGGTGTCGTCGGTGCTGCTCGGTGCGGGGGGCTCGGCCACCTCGGACGGCGGACTCGGCTGCTACGAGGCCCTGCGCGACGTGGGTGGGCTACCGGTCCCGGTCACGGTGGCCGCGGACGTCGTCGCGCCCTTCCTGGCCGCACGCGACTTCGCCCACCAGAAGGGCGTGGACCCGCGGGACCTGGTCGAGGTGGACCGGCGCCTACGCGACGCGCGCGAGCGCTACCGGCGCGAGTGCGGCGTCGACGTGGCGGTCCTGGCCCGCGCGGGCGCGGCGGGTGGGATCGCCGGGGCGCTGGCGGCCCTCGGCGCCCGGCTGACGAGTGGGTTCGACGAGGTGGCGCGCGCCACGCGCCTCGCGGCGCGCGCGGCGCGCGCGGCGCTGGTCGTCACGGGCGAGGGCCGACTCGACGAGAGCAGCCTGGCGGGCAAGGTCGTCGGTGGCGTCGCGGACGTGGTCGATCACGCCGACCGGCTCCTCGTGGTGTGCGGCAGCGCGGACCGCGCCGCCCGACGCGACCTGGAGGCGCGTCACCCGGGTGTGCGCGTGATCAGCCTCGAGGATCGCGTCGGGCCGCGCGCCGCGCGCCGCGACCTGCGCGAGGCGCTGACGACGGTCGTCGCCGAGGAGCTGCAACGGCGCGGTGAGGGCGTCAGCTGCGCAGCACCACGTTGAGCGGCGGCTCTCCCTCGAGCATGCGGGTGATCTGACGCTCGAGCAGGCGCGCCATGCGCGGCAGCATCGCCGACGTGACGCCGCCCACGTGAGGGGAGATGAGGACGTTCTCCAGGGCGAAGAGCGGGTGGTCCGCGGGCAGGGGCTCGGGGTCGACGACGTCCAGGGCGAGGCGCAGGCGTCCCGAGCGCGCCTCGCGCACGAGGGCGTCGGTGTCGGCCACGCGCCCGCGCGCGACGTTGACCAGCAGGCTGGCGTCGCGCATGTGCGAGAGGAAGGCGTCGTCCACGAGGTGCGTCGTCTCGTCGGTCAGGGGGACGGCCACGACCACGATGTCCGCCTCGGGCAGCAGTGTGGGCAGCGACGACACCGCGTGGATCGGTCCGCGCTCGTCGTCGCGTGCGGTGTGCGCGACGCGCACGATGGTCACCTCGAAGGGCTCGAGTCGGGTCTCGACGGCGCGAGCCACGCCGCCGTAGCCGACGAGCAGCACGGTGCGATCGGCCAGGCTCTCGTGGAAGGCCGGCGCCCAGCGGCCCTGCTCGGCCGCGCGCACGAAGTCCGGGATCCCCCGTTGGGCGGCCAGGATGAGCGCCACCGTGAACTCGGCGGTCGACGCCTCGTGCACCGTGGCGGCGTTGGCGAAGACCCGGCCGGGCGGGAGGAGCTCGGCGACGCCGTCGTAGCCGATGGACTGGCTCTGGATCAGTCGCGTCGAGACGTCGCGCAGGCTCGCCATCGCCTGGGCCGCGCGCATGTAGGGCACCACCACGATGTCGAGGGACGGGGCCGGCGCGGGCTCGGAGAGGTCCCACGTGACGACCTCTACCTCGGGGGGCAGGTCGTGCAGCGCCTCGCGCAGCGCGGTGTCGGGCACGCTGACGACGAGGCGGGGGCTCACACCTCGACTGTATCGCCACCGCTCGCCCCGCGACTAGGTTCGCGGTGTGACGAGTGACGGCGAGCGCTACACCCACGGCCATCACGAGTCGGTGCTGCGCAGCCACCGGTGGCGCACGGCCGAGAACTCGGCGGCGTTCGCCCTCGACGACCTGCGTGCGGGCACGACCCTGCTCGACCTGGGGTGCGGGCCGGGCACGATCACGGCCGACCTCGCGGCGCGGGTGGCGCCGGGGCGCGTCGTCGGCGTCGACCGGTCGCCCGACGTGGTGGCCGAGGCGCGGCGCTCGTTCCCGGCGGTGCCGGGTCGCGACCTGGTCTTCGAGGTGGGCGACGTCTACGCCCTCGATCACCCCGACGCCACGTTCGACGTGGTCTTCGCCCACCAGGTGCTCCAGCACCTGCGTGACCCGGTGGCGGCCCTCATCGAGGCCCGGCGCGTCACCGCGGTCGGCGGGCGGCTGGCGGTGCGCGACGTGGACTACGCCGCGACGATCTGGTGGCCGCCGGACCCGCGCCTCGACCGGTGGCTCGAGTTGTACCACGACGTGACGCGATGCAACGGGGCGCAGGCCGACGCCGGGCGCCAACTCGCGTCGTGGGTGCGCCGCGCCGGGTGGGTCGACGTGGTGGCGTCGTCGTCGACCTGGACCTTCGCCCGCGACGCCGATCGCCAGTGGTGGGGTGATCTGTGGGCCGAGCGCATGACCGAGAGCGACCTCGCTCGCCAGTTGCGCGACGAGGGGGTGGCCACGACCGACGAGTTGGCGTCGATCGCCGGGGCCTTTCGCCAGTGGTCGCGAGACCCCGACGGGATCTTCGTGATGGTGCACGGCGAGGTGCGCGCGCGACGGCCCGCCGATGACGAGCCGGTGGTGTTAGAACAGTCGGGTGTCGTTGCTTCGTGATCGGGCGCCCGTGGCGCGGGTGCGCGAGGCGCTGGCCGCGGCTGGCGTGGCGGTGACGATGGTGGAGACCGACGAGGGAGCGCGCACTGCGGTGGACGCCGCGCGCGCGCTCGGCGTCGAGGTGGGCCAGATCGCCTCGTCGCTGGTCTTCGCCGACCCCGATCAGCGACCGGTGCTGGTGATCACCAGCGGCGCGCACCGCGTCGACGTCGAGCGGGTGGCCGCCTCGATCGGCGTGGCGTCGCTGTCGCGCGTCGACGCCGCCTACGTGAAGGCGTGGACCGGCTTCTCGATCGGTGGCGTGAGCCCGGTGGGCTGGCGGGGCGACCCGTCGACCGTACCCGCCGACGTCGCCGCGCGCGTCGTCATCGACGAGTCGTTGGCCGACTACCCCGTGCTCTGGGCGGCGGGGGGTCATCCCCACGTGGTCTTCTCGATCTCCTACGACGAGCTGCGTCGGGTCAGCGGAGCGGTGGCGTGTCGCGTCGCCACCGAACGGTGAGCGACGCCGCGGCGCCCGGGGCGCCGCGCACGGTGGTGTTCGACCTCGACGGGACCCTGGCGGACTCCGAGGAGGGCATCCTGCGCAGCTTCCGCCTGACCCTGGTCGACGAGGGACTCACCCCTACCGACGAGGAGCTGCGCCACCTGATCGGACCGCCGCTGGAGGAGTCCTTCGCCCGACTGGGGATCGCGCCGTCACGCCTCGCCCCGGTCGTCGCGCGCTACCGCGCCTACTACGACCGCGTCGGCGTGGACGCGGCGGTGCCCTACGACGGCGTGATCGAGGCGGTGCGTCGCCTGCATCAGGGGGGCGTGCGCCTCGCGGTGGCCACGGCCAAGCGCGTCGACTTCGCGCGGCGCATGCTGGCGCGCTTCGCCCTCGCGGACGTCTTCGACGTTGTCGAGGGGGTCAGCGGCGACGATCGGATCCGTACCAAGAACGACGTCGTCGACGTCGTGCGTCGCACCCTGGGCGAGAGCGGCGTGACCTGGATGGTGGGTGATCGCCGCCAGGACGTGGAGGCCGCGCGCCACGCCTCGTGGGTGCCCGTGGGCGTCCTGTGGGGCTACGGCACGCGCGAGGAGCTGGTCACGGCTGGGGCCGCGCGGCTGATCGAGACGCCGTCGCAGCTGGTGGACGCGGTGCTCGGTGTCGCGCGACGCGAGGTGGTCGGGCCCGGCTCGGGGGGCCGACCGTGACGCGCCGGTGGCTCTCCCGGGCCGACCAGCCCTTGCACCTGGCCCCCGCCTCGGTGGACGACTACCGCGAGTTGGCGCGGCGACGTCTCCCGCGTCAGCTCTTCGACTACGTCGACGGGGGGTCCTTCGCCGAGTCCACGTTGGCGGCCAACATCGCGGACCTGTCGCGGGTGACCCTGCGCCAGCGGGTCCTGCGCGACGTGGCGCAGCGCCGGGTGTCCACGACCGTGCTGGGTGAGGAGCTGTCGCTGCCGCTGGTGCTGGCGCCGGTCGGCTTCGCGGGGATGTTCGCGCGCCGTGGCGAGGTGTTGGCGGCGCGCGCGGCGGCGCGCGCGGGGGTGGCGTTCTGCGAGTCGACGCTCTCCATCTGCTCGATCGAGGAGGTGGCCGCCGCGGCGCAGCGCCCGCCGTGGTTCCAGCTCTACGTCATGCGCGACCGCGGCTACGCCGAGGAGCTGATGGCGCGGGCCCACGCGGCGGGCGTGCGTACCCTCGTGCTGACCGTGGACCTGGCCGTCGTGGGCCATCGCTACCGCGACGTGCGCAACGGCCTGGCGGGCGGCGTCTCGCGGGTCGGCGCGCTGCGCCGGCGGGTCGACCTCGTCGCCCATCCGCGCTGGGTGCGCGACGTCGCGCGCGCCGGTCGGCCGCTCACCTTCGGCAACCTCGAGCGGGCGGTGCCTCAGGGTCGGGTGCCCCAGGACTTCCAGCAGTGGGTGAACGGGCAGTTCGACCCGGCGGTGACCTGGGACGACCTCGCGTGGGTGCGCGAGCACTGGGGCGGGCCGATCGTGCTGAAGGGCATCCTCGACCCCGACGACGCCCGCGCCGCCGTCGCGCACGGGGTCGAGGGGATCGTCGTGTCCAACCACGGAGGTCGCCAGCTGGACGGCGCGCCCTCGTCGATCGCGGCGCTGGCGGGCGTGGTCGAGGCGGTCGAGGGCCGCGCCGAGGTGTTGATGGACGGCGGCGTGCGCAGCGGTCTGGACGTCGTGCGGGCGCTGGCGTTGGGCGCGCGCGCGTGTCTGATCGGCCGGCCGTGGATCTACGCCCTGGCGGCGCGCGGTGAGACGGGCGTCGACCAGTTGCTGGCGAATGTTCGCGCGGAGATGCGCGTGGCGATGGGGCTGATCGGCGTGGACGACGTGGCCCAGATCGACCGGTCGGTGCTGGTCGAGGAGTCCCAGGGCTGACCCGACCGGGGTGGCCGCGGGGCGGTAGGGTCGGTCTCGATGGGCGACGAGACGCGCGAGAGCGACCGGGCACCGGGGGGCGAGGGTCTGGCGTCGGACGAGGTCGACGAGTTCGGCGGCGATCCGGTGTGCTGGGCGCACCTGCTGTGCTGGGACTGCGGCGTGGTGCTCACGCCGGGGGTCGAGCACCGTCGCGGGTGTCAGGCGGGCGACGGGGCGCTGGGCCGGCGGGACTGATCGGCGGCTGGGGCTAGGCCTCGGGCGCCGCGACCTCGGAGGTGATGGCCGGCGTCGCGCCCGCGGGCCACTGCGCGAGCAGGCTGTAGCGGTCGCCGCGGATCAGGCTGCGTCGCCACTCGACGGGGGTCTCGCCCGCCAGTACGAGCCGCTCGATGGAGAAGACGGCGACGTCGACGGCGAGGGCCAGCAGCTCGCGCTCCGCGGCTGACGGCACGACGGGGCGGATGCGCTCCCAGCCGCCGGTGATGCGCACGGCGCAGTGCGCCGCCAGGGCGTCGTAGATGCTGCCGTGGGTCAGGTCGACCGTGACCAGTGGGTCGGCGAGCGGTGCGGGCAGCCACGAGCGGTCCCAGGCGATGGGCTCGCCGCCGGCGAGGCGCAGTCGCTCGACGTAGACGACCGGGCCGTCCGCGGCGACGCCGAGCTCGGCGGCCGCCTCCGCGGGGGCCGCGGCTCGCGCGACCGCGCGTACCTCGCTGCGCTCCTCGATCCCCTGGGACCGCATGGACGACGCCAGGCTGTAGAGGGAGTGGAGGGGCTGCTCGAGCACGGGGTGGGTGAGCGACGTCCCCCGGCCGCGCTGACGTACCAGCAGCCCGTCGATCGCCAGGCGGCGCACGGCCTCGCGCACCGTGTGGCGACTCACGTCGTAGTCGCGCGTGAGCTCCTCGTCGGTGGGGAAGTGCTCCTCGAACTCGCCGCCCAGAAGCCGGCGGCGCAGGTCGTCGGCGATCTGGGCCCAGAGGGGCAGCGGGCTCGTGCGGTCCGGTACGGCGGCCACGTCAGACTCCGGCGAGGAAGAACGACCCGATCAGCACCACCAGGACGAAGAGCGTGACGAGGGCCATGGGGACATCCTTCTCGTAGAGGAACGAGACGACGCCGACCGCGACGCGCAGGATGGGCGTGAGGATGAGCAGGAACACGCCGAGCACGACGATGCCCCGTCCGTCGCCGTGGGCCAGCGACGTGCGCAGCTGGCCCAGGGTGTGGGGGAAGGGCGTCGAGCGCGAGGTGAGCGTCTTGTACGACGCGTGGCCGGTGATCGAGGTGTAGTCGCCGTGGTGGTAGAACATCACGCCCAGGCCGATGGCGATCACGCTCACGCTCAGGATCACGCCCACGCGCAGAACGAGGCTGATGGCGAACTCGATCTTTCGGATCTTCTCCTCCATCGCGGCGATCTCGGCCGGGCTCAGGTTGCGGTGGCGACCCGACACCTGCAGGTCGCCCTGGGGCGTCGCGCCGCGCGCGGGGTCCGGGACCTGGCTCGCGGACGGCGTCACGGGAGCAGCCCCTTCTGGAGCATCTCGAGGGAGATCACCACGAGTACGCCCACGAAGAGCAGGCGGATGGACCGGCTGGTGATCCGACCGAGGACGCGCGCGCCGAACGTGGCGCCGAGCAGCACGCCGGCGGCCACCGGCGCCGCGATGATCGGGTCGATCTGGCCACGGATGAAGTAGACGCCGGCGCTGGCCGCGGCGGTCACGCCGATCATGAAGTTGCTGGTGGCCGTGGAGACCTTCATCGGCAGGTGCATGGCGCTGTCCATTGCCGGCACCTTGAGGGCGCCCGAGCCGATCCCCAGCAGCGCGCTCACGAGACCGGCGATGTACATCAGGACGAGGCCCAGCTTGGTGCCGGCGACCTTGTAGGTGATCTCGCGGCCCTCGGCCTCGTCGTAGTACGAGCCGTGGAGATTGAAGTAGTTGGCGATGCGGTCGTGAGAGACCGTGAGCAGGTGGTCCTCGTGGCGCTTGCGGTAGGTGATCACCGAGGAGTAGGCGAGGACCACGCCGAAGAACGCGAACAGGAAGCGCTCGGGCAGCAGCGTGGCCAGGTAGGCACCGCTCACGGCGCCAGTGGTCGTCGCGACCTCGAGGAACATCCCGGCGCGCAGGTTGGTCATGCGCTCGCGCACGTAGGCCGCGGCGGCGCCGCTCGAAGTGGCGATGACCGACACGATGCTGGCCCCGATGGCCAGACGGATGTTCACGCCGTAGAAGATGGTGAGCACCGGGACGATCACCACGCCGCCGCCCAGGCCGACCAGGGACCCCAGCACGCCGGCCGCCACCGAGATCAGGGCGAGCGAGACGACGAAGTCCAGCGGGGTCACTCCTCAATTGTACGTACTTACGTATAAGCACACAAATCGAGTGGGCGAGTCGGCCGCACCCGGCCCCCGTCGCCCGTCGGGCGGACGAGGCGACCGGGTCGTGGCGACCCTCGGCCGGCGTCGTGCGAGACTGGGGACGTGTACGTTCCCCCACTCTTTCGCGTGGAGGAGTCGGCGGCGTGGTCGGTAGTGATCGACGCGGGCGCCGGCTACCTCGTGACCGCCACCCCCGACGGGCTGGCCAGCGTCTTCGTTCCGGTGGTCGTGAGTGAGGACCGATCGCAGATCACGACCCACGTGGCGCGGGCCAACCCGTGGTGGCGCGTGATCGGGGACGGTGCGGAGGTGGTGGGGCTGTTCGTCGCCGCCAGCGCCTACGTGTCGCCCTCGCTGTACCCGAGTCGCCTCGAGGACCCGGGCGTGGTGCCCACCTGGAACTACACGGCGGCCGAGGTGCGCGGGCGCGCGATCGTCCACGACGATCCGACGTGGCTGGCGAGCCAGGTGCGCCACCAGACCGACACCTTCGAGGACGGGCGCGACCCGCGGTGGTGGGTCGACGACGCGCCGGCTCCCTACATCGAGCGACAGCTGCGGGCCATCGTGGGCGTGTCGGTGACGGTGACCTCGATCGAGGGCAAGGCGAAGCTCTCGCAGAACCGGCCGGCGATCGACCACGACCAGGTCGCCGCGTCGTTCGCCGCCGGCTCCTGGCGCGAGCGCGGCGTGGCCGAGAGGATGGTCGGTGACCTCTGAGGTGACGTACCGAGTCCGTCCGAGCACCCGCGCGGACGCGCTGGTGCTGCGGGCACTGCGCCTCGAGGCGCTGCGCGACACGCCCGACGCCTACGGCTCGACCTTCGACGAGAGCGTGCGCTGGAGTCGCGAGCGCTGGGAGGAGATGGCCAGCACCTTCAACTACTTCCTCGCGGAGAGTGAGGGCGACGTGGTCGGCATGGTCTCGGGTGGCGGCAACGACCGCCATCCCGGCACCTTCTGGATGTACGCGATGTACGTGACGCCCGACGCGCGCGGGAGCGGTGTCGCGACTCAGCTGGTCGAGGCGGTGAGCCAGTGGGCGCGCGAGCGCGGCGCCGCCCAGCTCTACCTTCACGTGACCACGGCCGTGGCGCGCGCGCGGGCCTTCTACCGCAAGGTCGGCTTTCGCGAGGTCGGCGAGACGATCACGATGGACCGTGACCCGTCGCTGCAGCTCGTGACGATGGTGAGGAACCTGTATGAGTGATGGTCACAGTCCGGACGCTGACGTGGTGGAGGAGTTGCGCGTGGAGCGAGTGGCCCCGCAGCGGCTTCACGAGCTGCGTCGGCGGGTCCTGCGCTCCAACAACCCGGCCGTCGCGGTCGCCGACCCGCGCGACGAGGACGACGCGGCGGTTCACTTCGCGGGGCTGCTCGGTGAGCGCGTGGTGGTCAGCGCGTCGTTCTATCCCGACGAGTCGCCGGTGGATCCCCACCTGCCCACCTACCAGTTGCGCTACATGGCGACGGATTTCGACGTGCAGGGTCGCGGCTACGGCTCGCGGGTGCTCGCCGAGGCCGAGGCGTTCCTCGTCGGGCGCGGGGCACGGCAGCTCTGGGCCAACGGGCGCGACACCGCACTGGGGTTCTACGAGGTGACCGGGTGGCGCGTGGTGGCGGGGTCGGACCACTTGAGTCCCGAGACGCAACTACCCCATCACGTGATCGTCAAGCGACTCGGCGACGCCGACTGACCTCACGGTGCTCGCTCGCGGGCCGAGTCGCGGGGCGGGGTCGCGGGTCCACGTAAGGTGGGCGCAGTGAAGCGAGCAACCACGGTCGAGGTGCGCACGGTGTCGGTGGCGGGGCGGACCCTCGAGGTGGCCACGGTGGGCGATCGCGCGGGCGATACCGTCGTCGTGCATCACGGGTCGCCGGGTGAGGCGTCGAGCGTGTCGTTACTTGCGCCGCTGGCGACTGACGGCTTCTTCGTGGTGGGCGTGTCGCGACCCGGCTACGGTGAGTCGACCCGCCGCGAGGGCCGCCGGGTGGCCGACGCCGTCGAGGACGTCAATGCGGCGCTGGACGCACTGGGGCGCTCGACCTACCAGTCGGTGGGCTGGTCGGGTGGCGGACCACACTCGCTGGCCTGCGCCGTGCTCGATCCGACGCGTTGCGTGGGCGCCTGGTCACTCGCCGGGGTGGCCCCGATCGACGTGGACTTCGACTGGACCGAGGGCATGGCGCCCGAGAACGTGGCGGAGTTCGCGCTCGCGCGTGAGGGTGGTCCCGCCTACGAGGCGCACATGGCCGCGATCGGCGAGGTCTTGGCCGCGGCCACGGCCGACACCATCATCGATCTCTTCGGGGAGCTGCTGACGCCGGTGGACCGCACGGCCCTGTCCGACGAGGCGCGCCGCGAGGAGTTCGCCGCGTCCTGCCGGCGCGCGTTCGCTCACGGGATCGGCGGCTACCTCGACGACGACCGGGCGTTCTTCACCTCCTGGGGCTTCGACGTCGCCGACGCCGCGGTGCCGGTGTCCATCTGGTACGGCGACCAGGACGCCATGGTGCCGCCGACGCACGGCGCCTGGCTGGCTGCCCACACCGCCAACGCCACAGTGGTGCACCGTCGCGACGAGGGGCACGTCTCGCTCGTGGTGAACCATCTTGACCAGCTGTCCGTCGCACTCCGCGCCGGACGGGCCGAGTAGCGAGGAGGACGAATGCGCCTCGGAAATCTGTACGGTCCCGACGCGACGTTCCTCGGGATCCCGGCCGCGGACCCCGACGACGTCGCGAGCTGGTCGCACGCCGGCGCGGCGATCATCGGCGCGCCCTTCGACGGGGGCACCTCGCACCGCCCAGGGTGCCGGTTCGGCCCGCAGGCGATCCGCCTGACCGACTACCTGCCCCACGACGGCGCCCGGCCGAGCCTGGCGCTCGGCGTGGACCCGTTGGTGGACCTCGCGGTGGTCGACCTCGGCGACGTCGAGATGCCCTCGGGCGAGACCGAGCGTTCGCTGCGCGCGCTGGAGGACCGGGTCGCGGCGGTGGCCGCCGCCGGCGTGGTGCCGATCGTGCTCGGCGGTGACCACACGATCGCCCTGCCCGACGTGACCGGCGTGGCGCGCCACGTCGGCTGGGGTCGCGTCGCGGTGATCCACTTCGACGCCCACGCCGACACCGGCGACACGCAGATGGGCTCGCTCTACGGACACGGCACGCCGATGCGCCGGCTCATCGAGTCCGGCGCGTGTCGCGGCGACCGGTTCCTGCAGATCGGGCTGCGGGGCTACTGGCCCGAACCGGAGACCCTGGACTGGATGGCCGCCCAGGGCATGCGGTCCTTCGAGATGAGCGAGATCGTGTCGCGCGGCCTGGACGCGGTGCTCGACGAGGCGCTGACGATCGCCGCCATCGACTGCGACGCGGTCTTCCTGTCGGTCGACGTGGACGTCGTGGACCCTGGCTCCGCGCCGGGCACCGGCACGCCCGAGCCGGGGGGCCTCACCTCGCGCCAGCTCCTCGACGCGGTGCGGCGCATCGCGATGGAGGCCGAACTGGGCGGGGTCGACGTGGTGGAGGTCTCGCCGCCCTACGACCACGCCGAGGTCACGGCGTACCTGGCCAATCGTGTCGTGCTCGAGGCGCTAGGCGGCGTGGCGTGGCGGACGCGCCAGCGTGCCGGGCGGCCGGTGCGTCGGCCCGAGGACCCCCTGCTGGAGGGTCGCTAGTCAGTCGCGCATCGAGTCGAGCACCCGTCGCACCAGCTCGTCGCTGGTGTCGGGGTGCAGGAACGCGAAGCGCGCGACGGTCTCGCCCTCCCACTTGGTCGGGGTCACGAAGGCGATTTGGTCGCGCAGCAGCTGGTGGCTCCAGCGCGTGTACTGCTCGTCGCTCCACCCGCGCCGGCGGAACAGCACCACCGACAGGCTCGAGGGACGCACCATCTCCACGTGGTCCATCTCCTCGCTGTCGATGAGCGCCTCGGTGCGCGCGGCGAGGTCGATGGCCGCCTGTACGGCCGTCTCGTAGGCGCGGGTCCCGTTGGTGACGAGGGAGAACCAGAACGGTAGGCCGCGGGCGCGCCTCGAGAGGTGAATCGCGAAGTCCGACGGGTTCCACTCGTAGTCCTCGTCCTCGCCCGCGTGCAGGATGTCGAGGTAGCTTGCCTGCTGGGCGAGCACCGTGCGCGCCACCATCGGGGCGCGGTAGATCAGCGCCGCGCAGTCCAGCGGCGCGAAGAGCCACTTGTGGGGGTCGACCACGAAGCTGTCGGCGTGGCGGATCCCCGAGAGGAACTGGTGGTGGGTCGGGGAGAACAGTGACGCGCCGCCGTAGGCGCCGTCCACGTGGAACCACAGGTCGTGGGCGCGGGCGTAGCTGCCGAGTCCCTCGAGGTCGTCGATGATGCCCGCGTTGGTCGTGCCGGCGGTCGCCACCACGCCGATGACGGTCTCGGGGTGCGGGTCGGCGGCTAGCGCGCTCTCCAGCGTGGCCAGGGTGAAGCGATGGTCGTCGGGCTCGACCAGCAGGGTCTCGACGCCGAGAACGTGCAGGGCCTTGCCGATGCTCGAGTGTGCGTCGGAGGAGATGGCGAAGCGCAGGGTGTGGGCCGCGAGCTCGGGGTGTCGCGCCCGGCCGACGTCACGGCCGACGGTGAGGCCCGACAGGTTGCCCGAGGATCCGCCCGACACGAACGCGCCGCCGCTGCCGTCGGGCATCCCGGCCAGGTGGGCGAGGAACGAGAGGGCCTGGTTCTCCGCGACCACGACCCCCGCGGATTCGAGCCAGCTCGTGCCGTTCAGCCCGGAGCAGGCCACGACCATGTCGAAGAGCAGCGAGTTCTTGGTGGGCGCGTTGGGGATGAAGGCGAGGAAGTTCGGCGCGTCGATCGAGACCACCGCCAGGGCCAGGTGCTCCTTGAAGAAGCTCAGCACCGACGCGGCGTCGCGTCCGTCGGCGGTGATGAAGCCCTCCAGGGTCGGCAGCGGCTCGGGCGTCAGACTCCCGTAGTCCAGGGGCACGGGGTCGAGGGACAGGCGCTCCCGGCAGTAGTCGAAGATCTCGTCGGTGAGTGTCGCGTCGTACTCGAACATGGGGTGCCCCATTGCGCCAACCTTTCGTCAGGGGGCCGATGAGGCCCCCGGCTATCGTAGGCAACCCCGCGACCCGCCGGACGACGGCTTCCCCGGCCGGTAGCATTCGCTGATGGCTCCGCTTCGCGTCGGCTTCTTGGGACCGGAGGGGTCGTTCTCGCACGAGGCGGTCTCCGCGCTCGACGCGGTGACGCCCGTGGCGCGCGAGACGCTAGGCGACCTGCTGGCCGACGTGGCCGCGGGGGTCCTCGACCAGGGCCTGGTGCCGCTCGAGAACGCGATCGAGGGGACGGTGTCGGCCACCATGGACGGGTTGGTGTTCGACCACGACCTGTACATCGAGCGAGAACTGATCCTGCCGATCCGCCTCCATCTGTGGGCGCGCGCCGGGACGGCCCGAGAGTCGCTGAGCACCGTGTGGAGTCACACCCACGCCCTGGCGCAGTGTCGCGCCTTCCTCGGTGCGCTAGGCGTGACGGCGCAGGCCACCACCTCCACCTCCCAGGCCGCGCGCCTGGTCGCCGAGTCGGATGAGCCGTGGGCCGCGCTGGCGTCCGCGGCGGCGGGCGAGCTCTTCGCCCTGGTGCCCCTGGCCAGCGACGTGGAGGACCACCCCGACAACGCCACGCGCTTCGTCCTGGTGGGACGGGACCGGATTGCGGCGCCCACGGGACACGATCGCACGACGATCGTGTGCTTCCAGGACGCCGACCGCCCGGGTTCGCTCTACGCCATCCTGGGGCGTCTGGCCGCGCGCGACATCAACCTCACCAAGCTCGAGAGTCGGCCCACGAAGCGCGGACTCGGTGACTACTGCTTCGTCATCGAGTTCGAGGGGCACGTCGCC
>JAJYNX010000084.1 GCA_021786095.1 Actinomycetes bacterium | reverse complement strand
TGGGGCGCAGGGTGACCTCGACGGCCGGGGAGGGCATCATCATCCGACGTGGCCTGGTCGACCGTCCGGCTCGTTGGCGGCGATCTCACGTCCGTCGCGTCGCTCGGACCGGTGCCGGTGCGCGGATTCGGCGAGCGACGAACTCATCGAGTCCGAGCCGTGAGTGGGTGGCAGGCGTCAGGTGGTCGACGGCCTCAGCGCACCGCACGGGCCAGGAGACGGAGACGGGAGCCTACCCGTTGCACCTCCATCGCGAAGTCGAATCGATCGACGTCGACCGAGTAGGCGATGTCGTCGGGATGGACGTCGCCGACGTCCATTTGGGCCATTCGACCAGCCCAGACTGAATGAGCGACGGCGTCTCTCGTGTCCGCGATGTTGAGTGGCTCTCCCAGGCGAGCCCGCTCGATGAGCTGCGCGGTGGCGAGGTCGTCGTCGCCGCCGTCCGGCGCGTCGGGGAAGCGTCCAGTGATCACGTAGGTGGGCGCTCCAGGGCCGGTTTCGGCGATCGCCGTCGCCGTGGCCGAGGCGCAGACCAGGCTGGCGGCGAACAATCGCTCGGCGCCCGTGGCCGCGAGTGCACCTTGAGTGCCCGCTGAGGTGCGCTGCACGAGCACCCGCCCGTCGAGATCGGCGTTCGCCACCTCGACGGGTGAGTTCGAGAAGTCGAATCCCTCCGGTCGCCGGCCGTGATCCTCTCCCATGGTGAGGCCGCCCGGTAGTTCGCGGGCCATGGCGAGGGCCTCGGCCACCGTACCGACGAGCCAGATGGCCGACGCGCCGGACGCGAACGCGTACGCGGCGGTCGTGAAGGCCCGTAGGACGTCGACCACCACGACGACGCCCCGCACGTCGCCCAACTCCCACTTTGCGAGGTAGCGAGCCGACGACCCCGGCGCGTCCTGGGTCATCGCTTCCTCGGCCTCTCGTGCGCAGAGGTACCGGTCACGCGATTTCGCCGAGGGACCCGCGCGGCGTGCACCACGCGCAGCGAGCACGGTCGCGGTTGCGCGAGCGTGTCGCGTGATGATCGCCACGCGAGACAGCGTCCCACCGGCCCGCGAGATCGGCTCTCGGACGCCGGCCAGTCGTCAACGCGGCTGGTCAATGTGATCGGAGCGGAAGTTGATGGCGGGTCCCGTGGTCTCGTCGAACAGGTCGAGGAGGCCGTCGAACGTGAGGCTCTCGGACCCGTCCTTCCAGAGTTCGATGACCATCTCGCCGTGGTACAGCATCGGCCACCGCACGAAGCGCCGGCGATCGCGTGGATCATTGATCGCGGACGATCGCTCGACGGTGCTGCGGGCCACCTCGCACATCAGGTCCGTGCCGCAGCCGAAGCCGTAGGGATAGTTTCGTCGATCAGGCTCAATGGTCTCGACGACGCTGTCGTCGGCGGACACCACGCCGACGTGAGCGTGGATGCCGGAGCGGATGATCGGCACCTCGGTCTCGCCGTCGGGGTCGAGACGCCAGCCGCCGGCCCCGTCGGGCGACAGCCGGACCCGCGGTGTGACCTCGAGGAGCGACAGCACCTCGAGGGCCTCGACCGACGGCCCCTTGGGCCGTACGCCGCTGGGTGCCTGAACTTGCACGCGCCCCCCGGTGACCCCGGACAGCGCGGTGACCTCGTCACGGCTCAGCGCCCGCTTGTCGACGTCCCAACTACCCGACGCCGTCACCATCGTGGTCTGTGTCAGCGGGTCGACGGCGAACAGCATGCCTTCGCTGAACCCGCTGAGACCCAGGTACCTTTGGTACACCCGGGCCATTGGGGCCGACACGTAGTCCGAGATCTGCTGCGGCCGCGGCAGCAGTCCCAGTTGATCCATTCGGCGGCCCGCGCGGACGATGTCATCGGGAGTCGTGGTCTGGTTCCACGTCGCCTCTGAGATGGCGTCGCCGTGGACGTCGAACTGCGCGCCGACCTCGTGGGCACTGGCACTCGTCACGAGCCGATCACGGAGCCCGTCAACGTTCGCGTGGGTCTCCGTGGGGTGACCCCCTTCGAGGGTGCAGTAGGTGACCTCGTCCGCCTCGGGGCCGGACACGAAGACGATCTTCGGTGAGCCGATCTTGGCCATGGTGACCCGCGCGGTGGACACCACGTCAGCGTGAGGCCAGGTTCGCAGTGACTCTCTGACGCCGACGAGGACGGCCAAATTATGCGGACGACGACTTAGGTGATAGTCCTTCGTGACCGTCAGCATCAGTGGTTGGGATCGCTCGGGGACGCGCGTCGCGAGAGGCTCGGGTCCATCCGGAATCGTCACGCTATCGATGAGCAGATCGATAGTCGCCTCGTCAGTGGTCACGATGGTGTGTCCCTGGTCGCGAAACGACTCCACGAGCCGGGCTCGGAACGTCGCCATCGGCAAGGGATCGTGCTCTCCGCCCACGAAGGCGACCTTGAGCGGTCGCCACCAGTGGCATTCGCGCACGTCCCCAACTGGCACATCCATACGGCACTTCTCCATTTCGTCTGCCGATCACGGCAAGTAGTGAGAAAGCCTAAACCAGTTTCCTCCCACGGCACAGTTGGTTGGTGAAGGAGTAGGGCAGGCATCACACGGTGAGGCAATGCCGGTCACCTGTACGAGGCGACGCTCACCTAGGCGCATCAGGCCTCCCATCTCTGCCCGGCCCCACGGGGTCCAACCCAACTGTTCGCCAGCCACACCGGGGCGTCGCGGTTCCGCCACAACTCCCTAGTGGGCCTCGTTCTGGAGAGCTGGAAGGAGAATCGGGAGAGGAAGGAGGTCGGCGAGGAACTTCCGGGGAGGGCTACCTCGGCACTCGCCAGTTGGACCTCCAGAACCCCTGGTACGAGCGAAGAGCGGACGTCGGCTCGTCGACCGCCTCGAGCGTCTCGTCGACCGACAGCTACGCGCTCTTGCAACTCGTCCAGTCCGTCGTCAACTACCTCGCCGGGCGCAGCCGAGCTCCGCAGTTCACGAGCAAGGGATGCTCGGAGTCCTTGACTCTGGTCGGCGGGCCCACCCGCCTCACCGGCTCGCACCACGTGCGACTCAGTCGCGTCGGCGAGGTGACGACTGACGAGTCGATGTGCAAGCTCTGCCGCCACCTCGAGCGTCCCGTGCACGGATCCTGTCGGTCACGGTCTTCGAGCCTCGGGGGTGTGGTCTCTTCGTTTCACGGGCGTCTCCGTCGCTCTATTGCGGGACTCCGGGACCCCCGTTATCAGTAGGTCAGTTCAGGCGATCCGCGTAGCCAAAACTGAGAGATAACTTACTTTTACCGGTGTACGTGGTTCGGAGGAATTGAGTCCCCCTGCATGACCTCAATAGCGGGTTGCGACCTACGATATTGCGCTGTTGGGTATCTGACCTGACCAGTGGGAATTTTTATTACTCCAGACATTCATGCCTGATGAAGCACTCAATGAGTACTTCTTTACTAATATAGATCAATTTCGTTTTCGATTCGATTCGTTCGGGTACGTCCGACGCGTCGTGGTCTTTTCTCGCTGCTGATGACGTGAATAGAGTGTCCGTGGGCCAGTGGATTATGGTCGCGTTTGGCTGGCGGGGG
>JAJYNX010000036.1 GCA_021786095.1 Actinomycetes bacterium | reverse complement strand
GGGGACCCGCCAGTACCATGCTGAGCCGGATGGTCGACGAGACCCAGCGCCAGCGCGCCTTCGGCTTCAACTTCATGCTGCTCAACCTCGGCATCGGCCTCGGCGGACTGATCTCGGCGAGCATCGTCGATCTGCACCACCCGTTCACCTTCACCCTGCTGTACCTGCTGAACGCGGCGGTGACCGCGGTAGCCGGCACGCTCTTCCTCACGCTGCGCGCCTACGGGCACGCGTCGACGCGCCGCGCCCACGAGGCCGCCGCGCTGGCCCACGCTCGGGCCGACCCGATGGCCCCCCAGGGGTGGCGCGCGGTGCTGGCCGATCGACGTCTCGTCCAGTTCATCCTGGCGTCACTGGTACTCATGATCGGTGGCTACGGCTCGCAGGAGGCGGGTTTCAGCCTGTTCGTCGTGAACAACCTGCACCTGTCCGTCCACGTGATCGGCATCATCTTCTTCTGCAACACCTCGACGATCGTGCTCGCCCAGTTGTGGGTCCTCAACCGCATCGAGCGTCGCAGTCGCACTCGCGTGCTGGCCGTCGTGGGCGTGCTCTGGTTCATCTTCTGGATCGTGCTGGACGCCGCCCTGGCGCTACCCGCGGTACTGGCCGTGCTCTCGCTGTGCGTGGCGATGGTGGTCTTCGCAGTCGGCGAGACCATGATGTCGCCGGTCGGCCCGGCACTGGTCAACGAGATCAGCCCCGAGCACCTGCGCGGACGCTACAACGCCGCCGCCGGGCTGACGTTCGGCGTCTCGGGAGCCTTCGCGCCACTGCTCACCGCCCTCTACTTCGACACCCACCGCGGCAACTGGTGGCCCCTCAGCACCGGCCTCACGGCTCTCGTGGGCTCGGCCCTGATGCTCAACCTGCGCCGACGACTCAGCCCCCACGAGGACGGGCGTCGTGACGACGCGATCGCCGCGTAGTTCGCGTCGCCCGCCGCTCGCGAGCGCCGGGTCCCTCGCCGCCGTCAACGACCTGACGGATGACGGCTCGACGGATCACGACGCGGCGGAACTGGGCACGGGTGGCGGCGTCGCGAGCACGGCCGGCGCGAGTGGCGCCAACCCCCGGCTCACGCGACTGGCGCCCTGGTGGGCCGCCGTCACCCTCGGCACGCTGGGCGCCGTGGGAGCCGTCACGGTCACGTGGCGAATCGGCTCCGGGCCCCGGCCGACCGTCGACGGCTTCTGGCCGCACCTCGCGCTCGGCTACCGCGACGCGCACGTCCTCTTCTATCTCGCCACGGGCCTGCTGGCGCTCGGCTGGCTCGGCGTCGGAGTCCGCGCCCTCGCCGGACGACTGGACGCCGCGCGGGCGTGGGCCACACTCGCGCTCTGGGGCACGCCCCTGGCGTTGGGCACCCCGATCTTCAGCCGCGACCCCTACAGCTACGTGGCGCTCGGCCAGCTCGCACGTCGCGGCCTCAACCCGTTCGCCGTGGCCCCGGCCGCCCTCGGCCACGGCGTGCTCCTCTCGTCGATCGCGCTGGTGTGGCGTCACACCACCTCGCCCTACGGTCCGCTCTTCGTGGAGCTCACGCGCGCCAGCGCCGCGCTCTCCGGGTCGTCGCTCCTCACCCAGGTCCTCGGCGTCCGCGCGATCGCCCTGGTCGGCCTGGTGGCACTCATGGTCGTACTGCCGCGCCTGGCTCGCGCGGCGGGCGTGGATCCGGGAGTCGCGCGCTGGCTGGCGGTGCTCAGCCCCCTGGCGCTCTACAGCGCCGTCTCGACCGCCCACAATGACACCCTCATGCTCGCGGGGATGATGCTCGCGCTCCTGGTGGCCCAGCGGGGCTGGTGGCGCACTGCGGTGGCACTGTTCGCGCTCGCCGCCACGATCAAGCTGCCCGCCCTCGCCGGTACCGCCGTGGTGAGCGTGGCCGTGCTGCGCGATCAGCGCGGCGCGGCGCGCTGGCGCACGGTGCCGGAGTCGGTCGCGATCACCGCAGCCGTGCTGGCCGGCGTCACGTGGCTCGCGGGCTGGGGGTGGGGATGGCTGAGCCCGGCGGCCCTGCGCATCCCCACCGAGTTGCGGGTGCTCACCACGCCGAGCGTCGACGTCGCGCACCTCGTCGTCGTCGCGCTGCACGCCGTGGGCGTCGCCGCGCCGAGCCACGCGGTGGTGACCGTCGTCCTCGACGCGATCGAGCTCGCGGCGGGCGCGCTGGCGCTGGTCGTCGTCGCGCGAGCGCGACGTCCCACTCACGTCCGCGCCCTGGGCGTCGGACTCCTCGTCGTCGCGCTGGGCAGCCCCACGCTCTGGCCGTGGTACCTGCTATGGGGGATCACCGCACTCGCCGTCACCCCCGCCCAGCGATCGCGCGCCCTGGCCGGCGTCGCGGCCCTCGCGATGTGGCTCGTGGGTCCGGGGGGGTCACCCATGATCGGGGGCAACGGCTTCTACGTGGCCGGTCCGCTCGCGCTCGGCGCCCTCCTCTGGTACGCCTGGTCGGGGCGGTGGCGGTCCTGGTGGGACCCGTCGTGACGAGCGGGTCCACCGTGATGAGCCGCGGGGCGCGCACCCGGTGGCGCGACCTCCCCTTCGCCCGCGCCATGGGGGCCTACCTCGCCGTTCGTCTGGTCATCCTGGGCATCGTCGCCCTCGCCGACCTCGCCACGCACCACGGCCTGGTCGGCGACCTCTCCACGTGGGACGGCGCCTGGTTCCTACGCGCCGTCGATCACGGGTGGCCCCGTCACCTGCCGATCGTCGACGGCCACGTGGCCGCCAACCCCATCGCCTTCTTCCCGCTGCTCGTGGTGGTGATCCGCGTCCTGGACGCCGTGACCGGGCTCTCGGGCGGCGTGGTGGGTCTTGCGGTCAGTGGGCTGAGCGGACTCGGTGCCGTTCTCGGCGTCGGCTACCTGACGCGCGCCTTCAGCGACGCGCCGCGCGCCGAGCGCGCCGCCCTGCTCTTCGCGCTGAGTCCCGGCTCGTTCGTCTTCAGCCTGATCTACGCCGAGGGACTACTCCTGAGCGCGGTGACGTGGGGCCTGTGGGCGCTGCTCCGTCGCCGTTGGTGGCTCGCCGGCGTCCTGGGCGCGCTGGCGAGCGCCGCCTCGCCGCTGGGTCTCGCCTTCGTCGTCGCCGCGGGCGTGGCGGCCCTCGCCGAGTGGCACCGCGCGCGCGACCCACGCGCCCTCGTGGCGCCAGTGCTCGCGCCCACCGGGTTCGTCGCCTGGATGGTGTTCCTGCGCGTGCACACGGGAACCTGGAACGCGTGGCGCCTGACCGAGGCCGGAGGCTGGCGCTCCAGCTTCTCGCCCCTCTACCCCTGGCGAATCGTCTGGCGCTTCGTGTCCAATCCTCTCTCCCCCACCATGACCGGCCAGATCCTGTTCGCCGGAACCGTCGTCACGGTGGTGGCACTGGTGATCGCCTTTCGCGAGCGCCAGCCCGCGGCGGTGCTGGCCTACGCCAGCACCGTGGTCTTCCTCGCGGCCTTCGCCGCTCCGGTGGGACTGCGCCCGCGCATGATCATGGTGGCGTTCCCCCTCACCATCGCTCTGGCGACCCGCTGGAGCGGGTGGCGCTTTCGCGTCCTGGTCGTCGTCTCCAC
>JAJYNX010000039.1 GCA_021786095.1 Actinomycetes bacterium | reverse complement strand
CCGCGGCGAAGGGTGCCATCGTGGGCTTCGTCCGCAGCCTGGCCGTCGAGGTCGCCGCGAGGGGAGTGCGCGTGAACGCGGTCGCTCCGGGCCCCTGCGACACGCCGCTGCTCGCGCCAGACTCGCCCTGGCGGGACCGCGACTACCTCGACACGCTCCCCGCGCGCCGACTCGCTCATCCCGACGAGGTCGCCACGGCGGTCCAGTTCCTCGTCGACAACGGGAGCTTCGTGGTCGGTGAGGTCGTCTCGGTCAACAGCGGGGCGGTGATTTGATGGACGGCACCGTCCTCGACACGGAGTCGCTCACCCTGGTCACGGGAGCCACCCAGGGCATCGGCGCGGCCATCGCGCGACGATTCGCTCGCGCGGGCGCCCGACTCGCGATAAACGACCGGACCACCAGCCCCGCGATGGACACCATCGTACGTGAGGTGGGCGGCGTCGCCGCACCCGCCGACGTCGCGGACCGGTCCCGTGTCGCGGCCATGGTTCACCGGCTGACCGAGCAGTCCGGTCCCATCGGGACGCTCGTCTGCAACGCCGCGTACATGTCGATGTCGCCGTTCCTCGAGCACCCGCTCGACGACTGGTGGAAGATCGTCGACACCAACCTGACGGGGACCTTCCACCTCATTCAGGAGGTCCTGCCGTCCATGCGAGCGCTCGGCGTGGGGCGCATCGTCGTGGTCTCCTCCTACTGGGGAGTCATCGGCTGGCCCGACGCGACCGCCTACGCCGCGTCCAAGGCGGGCCTGGTAGCGCTCGTCAAGACTCTGGGCCGCGAGCTCGCGCCCGAAGGGATCATCGTGAACGGGATCGCTCCCGGCGTCACCTCGACTCCCCAACTCGAGGTCGACGCGGCGGCGAGTGGGCGCTCCGTCGCAGAGATCGAGGAACTCTATGCTCGAGGTATCCCCGCCGGTCGCGTCGCCCAGCCCGACGAGATCGCTGCGGGTGTGGCCTTCCTCGCCGATCGGCGAATGGGGGCGATGGTCGGCACGGTGTTGCAGGTGAACGGTGGAGAGGTGCGTGGCCGAGTATGAGTGACCCCCGATCGATCGTCGAGCAGACCAACGGTCTCGAGGTGCCGCGCTTCGCGGGGCTCACGACGTTCGCCCGACTCCCCCGGCGCGAGGACGTCGCGCGCTACGACGTCGCGATCGTGGGCGTCCCCTTCGACTCGGGGGTCACCTACCGGCCCGGCGCGCGCTTCGGACCCGCCCACATCCGCCAGTCGTCACGCCTCCTTCGGCCCTACAACCCATCAATGGATGTCGAGCCGTTTCACCACCAGCAGGTGGTCGACGCCGGTGACGTCGTCGGGAACCCGTTCAACATCGACGAGGCGATCGAGCAGATCGAGGCCGGCGTCCTGGCTCTCGCGGGCGAGGGCCAGCGCCTCGTCCTGCTGGGTGGTGACCACACCATCTCGCTACCGATCCTTCGGGCCATGCACGCGCTGCACGGCCCCGTCGCCCTCGTCCACTTCGACGCCCACCTCGACACCTGGCCCACCTACTTCGGTGCGCCCTACACCCACGGCACGCCATTTCGCCGCGCCGCCGAGGAGGAACTCTTCGTGGCGCGGCGCAGTGCCCACGTCGGCATCCGCGGCTCCCTCTACGAGACGGGCGACCTCGAGGCGGACGCCACCATGGGCTTCCAGATGATCAACTGCCTCGAGGTCGACCGTGTAGGGATCCCCGCCATCGTCGAGCGTCTGCGCGAGCAGGTCGGCGACCTGCCGACCTATCTCTCCATCGACATCGACGTCCTGGACCCCGCGTTCGCCCCGGGTACCGGAACCCCCGAGATGGGCGGCCTGAGCGGTCGCGAGCTCCTGGCGATGGTCCGCGGTTTCGCGGGGGCGAACGTGGTCGGCGCCGACGTGGTCGAGGTCGCCCCCCCGTACGACCACGCCGAGGTGACGGGCATCGCCGCGGCCAACCTGGCGTACGAGTACGTCTCGCTCTTCGAGGCGGCGCGACACCGGTGAGCGAGCCGTACTGCACCGTGTGGCCCGACGGCGCGACGGCCGCGGCCTCCTTCTGCTTCGACCTCGACGCCGAGTCGGCCGTGCTCGCGTCCACCCCGTCGGCGGCGTCGCGCATGAGCGTCATGACCCATCAGTCCTACGGCCCCCTGGTCGGGGTGCCCCGGCTACTTCGTCTACTCGATCGCTACGCGATCTCCGCGACGTTCTTCGTACCCGGCTACAGCGCCCGGCGCTACCCCGACACCGTCCGGGCGATCGCCGACGCCGGCCACGAGATCGCTCACCACGGCTACCTGCACGAGCCGCTGGGTGGGGCCACCGAGAGCGACGAGAGGGACTACCTGGATCGTGGGCTCGCCGCGTTGGAGGAGGTCACCGGCAACCGACCCGTCGGGTACCGGGCGCCCATGTGGGAACTCAACTATCGCTCGCCGGCCCTTCTGGCCGAACGCGGCTTCCTCTACGACTCCAGCCTGATGGACGGCGACAGCCCCTACGAGCTGGCCACGGGGCGTGGTGACGAGAGCATCGTGGAGATTCCGATCCAGTGGGCGCTCGACGACTGGGAGCAGTACTGCTACCTCCCGGGCCTCGTGGAGTACGGCGTGATCGAGAGCCCGGCCAAGTGTCGAGAGATGTGGTCGCTCGAGTTGCGCGCCACGACGAGCGAAGGGGGATGCTTCGTACTCACGGCGCACCCCTTCCTGACGGGCCGACCCTCGCGCGCCCTCGCTCTGGCCGAAGTCATGGAGCAGGCGGCGGACGCGCCGCACGTATGGGTGGCCACCATGGCGCAGATCGCCACCCACGTTCGCGCCCAGAATCTCACGCCGCGCCACGTAACCGAGCCGGAGATCTGAGCCGCCGCCGTCACCCGCTCGGACCGCCTCGCCCCAGCGGAGGTGGGCTGGTGCGTCGCGTGATCGGACGCCGGTTGGTACACGCGGGAAAGCGCGAACAGGCGAGGAAGGACCCGTACCGCCCCGAGCGTACGACCATCGTTCCCTCCCCGCACGCGGTGCAAATATCCACGGGCCGTCTCTCACCGTCGACCAGGCGCACCTGGGGGTCTCCGAGCAACTCAACGACGAACGGCGATACCCTCCCCGGAGACGTGAGCAACGTCACCTCGCGGCGGGCGCGCGTCAGCGCCACATACAGGAGGCGCCGCTCCTCGGCGTGCGCGACGCCCTCCGAGGTCGGCATCGCCAGTTGCAGCACGGGGTCGTCGGTAATCGTGCTCGGAAAGCCGTAGGCACCGGTAGTCACCCCGACTACCACCACGTAGTCGGCCTCCAGACCCTTGGCCCCGTGCATCGTGCGAAACGTCACGACCAGGTTCTCCCACCGACGCCGCGCGAGGAGGTCGCGCTGGAAGCCGTAGCGGCCGAGCACGTCGACCGAGACGCGCCCCGACCGGCCGGGATGAACGCGCCCGTCACCGACAGCGGCCCCAAGTTCATCGAGGAGGGCCGTGAGGGCGCGCGTGTCGTCGTCCGCCCGAAGGATGGTGACCGCTCCCGGTGGCGTCCCCTCGGCCGAGCGCATCGGCTTGTCGAGTTGACCCGGGTTCGTCGTCACGAAG
>JAJYNX010000045.1 GCA_021786095.1 Actinomycetes bacterium | reverse complement strand
TCACCATCAGTTGCGCGAGGGCGATCGTGATGAGGGCGATCGCCGGGTGCGAGATGCGCACGGCGCGTGGGGTCTGCGTGTCCGTCACCGTGGCCCTCCCGAGGTTGTGGCAGAGAGCCTAGGGGGCACCGCTCGTCGGCGACGCGCCCCGTCGCTAGCGGTACACGGTGGACATGTCGGCGTAGCGCTCTCCCGCGGCCGAGCCGACGGGAGCGGCCGCATCGAGCGCACGAAGGTCCTCGTCGCTGAGGTGGACCTCGAGCGCGGCGATGTTCTCGTCGAGGTAGCGGCGGTGCTTGGTGCCGGGGATGGGCACCACGTCCTCGCCCTGCGCCAGGACCCACGCCAGGGCCAGCTGGCTCGGCGTCACGTGCCGATCGGCGGCGAGTTGGCGCACGTGCTCGACGAGCTCGAGGTTCTTCGCGAAGTTCTCCCCCTGGAACCGGGGCGAGTGGCGGCGGAAGTCGTCGGGCTCGAGGTCGTCGACGCTACGAATGGCGCCCGACAGGAAGCCTCGCCCGAGCGGCGAGTACGCCACGAAGCCGATGCCGAGCTCGCGGACCGTGTCCAGCACGCCGTCGTCCTCGACGTCGCGCGACCACAGGGACCACTCGGTCTGGACCGCGGTCATCGGGTGAACTTGGTGGGCCCGGCGAATCGTGGCCGGTGCGGCCTCGCTGACGCCGAGGTAGCGCACCTTGCCGGCGGCGACGAGCTCGGCGAGCGCCCCCCAGGTCTCCTCGACCGGTACGCGAGGGTCGACTCGGTGCTGGTAGTAGAGGTCGATGTGATCGACGCCGAGCCGGGCGAGGCTCGCGTCGCAGGCCTGGCGGACGTACTCGGGACTGCCGTTGACGCCCACGCGGGTGCCGTCCGGTCGCCGCTCGTTGCCGAACTTGGTGGCCAGCACGACCTCGTCGCGACGGCCGGCGATGGCGCGTCCCACGAGCTGCTCGTTGGTGAACGGCCCGTACATGTCGGCGGTGTCCAGGAAGGTGACGCCGGCGTCGAGTGCGGCGTGGATCACCGCGATGGACTCCGCCTCGTCACCTCGCCCGTAGAACTCGGACATCCCCATGCAGCCCAAGCCCTCCGCGGAGACCTCCAGGGCGGCGGGACCCGATCCCAGTGTGCGGCGCGGGACAGTCATGACCTACCTCCAGTGTTGCTCGGCACGGCCCTCGGGATGGGGGGCGAATGATCTACGTTCGACGCTAGCGCCCCGTCGGTGACGAGACGACATCGGCGGGCTCGTCGTGGTGTCGGCTCGGGTCGGCGCCGGCGCCTACCAGTGACCGCGGTGGACGACCTCGTCGAAGGGACGTCGATCGGGGTGGGCGACCGGGGTGAGCGGCCGATCGGCGGGGTAGCCGAGCGCCAGCATGTAGGCGCAGATCCGGTCCTCGGGCACCCCGAGGATGAGTCGGCAGGCCTCCTGATCGCCGATGGCGGCGTGCCCCGAGCCGATGCCCAGGTCGGTCGCGGCCAGCATCATCGCCATGGTGGCCTGTCCCAGGTCGTACTGGTCGATGCCGATGAAGCGCTCCTCGTCGGGGTGGCGCAGCGTCATCACCACCACGGCGGCGGCGTCGGCGAGGTGCCGCGCGCCCGCCCACACCGTGGCGAGCTCGTCCATGGTGGTGCGGTCGGTCGTGACGATGAAGTCCCACGGCTGGCGATTGGACGCGGACGGCGCTCGCCAGGCCGCCTCGAGGATGCGATCGAGGTCGCCATCCGCGATGGGCCGGTCCTGGTAGGTGCGCACGTTGCGTCGGGCTCGAATGGCGTCCCAGGTGTCCATGAGCCTCACTCTAGGACGTCGCGTGCCGAGGTGTCGGACTCCTGGCCCGCCACCGAGCGGCACCAACTCACGACGCCCCGATCACTGCTCGCGCGCTCGCCACCGGCCCCCGAGACGGGTCGGCCGTCGTTCGAGGGTGCGTCGCCGGACGCCACGTCGGTCAGAGCTTGTAGCCGATCTCGCGCAGCAGGTTCCGGCGCGCCGCCTCGTCGTCCGGAGTCTCGATGCCGGCGGGTGGCATGCCGTCGACGACACCGATGATGCCGCGCCCGAGGTCGGTCTGGGCAATCAGGACCTCCACCTGGTTGGCGGTCGCGCAGAAGATCGTGCACACCTCGGGCACGCCCTTCAGCGCGTTGAGGACGTTGATGGGGAAGCCGTCGCGCAGGAAGACGATGAAGGAGTGCCCCGCGCCGATGGCCTCGGCGTAGCGGGCCGCGAGGTCGACGAGGTCGTCGGCGTTGCCGGATCGGCGGATCAGGCACGGCCCCGACGCCTCGTTGAAGGCGAGACCGAACTGCAGGTAGGGACTCGAGCCGGCGAGGGCCTCGTGCAGGTCCTCGACGGCCTTGATGAAGTGGGCCTGGCCGATGATGACGTTGAGGCCTCCGGTCATCTCGATGGGGACAACGCTCAGTTCCATGGGACTCCTTGGTCTAGGGCTCGACGGTGAGGGGGACGCCGTAGGTGTTGTGGTGGACCCAGCGGCCCGCGTCGCGGCGTACGCGAGGGGGGCTCGCGACCTCGTGTAGTGGGTAGCCGAGTCGGCAGCCCAACGCTACGCGGAGCTGATCGGGAACACCCAGCAGGTTCCTGATAGCGGGTTCCACGCCCTCGTCAGCCAGGCTCGCCAGCACCTGGCACCCGAGGCCGAGGGACTGTGCGGTGAGCCACACGTTCTCCAGGACGCACCCGAGGCCGATCCATCCGAGCACGTCACCCTCGGACGCCGGGGCGCGTCGTGCGGGGTCGTACAGGAATACCAAGAGCAGCGGGCAGCCGTCGAGCGAGTCGCGGAGCGAGCGCGTGAACTGCGCCGCACGCTCGGGGTCCTCCCAGGCCTGGGGGTCGAGCCACGCGGGAGCGAAGCCCCGAGCGGAGATGCCGGTCTGGCGCGTCGCCAACTCCTCGTCGGATCGGGCCACTTGTTCGTCGTTCTCGTGTAAGAACGTGAGACTGACGGTGTCGGTCAGGGCGCCGATGCGTGCGAGCTGGTTCGGATCGTCGATCGCCGCGATCTCGAAGTTCTGCATGTTGTGCGGTGTCGGCGCCCAGCGCGCCGCGTCGAGCAGCGTACGTAGGTCGCTTGGCGAGATCGCGGCATCGGAATCGAAGGCGACCCGCGAGGAGTGCCTCGCACGTACGACCTCGCTCAACTCGGCCACGGTTCACCTCGACGCTTCGGACGAACTCTCGCTGTCGTGACGAGTCTGGCCTCCGTGGGGGGTGAGGGGTAGGGGACAAGGTCCCGCCGTCGCGGGATCGAGTCGAGTGAGACTCTCTGGTGACTCGTTCATCGCTGCGACCATGATCAGAGACGGTGGTGGACGAGCCCGTCAAGAGTAGTAATTACAACCCCGTAATTACTCCCATACCAGTAACGAGATGCGAGCAAATGATGTCACCGGGGACGTTTTCGATCATCGAATTACGTCTCTAGAACCCCATTTATGAACGGACTTCAGACGTCGTCATGGTAGTCAGAGTGTTGGGTTGCATTTGACCGCCGGGTGATCTCGTGGTAGGAACTCTTTCGGGTCATGACGCTAAGGGCAAGCGGATGTCC
>JAJYNX010000026.1 GCA_021786095.1 Actinomycetes bacterium | reverse complement strand
ATGATCGGCGTCAACGGGACGCGCGCCTCGATCTGCCTGCTCGACGTCACCACCGCGGCGCTCAGCGCGGACGACGATCGCGTCGCGCGCTACCACGCCCTGGTCCAGACCCTGCGCACCTCGCGGGCCCCTCGACGCAGCGCGATCTTCTCGAGTGCCACCGGCGAGTTGCGCGTCCTCGACGTGGACCACGACCTCCTCGCGCGAGCGGCGCGCGACGTCCTCGTCCTGCTGGGTGACCGGGTCGCCCCGTGACCGGTACCGCCCTCATCCAGCGACGTCTCGGCGTCGAGCAGCTGCGCACCCTGGTCACGAGCGCGCCTCTGGAGTCCGCCCAGTTGCATGACGTCCAGCGCGCGTCGTTCGCCCAGCACCTGCGCGACGTCGCCCACCCCGGCCATCGCCGACTCGACGCCTGGGCCGTCGAGCACGCGCGTCAGGCGCCGCGAGCCTTTTACTGGACACCGACGGCGGCGCGGCGCACCATCGGCAACGCGGTGCTGCGGCGCGCTCACCGCGAGGCCACGGCGCTTCCCGACGCCGTCGACCGAGAGCTCGCGGCGCGCCGGTCGCGCGCGGCCGCGGGCTACGCTCGTCCCGGCTCGCTCGACCACTGGCTCGACGGCCTCGCCCCCGCGGTACTCACCCTGGTGCGCGCCGAGGCGCTCACCTGGGTCGCCACGCTCGTCGAGTGCACCCGCGGCCTCGCGCTGCCCTGGGCCGTCGTGACCAGCGACGCCTACTACGACCTCGCCGGTGCGCGCACCACCCTGCGCGGACGTCGCGACCTCGTCGTCGTACCCGACGAGCGTCGCGTCGTGGTGCGCCTGCGCTCCGGCCAGCCGGGTCGCTACGCGGGAACCGGGCTGCGCGTCGACCTACTGGTCGACTCCCTCGCCGAGCCATCGACGCCGGCGGCCGCGCGCATGATCGGCCTCTGGCCCGAGGCCGGCGTCGCTCTCGCCGTGGACGGCACGCTCGAGAACCTACGCGCCGCGGCACGCGCTCTCGTGCGCACGGCCGGGGCCCCGTCGACGCAGGCCGTGCACCAGGCGGCCTAGATCGGACACGCGGGGCCGACGCCGGCGCCACTGGCACCAGGAAATTCGACGGGGGGCCCGGGCCACTAGCGTGGTACGGTCATGACGCTCCGCACATCCCTTCGCAACATCGCCATCATCGCCCACGTCGACCACGGGAAGACGACGCTGGTCGACGCCATGTTGCGCCAGACCGGATCGTTCACCGACCACGAGGCGCTCACCGACCGGGTCATGGACTCGGGAGACCTGGAGCGGGAGAAGGGCATCACCATCCTGGCCAAGAACACCGCGGTCAAGTGGCACGACCTCACGATCAACATCATCGACACACCGGGCCACGCCGACTTCGGGGGCGAGGTCGAACGGGGCCTGGCCATGGTCGACGCGGTGGTGCTCCTCGTCGACGCGGCCGAGGGACCCCTGCCCCAGACCCGCTTCGTGCTGCGCAAGACGCTCGAGCGACGTCTGCCGGTGGTACTGGTCATCAACAAGGTGGACCGACCCGACGCGCGCATCGCCGACGTCGTCAACGAGGTCGAGAACCTGTTCCTCGACCTCGACGCCGACGAGCACCAGATCGCCTTTCCGATCCTCTACGCCAGCGCGCGCCAGGGCTGGGCCTCGACGGTGGCCACCGACACCGCGGGCGACCTCACGCCACTCTTCCAAACCATCGCGGACTACGTCCCGGCGCCCGAGTACGACGAGCACCACGGGCTCCAGGCCCTGGTGTGCAACCTCGACGCGTCCCCCTACCTCGGACGCCTGGCGCTGTGTCGCGTCGTGAACGGCACACTCGAACGGGGCCAGCGCATCGCCTGGTGCCGCATCGACGGCACGATCGAGCACGCCAAGGTGACCGAGCTGTTCATCACGGAGGCGCTGGAGCGCGTCCCGGCCCAGAGCGCCGGCCCCGGCGACATCGTGGCGGTCGCGGGGTTCGATGACATCACCATCGGCGAGACGCTCGCCGACCCCGACAACCCCGAGCCGCTCGAACCGCTGCACGTCGACGAGCCGAGCCTGTCGATGACCATCGGCATCAACACCTCGCCCCTCGCCGGCACCGAGGGCAAGCTGCTCACCGCGAGGATGGTCAAGGACCGGCTAGACCGTGAACTGGTAGGCAACGTGTCGCTGCGCGTCCTACCCACCGATCGACCCGACGCCTGGGAGGTGCAGGGACGCGGAGAGCTCCAGCTGGCCGTGCTGATCGAGACCATGCGTCGTGAGGGCTTCGAGCTCACGGTCGGCAAGCCCCAGGTCGTCACCAAGACCATCGAGGGCGTGGTGCACGAGCCGGTCGAGCACGTCACGATCGACGTGCCCGACGAGTTCGTCGGCAACGTGACGACGCTGCTGGCGACGCGCAAGGGAACCATGGTCGACATGGTGACCCACGGCACGGGGTGGGCCCGCCTCGAGTGGCGGATCCCGGCGCGCGGGCTGGTGGGGATCCGCACCGAGTTCATGACCGAGACGCGCGGCGCCGGGATCATGCACTCCAACTCCGACGGCTACGCACCGTGGTACGGCGATATTCGCAGTCGACGCAACGGCGTCCTGGTCGCGGACCGGCGTGGTGACACGACGGCCAACGCGCTGGTGGACCTGGAGAGCCGCGGCGTCCTGTTCGTCGGACCGGGCGTGGAGGTCTACGAGGGGATGATCGTCGGCGAGAACGCCCGCTCCGACGAGATGAACGTCAACCCGACCAAGGAGAAGAAGCTCACCAACATGCGCGCGTCGGGCAGCGACAACTTCGAGAAGACGGCGCCGCCGACCATCCTGACGCTCGAACAGGCCCTCGAGTTCATCGCCGATGACGAGGCCGTCGAGGTCACCCCCCGCTCGGTGCGCCTGCGCAAGGTCGTCCTCGACCACAGCGCGCGAGCGCGTCTTCGCAAAAAGACGTGATCCCGCTAGAGTCGTCCCCGGAGGGATGACAGAGCGGACGAATGTACCGGTCTTGAAAACCGGCGTGGGCTTGCCCACCGTGGGTTCGAATCCCACTCCCTCCGCCCCTCACGACGAGACGACCCGCGAGCGCAGATCGGCGATCCAGGCGCGCGATCGCTCGCGCGCCGCGACCGCCTCGACGCGTCGCGCGGCCGCGTCCCCGCTGGTCACCGGGTACGAGCCGAGGAACTTCACGCGGGCGAGGTGCGCGCGCAGGTCGGCCAGCGCGTCGGCGACCACGTCGTCGGCGACGTGCCCCTCGAACTCGATGACGAAGCAGTAGTCACCGAGTCCGCGCTTCGTGGGCCGACTCTCGAGCTTGGTGAGGTTGATGTCGCGCGCGGCCAGACGCCCCAGGATGGCGTAGAGCGAGCCCGGGCGGTCGGCGTCCTGGAAGCACACGATCGTCGTGCGATCGTGTCCCGTGGGCGCCGCAATCCGGTCCCGTCCCACCAGGACGAAGCGCGTAGCGTTGTCGGGGTGGTCCTCCACGTCGCTGGCCAGGGGCACCAGGGCGAAGAGCTCGCCCGCCGCCGCGGACGCCAGCGCGGCCCACGGCTCGTCCGACTCGGCGACCAGGCGCGCGGCCTGGGAG
>JAJYNX010000088.1 GCA_021786095.1 Actinomycetes bacterium | reverse complement strand
GACCAGTCCACCGACGTCGTCACGCCCGCGTCGATCGCCTCGAGCCCCGACAGCAGGTTCCCGACGTAGATGTCCTGGGGCCGGAAGTTCTTGCCGTGCTGCAGGTAGTACCACACGAAGTACTGCGACAGCGTCCAGTCGGCGCCGTAGCCGCGCATCGCGGTCTGCCACATGTGTCGGTGCGTGTCGATCATGCCCGGCATCACGATGCCGCCGGTGGCGTCGATCTCCAGCGCCGACTCCGGCGCGGCGAGCGCCGGGCCGACGTCGACGATCACGCCGTCGACCACGAGCACGTCCGCGTCACGCAGGACGCGGTGTGCCGCGTCCATGGTGATCACGAGGCCGTGGCGAATCACCACCGGTCGACCCCGCTCGAGTGACTCCCCCGTCGAACTCCTCAGTCCAGTCCCACTCATGACGTCTTCCTTCCCCCTCTGATTGGCGCCGAGCGTAGCACCGTGGTAAACGCTGTACAGAGTGACTGTACAGAGGTTGCGGCAGCCGTGCAGGGGCCCCCGCCCAGCACTCGCTATCCAGAGGCGAGAATCTCGCGAGACGACCCTCAATTACGGCTGATTCCGCCGCCATGGTTGTCCGGGGACGCTCGCTCACGAGCCACTGGCTCCGACCTCCACGATCCGCTATGTTCGACGGTACTGAACATCATGGAGGGGGAAACATGGCGGGGGATCGTGAGGGACGCACGGCGGTCGTACTCGGTGGCACGCAGGGCATCGGCCGCGAGGTCGTGACGTCGCTGGCGTCGCGAGGCGCGACCGTCTACCTATCGGGTCGGACCATGGAGAGTGCCACGAAGGCCGCCGACGAGATCGGTCAGGGCACGAGACCGCTCGCGGTGGACCTCGCGCGGCCCGAGACGATCGCCGACTCGCTGGCCGACGTGGGGGATGTCGACGATCTGGTCATCACCGCGATCGAACGCGACGCCAACCGCATCGCCGACTACAGCGTGGAGCGAGCGATCCGCCTCGTGACCCTCAAGCTGGTCGGCTACACCGAGGTGATCCACACCTTGCTGAGCCGTCTGCGTCCGAGCGCGTCGATCGTCCTGTTCGGCGGCCTCGCTCTCGAGCGCCCCTACCCGGGCTCCACCACGGTCTCCACCGTCAACGGCGGCGTGGTCGGTCTGGTCCACTCACTCGCCACCGAGATCGCCCCGGTGCGCATCAACGCGGTGCACCCCGGCATCATCGGCGACAGCCCCTACTGGGAAGACAAGGACAACGGGCCGATCATCGCCCGCACCCCGCTCGGCCGACTGGTGACCATGGCCGAGATCGTGCACTCGGTCGAGTTCCTGCTCGACAACTCGGGCGTCAACGGCGTGAACCTCGCCGTCGACGGTGGCTGGCTCCTCAAGTAGCGACGGGAGACGACTCGTGTACTACCTCACCGCGATCGACGACGCGGCGGCGACCACGCCCGCCGCCTACGCCGCCTCGTCCACCGGCTACACCCGCCAGACCCTGCTCGACCGCGCGACGGGATCGCCGCACATGGGCCTCTACGTGGGGCACCTGACCCCGGGCGGCACCATCGACGCCGTCGTGCACTCCTTCGAGTCGAGCCTCTACGTGCGCGAGGGGGCAGTGAGCGTCACCATGCAGGGGGCCACCACCTGGCTCGGCCCCGATCACTGCCTGGTGATTCCGGTGGGCGTCACCTACTCGCTGCGCGCCCTCGACGACGGCGCGACGTTCATGGAGGTCCACGCGCCGGGCGACCTCGATGACGGGCGCCGTCGTGACACCTTCTTCACGGGCGAGGCGCTAGCCGACGCCGAACCCATCGTGCCGGACATGCGCGACCCTCGCAACCGCCACGCGGTGCGCTTCGACTCGTCCTCCATGGACCTGCACCAGCTCGCGCGCGGCGCCGCCGTGAACGATCCCACGGCGTCGCCCTCGATGGCCACCGCCCTGCTCGCCTACAGCGGCATCGGCGTACGCATGCTGATCGACCAGCGCGTGGGCGCACAGCTGCACACCGTCTTCATCGTCGACTACCAGCCCACGGCGATCGCCCACCCCCACGACCACCCCTTCGAGGAGGCCTACGTCTTCGTCGAGGGCGAGACGCACGCGCTCGTCGACGGTGACGAGCTCGTCCTGCACCCGGGTGACGTGCTCTGGGCGGGCGTCGGCGCCGACCACGGCTTCGAGAATCGCGGTGACGGCCACGTGCGCTGGATCGAGTACCAGGCACCGCAGCCGCCGGCGCAGCACTCCTATCGCTTCAGCCGCGAGTGGGAGTACCTCGCCGCCACGCTCGACGCCGAGCACCCCCACCCCCACCCGTAGCCCGCGGCGTCGCCGTGCGGCGGGGTGCGACGACGGGCTAGTCGACGTCGTAGTCGACGGTCGAACGCGCGCGCACCACGCCGTCGTTCATCCAGGCCAGCACCTCGCGATGACGAGGGTGAGCCTGGTAGGCCTCGAGGGCCGCCACGTCGACGTACTCCCCGACGAGGACCAGCGGCCAGTGGCCGGCCACGAGGCCGAGGTCGCGGTGCACCCGCAGCGAGACCACGCCCGCCAGGTCGGCGAGCGCCTCCAGGCGTTGAATGATCTCGTCGGCGTGCGACGCGCGCACCGCGGGATCCTCGCTCGTGAGCTCCAGGGTGACGATGTGATGGATCATCCCTCTAGTCTCGCTCGTGCCCGGCGACCGATGGAAACTCGGCATCCGCCGAGCGACGACGCGTCGTTAGGCGACCTCGACGACGCCGTCGATTCGACGGGGCACGCTCACCGGACTCTCATCACGCAACACCCCCGGAAGCAGACCCTGTGGCACGGATTGGTAGGAGACCGGCCGCAGCCACCGTCCGATAGCCCCCGCCCCGACCGACGTCGCCCAAGAGACGGTCGCCGATGGCCACGGTCCTCCGTGTTGCATCGACCAACTCACGCCGACTCCCGTGGGATAGCCGTTCACAATGACCCGCCCAGCCTTGGTCGATCCGTACTCGACCAGCCACGACTCGTCATCGTCGTCCTCCAGGAAGGCGCTGAAGGTCAGTGCAGCGTCCGTCGCGTCGAGGGCCTGACGCAGATCGTCGCGAGCACCGTAGCGCACCACCAGCGCCGTCGGCCCGAAGCACTCCTCACGCAGGGAACGCGCGGGGCTCGTCGCGAAGTCATCCGCCGTCACCTCGAACAGTTGCGCCGTCACTGTCGTATCTGCACCGTCAGTTCCGGCGACGAGTTGACGGCAGTGCGGCAGCTCGCGCAGCGCGCCCAGTCCCGCACGAAAGTGCTCGGCGATACCCGACGACAGCATCGTCATGGGCGAGAGCTCACGTATCGCCTCGGCCAGCGCCGCGACCAGCGTGTCACCGTCATTCGACGAGGGTACGAAGATGAGACCCGGCTTCGTGCAGAACTGACCGGCGCCCAGGCTCACCGAACCCGCGGCCCCTCGCCCGATCTCGTCCGCGCGCGCCGCGGCGGCACGTGCACTCACGACTAAGGGATTCGCCGCCCCGAGTTCGCCGTAGAACGGTATCGGCGTCGCTCGGTCATTCGCGCGCCGCCACAGAGAGCGGCCTGCCGCCACCGATCCGGTGAACCCCAC
>JAJYNX010000025.1 GCA_021786095.1 Actinomycetes bacterium | reverse complement strand
CGCTACTGCGAGTCCGACATCGCGCGCATCGCGCGAGTGCGCGAGATGCAGGAGCTCCTCGGCTTCAACCTCGACGACATCCGCACCATCATGGGGGCGGAAGACCGGCTCAACGCGATCCGTGACGAGTACCGCGCCATCACCGACCAGAGCCGCCAGCGCCGCCTGATCGAGACGGCCTACCACGAGCTCACCGACATGCGCGAGGTGGTCGCGGCCAAGGTCGGGCGCCTCACCGAGTTCCTCGACGAGCTCGATCAGCGTATCGCGCGGCACCGCGCGCGCCTCGACGAGCCCGCGCCGCGCGCGGCGCGACGACGCGCCTCGGCGACAAAGCGTTAGCCTCCGCGAACCCGCGCCGCGCGCGTCGAGGCGACGCCATCCAATCACCGCGGCAGGTGACGAAGGGACCTTCGTCACCTCGCCACGCACGACGCGCCGTCCTACACTTGGGCCATGCGCCGCTTCATCCCCGCCATCCTGCTCGCCGTGCTCGTCGTCCTCGCGGGACTCTTCGCCCTGCTCTCCTGGCACCAGGCCCACGAGACCACGGCGGCCGGGCTCTACGACTGCTCGACCACGCTGAGCGTGAAGCCGCACACCCTGGTGCTCTCCTGCGCCGACGCCAACACCGAGATCACCGACGTCTCGTGGTCCAACTGGGGCCAGTCGACCGCGTTCGCCACCGGCACCGCGCGCTGGAACGACTGCACCCCCTCGTGCGCCGCGGGGACCTGGCGCGAGCAGGCGACCACCGCCTGGGCGTACCGGGTGGTGAACGGCCACTACACCCGCGTCGACGGTGACAACACTCACCTCTTCGGCGGCGGCCCCTTCGACGCCACGCCCTACCCGCCCGTCGGCTGATCCGACACGCCTGGCGCGCCCGTGCGCGAGGGACGTGTGAGACTGGCGACGTGCACATCGGACCCGTGAACCGCGCGCAACGCGTCGTGCTGGTGGTCGCGCTGGGCGCAGTCCTGGTGGTCGTGGGGTGGTGGACCACGTCACCGTCACCCGTCACCGGGTGGACCGGCTACGCCCCTCTGAGCAGCGGTCCGCTCGTCACTGGGGGCCCGCACCTCTGGGTGCGCGCGGTGATCTGGCTGATCCTGATCGGTGCGTGGACCGGAACATCACTGGCGCTACTGCGCTCGCGCGGCGCTGACGTCGCGCCCGCTCGTCACGAGTAACCGTGCGTCCGCGACGCTGGCGTCGCCACAGCGCACGTCACCTCACTTCCGTCACCGTGCTCATTCTCGTCGCCGTCGCCGGCGTCGTGACGTCCCCGCCCGCTCGAGGCTCGACCGTACGCGGCGCGGCCCGGCCCTCCGCAGCGATGTTCCCGCTCGAGTCGGTCGGCGCCACTCCCCAACCGGGTGACGGGCGCATCCCCAACCCCGCGACGCCGGCGGGTCGTCTTCTCACCGCGCACCCACGCTGCGCCGTGACCTTCGACGTCGCCGCCGGCGCCACGGCCGGCGCGGTGAACCGCTGGATCGCCGCACACCAGGGCCAGCTGCACGCCCCGACGACCGTGTGTCTCGCGGGGACCTTCCACGCGCCCCTACGCGTCGCGTCCAAGACTTCGCCGGCGATGCTGATGATCACCCACGCGCCCGGCCGAGTCGCCGTCGTCGAGCTGGGGATGGTCACGGCCCGCGACGTCGCCCCCAACCAGTACTGGCCGGTCGCGGCGGCCGTTAGCGTGGTCGACTCGCGCGACATCGCGATCGTCGGGCTGCGCGTACGCGACGTGCTCGCCGATGGAGCCGGCCAGACCCCTGCGGGGATCGACGTCACGGTGCGCGCCGACGTGACGAGCACCTCTCCCGGCGCCCCCCACCGCTCGGCCTGCTTCGACCGCGGTAGCGCCTGCGACAACATCGTCCTGCTCGACAACGTCGTGACCGACGTGGCCAATCTGGCCGACGTGCACCCCACACGTGCGACCTGCGGGAATCCCGACGTCGGCGCCTACGGCATCGCGGTGATCGCCGCGGGCCGTGCCGGCTCCCCGAGACTCCAGCACGTGGTCGTCGAGGGCAACACGCTCGAGCAGCTGCGCACCGGCCAGAGCGAGTCGCTCAGCGTCGACGGCGCCGTGAGCGACTACCTGGTCGCGCGCAACGTGCTGAACGGACTCGACAACATCGGGATCGACGCCGTCGGCTGGGAGACCGGGCCGGTGCAGCCGCGCGAGGGGCTGGTCACGAACAACCTCGTGGCCAACGTCGACACCCGGGCCAACGGCGCGTACGCACGCTGGGACCCGACGAGCCGGCGCTGCGTCTCGCTGGGCGAGAACGCCGGCGGCATCTACGACGATGGGGCGACGCGCCTGTGGATCCGCGACAACGTCGTGTGGAACACCAACCAGGGCGTCAGCCTCGACGTCGAGACGCCCGGCCGCTCGACGTCGGACCTGCTGGTCACCGGCAACGACGTGTACGACGCGCGCGGCACCAGCCTCAACGACCCGAGCCTCGGTCCCAACCCGCCCGGCCTGCCCGGCCACTCCACGGTGGCGGGCCACGCCTACGACGCCCTCTACCTCGACACCTTCGGACGCGGCTCGTCGATGCGCGGCGTCGTCGTGACCGACAACGTGTTCGTCAACCAGAGCCAGAACTTCTCGGGTCGCGCCATCGCGCCCGTGGTCGACCTGGCGGGCAACTGGCGCGACGTGGTGATCGAGCACGACGTGATCGGCGGGGGCGGCGCGCGCGACCGGCTCAACCCGCTCGTGGTGATCGAGACCCCCTACGCCGGCCGCGCGCTGGTGATGGACTGCAACCGCTACCAGGGTCTCTCGGCCGTCGCCGGCACCACCTTTGGGAACTTCGCCACGCCGAGCGCGACCGCGCTCTCCCTGGGCGCGTGGCGCGCCACCACCCACGACCACCTCGACGCCCACAGTGCGGTCGGCGCCACCCCGTCGTGCGCGACGGCGCACCCGTAGGACCAACCCGCGGACGAACGTCGTCGCGACGCACGGCCACCTGATCAACCGAGCCGTGCTCGCGTCATCGGGACGCACCACGTGAATGGTGAATGGTGAATGGTGAATGCCGATCCCCTCTCTCGCGGACCGGTACCGTGGACCCGGCGAGCGCCACGCCGGACTTCCGTTCGACGACCCGTCATCTGGGGCCAACTCACCTCACGGCCGCGGCGCTCCCGACGCGCACGCCATCACGTCGTGCGCGAGAGCGACCAGTCAATTCGGGGGTGCATAAGGGGCGGCTGGCGAGACCCGCGCGGTACGGCGCCGTGTCGACAGCCGCTGAGCGCTACCTCGCCCCCTACGGGACGCCCCTCGATCAGCGACGTGCACGACAACGTCCTGGTCACCCCGTGTCAACACCTGCTGGGCCGCGCCGTGGCGCGGATCGTCGACCTGACCCAGGCTGGCGTCAGGTCGTGATCTGGCACAGCGTGATCGGCGGTGCCGAGCCGGACGACCATCCCCACCCGCCTCACGATGCCTCCCTCACGGATGTCGCCGGTGCGAGACCGCGGCTGCCCCCGTCCTCGCGCGTCCTCGCGACAGGCGGATCACTCGCCTCGTGGGGACCTGTCTCGGATGACCCGATCGAG
>JAJYNX010000006.1 GCA_021786095.1 Actinomycetes bacterium | reverse complement strand
GACGGGGCTTACGTCGGGAACGTCGTACAGCTTTGTTGTGAGTGAGGTTCAGGGCAGTGGAACGAACGCTCCTACGTCAACCGCCTCGGCCGCGTCGAATTCGGTGACGCCTGGCGCACTTGCTACACCGACGGTCACTCCTGACGGTAATGGTGTCGCGCTGGTGAGTTTCACGCCTGACGCTGACTGGGCTGGTGGTGGTACAGCGGCGTACACGGTGACGTCGACGCCGGGTAGCCTGACTTGCACGGTGGCGGCCGCCTCGGTGCTGTCAGGAACTCAGAGTTGCCAGATCAGTGGACTCACAGTGGGTGCAGCGTATTCCTTCGTGGTATCTGAAACGCAGGGTACTGGAGCGACACCTACGTTGGCTCCCTCGGCTCCCTCGGCCGTCTTCATTCCTACATCGGCCCTGGGAACCCCCACGGCGACCGTCTTCGGTAGCGGTCAGGTCATGGTGTCTTTTGTCTCCGATGGCGCAGCTGATCTCTACACCGTGACCTCCAGCCCGGCTGGTGGCACGTGCGCGGTCGGTGGAACGCCAGTCGCCGCAGGCGCGGTCTCGTGCCTCGTGACCGGCTTGACGAACGGGACGAGTTACACCTTCACGGTGACGCCGTCCGGCGGCACCACGACGTCCACGGTGTCAGGCCCGTCCAACGCGGTGGTCCCTGGGCCGATCCTGGCCACCCCCGTGGCGCTGGGTACTGGCGCCAACACCTCCGGTGACCAGGTGAACATCTCGTTCACCGCCGACGGCGTCGCCACTCTCTACACGGTGAGCGCGACGGCAACGGGCCAGACGACGCAGTACTGCTACGTGGCCAACGGCACGACGCCGCTGACCGGTACGCAGAACTGCACGGTTGGTGGTCTGACGAACGGCGTGACCTACACCTTCACGGTGACCCCGGGTGGTAACGGCACGACGACGCTCCCGTCCAGCACGACTTTCCTGACGGCGAACGCGCTGAGCGCGCCGCTGGTGGCGAACGCCGGGTACGGCGCGGTGAAGGCGACCTTCGCGGCCGACGGCATTGCGACGTCCTACACGGTGACATCCAGTCCCGGCGGATTCATCTGCACGGTGGCGAACAACACGCCGCCCGTCGGTCTGCAGACCTGCACGGTGACGGGGCTGGCCAACAACACGGCCTACACCTTCACGGTGAGCGCGGTCGGTAGCGGGGTGGCGACGTTGACGTCGGGTTCGTCGCTGTCGATCACGACCAGTTCGGCGCTGGCGACTCCCACAGTCGCGGCGGCTGGTCCCGGCGCGGTCAAGGTGAGTTTCACCGCTGATGGCGTCGCCACCGTCTACACGGTGACGTCGAACCCAGCGGTGGCGGGTGCCACGTGCCAGGTGGTCAACACGGCGACACCGCCCACGGGCGCCCAGAGCTGCACGGTAACTGGCTTGACCGGGGGCGTGGCCTACACGTTCACGGTCACCCCGAGCGGCAACGGCACGACCTCTACGGCCTCGCAGCCGTCTGGCGCCATCGTGGCGCCGGCTGGTCTCGCCGCTCCGACGGCGACGAGTGCGGGCAGCGGCATGATCAATGTTGCCTTCGTTGCGGACGGTGTGGCCTCGACCTACGTCGTGACCTCGACGCCCGGCGGATTGACCTGCACGGTCGTGAACACGACGACAGCGCCCACTGGCGCGCAGAACTGCACGGTGACCGGTCTGACCAACGGCACGAGTTACACCTTCACGGTGACGGCGAGTGGCAATGGCTCGACCTCGGGCACCTCGCCGGCGTCCAACGCGGTGGTGGCGGGCTCTTCGATCACGACCCCCACGGTCGCGACGGCGGGTTCGGGTTCGGTGAACGTAACGTTCACCGCTGATGGCGTGGCCTTCCTGTACACCGTCCAGGCGTACACGGCGGCTGCTCCGACGACGCCCGTTGCTGGCGCGGTGTGCTACGTGGGTAACACCACGACGCCGCCCACGGGCTCGCAGAACTGCACGGTGACTGGTTTGACGAACGGCGTGAGTTACGTCTTCGGCGTGACCCCGTCGGGCAACAACACCAGTTCGGGTCCGTCGGCGAAGTCGGCCGCGATCACCCCGAGCGCCGCGCTCGCGACCCCCACGGTCGCCAACGCCGGCAGCGGAGCGATCAAGGTGAGTTTCATGGCCGACGGCGTGGCGTCCACCTACGTGGTGACCTCCACCCCGAGCGTGTCCGGCGCGACGTGCGTGATCGCCAACACGGTGACCCCGCCGTCGGGCGCGCAGACCTGCACGGTGACGGGTCTCACCAATGGTGTGACCTACACCTTCACGGTGACGCCGAGCGGCAACAACACGCAGTCCACCGCCTCGACGTCGTCGTCGATCATGGTCGGCGCGAACTTCCTCGCTGCCCCGACCGTGTCGTGGGCTGCGAGCGGTGCCGCTCTGGTGACTTTCACGCCTGACGGCGTGGCGTCCACCTACGTGGTGCAGTCGACCCCGGCGGTTGTTCCCGCTGGTGTCACGGCGGCGAACGGCACCTGCATGGTGGCGAACTCCAGCAAGGCGCCTACGGGTACGCAAAGTTGCACGGTCTCGGGCCTGACGAACGGTGTCTCGTACACCTTCACGGTGACCCCGTCGGGCAATGGCACGACCTCGCTGGTCTCGCCCGCGTCGCTCCCCTTCATGGTGACCGCCTCCGTCGCGCCGAGCGCGCCGACTGGCGTGACCACGACGGTGACGGCGAACTCCATCGCGGTCTCCTGGACTGCGGCGGCGGCGAACGGTAGCCCGCTCACGGGCTACAACGTCACGGCCACGGCGGGCAACGTCACCACCACGTGTGGGACTGTTGCGGCCACGGCGACGAGTTGCACCATCACTGGCCTGAAGGCCGGTACGGCGTACTCGATTAACGTGACCGCGGTGAACGCCAACGGCCCGTCGACTGCGGCTACCGCCTCAGCGACGACGACGTCGGCGCCGGCTCCCGTCGCGCGCAACCCGTTTACGACGGGCACGCACGGCGTGGCTATGGTGGGTCGCACGGTGACGTTGACGATCTCGGGTGGCAACTTCTTTGGCCAGCCCCGGGTCACGAGTAACGCCGCTGGTGTACGCGTCGGTGTCTCTCACGACACGGGCACGCTGCTGACGGTGATCGTCACCACCCCGGCCAACAGTGCCAAGGGATGGCACACATTCACGCTGATGTTCGCGAACGGCAAGATGGCCCGGGCGAACTACCTCGTGAAGTAGTCACTGTTTTACAGCAGTACGTAGCGAAGGCCCCCTCCAACGAGGGGGCCTTCGCTTGTCTGTGCCGTTGCTGCGGCAACGCGGTGGATGGCCCTAGCCTGATTGGCTCTCGGGCGCAGTCGGGTTCGCTCGTGTAGATACTTCGTCACGCTCCCGGGGAGGTGCGTTCAACGGCGTCATCCGGTGGTGTGTGCGGAGTTGGGGTGCAGCGACGGCTGGTGGGCGGTCGGGCTCGTCGTTTGGGGTGTGGCGTTCGCGGTCCGCGAGCCGGGAAGATCTGTTGTGAATCGTGTCAGTGGCGCTGTCGGGGTCTGCGCAGTGACGGCCTGGTGCGTCAGGCGTGTCGCATCGTCCAGGTGGGCCCCGCGGGCTCGTCGTGGACCTCCACGCCGGCGTTGACGAGAAGGTCACGCAGGTCGTCAGCGAACGCGTAGAGAGCGTCACGCCGGGCACGCTCGCGTAGCGCTAGGAGCGCCGGTACGAACTGGTGGGCATCGAGCCCGGCGGGTGACCCACCCTCGGCCAGAGTCAACAGGTGGGCGAGCGCGGCGAGCCCGTCGGCTCCGCCGCGCACCACACGTTCGCCCAGGCCCACCTCGGGCTCCGGGGAGGTGCACGGAGCCTCGGCCGCTGGTCGGACCGGTGACGCACTGCCTCGTAGGAGCCCCAGTGATGTGGTGGAGCCGTTCTCCAGTTCGGTCTCCTGACCGTGGCGCCGCCAGTGGCCTCGCCCGCGCCCGGTCACGGTGAGCGTGTCGGCGTCGAGGTCGATGATCAGGGCCGTGTGCTCGTCCACTCCCAAAATCGAGGTGGTGGCGGGCAACTGCGCCTCGAGGAGAGCGAGTCGCCGTTCGCCGAGGTAGCAGCGACTGGTGTCGTAGGTGGCGCCCTCGTGGTTGTCCCAGTGGGGGATCACGGCGCACTCCAGACCCACGGCGGCGGTTAGGTCGAGCCCCTCGAGCCAGTGAGGCTCGGTACCCACTTTATAGATTTCGTAGATCGGGGCGGCGTGCGAGCCGAGCGTGGCCGCCGCGGCGGAGGAGAAGCACAGGGTGGCGCCCTGGCGCAGGGCCTCGGTGAAGTCCTCGACGATGCCGAGGGGCTTCCACTGGGCGAGCGCGTAGCTGGGGCTGCCGGGTCCGGCGAAGAGGTAGGTGGCCGCGCGCACGCGCTGCTTGACGATCGCTCGCTCGAGCTCGGTGGCCTCGTCGTAGCGTGCGAAGTGCACCGGGCGAAGCGTCACGTGCAGGGAGCGCTGGAAGTAGCCGACCAGCTTCTCGGTCATTTGGGGCACGTTCTCCTGGAAGGCGTAGGGCGTGTCCAGCGTCAGCGCGTCGACGTCCTCGTGGCGGGCGAGCAGGGCGCGGTGCACCTTGGTCATGCCCGGTGCGGTCTCGCCCGAGCCCAGTAGTGCGAGAACGCTCGGAGCCACGCTCGCAGCGTACCGGCGGCGAGGGGGCGACGCGCGGTTGTCCGATGCCTCACGTCGAGCGGGCGAGAGAAAGTTGGTCTTGCTCCTCGGTTGAGGGGCCATCGCGGGTGGGTCGGAAGATCCTTGGTGCGCGAGCGGACCTTCTGTATCCCTTTGGACGTTGTAACTCAACCTTGAGAAATGATCGTTGGAACTCGCCGTTCTTTGTGGTGAGTGGTCTGATGGGTGTGCAATTCAGGATGAAAACTGGATTGACGAAGCGCTTGACTGTGCGGTATTTCAGGCCAAGTACGAGTATCGTGAAAAGGACGGTACAATGTCGACTAGTGAGGTCGATGGTCGGCGGTGTTCATCAGACTCGAGCGAGTTGAAGTGTAATTCAGATGGGTGTGAACGCACGGGCGCAGTACAAGTGGGGCGGCGACCGCCGAACCCGTGAACGGAGTGATATGGAAACACACGCCGCGAGAAAGAAAGGATTCTTAATGAATACTTTGCGACGGATTACCCGCCATGCGGCGAAGGCAGTGATTGCCGGAACCGTGACGGCGGCGGCCGCGCTACCACTAGTCGGGGTACTGGCGGCGGGAGCCACCAATATCGCGGTGCCATCGGTCAGTTACCTGAGCGCGAACGCCAGCGGCGGTGCCAGTGTGCCGGCCACCTTTGGCGCGGGCTTCAGTGGCGCCGGCACGGTGGTCTTGAGTGCGGCGGATGCCTCGACACTGTCGGGCGCCAGCGTGGCGACCTTCGTCGCGACGCCGGTGGGCTCGACGGCCGCGTCGACCAGCGTCAGTTTTACTAGTGGCACGATCACAGCCAACGGTACTTACGCCACGACCATCGGTACCACCATCTCGTCGTCGGCGACGACGCCGACTGGGTACTACAACCTGGCGGTGACCGACACCAGTGGCACGATCACGATTCCTGACGCGTTCTACGTGGCCACGCCACCGACGATCACCTCGATCACACCGACGACCCTCACGGTCAACCAGAACGGCGTGGCCGCGACGGTCACCGGTTCGGGCTTCGAGAGCGGCGCGACCGTCACCCTGGAGAGCGCCAGTGGCGCGACGTTGACCAACACCTTGGCCTACGCCAACTCGACGACTTTGTCGGGGACGATCAGCGGCACGGCGAGCGGCACCTACTACGTGTCGGTGACCAACCCCGACGGCGGGTCGGCGACCTCGACGACGGCGGCGGTGACCGTGACCGGTCCGACGGTTACGACGTTCAGCCCCACGGCCCTCGCGTACAACGCATCGGCGACCACTAATACCACGACGGTGACGGTGAACGGGACTGGCTTCGAGGCCGGCGCGTACGTGACTCTTACCGCTTCGGGTACTCCGTCGATCTCCCTTGGTTCGACGACTCTCGTGAGCGCGACCCAGCTGACCTTCCCCCTGACGCTGACCGGCTCAGGAACTGGCCAGGAGACGATCGTGGTGCACAACCCCGACGGTGGCACGGCCACGGCATCGGGCTCGATCGGCATCAACCAGGACTCCGCGACGGTGACCCCGACGGTGACCTCCGTGACTCCGGCGCTGACCCTGGCCCTGGGCGGGAGCGCACAACTCACCATCACCGGGACGGGATTCGGCCTGCCGAGCCCCGTTACCGCGGACACCGTTCAGTTCCTCGCGAACGACGGGCTGTCTGATGGCGCGGTGACCTGCTCCAGCCTGACCGTGATCTCCGACACGCAGATCTCCTGCCTCGTCGGCGTGGGTAGCGGCGCGATCTCCGGGGCGCACGCTCTGACGGTCACCACGCCCGCGGGCAACGCTTCGACGGCGTTCGCGAACGCGCTGACGGTGGCTGGTCCGACGATCACGTCGGTCTCGCCCGCGACGGTTCCGGCGAACTACACCGGCACCTACACGGTGACCGGTACGGGCTTCCCGACCACGGCGAGCAACATCCCCGCAACGGCCACCACGACCGGCAATCAGACGGCGCTGGCGGAGTCGGTGACGGTTACGGCTCCTATTACCGGTAACTATATCGGTGACTCGATCAGTGGTGCTGGAATACCTACGTCGACGACGGTTGCCTCAGAGTCGGGCAACACGCTTGTGCTGAGTGCAGCGACCACGACGTGGTTGAGCGGTACGAACAACCTGTCTATGGGCTTTAGCGAGTCTGGGGCGACCGCGAGCACGACGACGGTCCTGGTGGCGTCTACGACGGGTATCGCCCAAGGTATGAATGTCAGTGGTACCGGTATCCCGGCTTCCGACACTGTGGCGTCGGTGGTGAGCAGCACGTCGTTCACGCTGACTAGTGCGGCTGTGACTTCAGGCACTGTATCGTTGACATTCTCGGTCACCACGACCGGCAATCAGACGGCGCTGGCGGAGTCGGTGAACATCGCCACGCCCTCGTCGTCGGGTGGCAACTACGTTGGTGACACGATTACGGCGACCTCCGGTGTGCCGGCGTCGACGACGGTGACCGGCGAGGCGACCGTGTCCGGGGCTGACGTGCTGACGCTTAGCGCCGCGACCACGTCGTGGCTGAGTGCGGCCACCCTTACCTACAACGTCGCATCGGCAAGTATCGCGACGACGACGACCGTGACCTACAGCGCCAGTACTACTAATGGCATTGCGGTGGGCATGGGAGTGACCGATAACACCACTCCTGGGGACATCGCGTCTGGTACGACCGTGACGGGAGTGACGGTCTCCAGCGGTACGGTAACGGTGACGCTTAGTGCCGCGGGTACCGTCGCCAGCGGTCAGAGCCTGACGTTCACGAAGGCCATTGCCAGTGGCGCGCAGACCCCCTCGGCCGTGGTGTCGGTCGCTTCGACCAGCAACATTACGGTGGGTGCAGTGGTGAGCGGTACGAACATCGCGGGGAGCAGCACCGTGGCGTCGGTGGACACGACCAACAGTACGGTGACGCTGAACAACCCGACGTCGGCTCCGGTGCCGGCTAGTACGACGTTGACCATTAGTTTCAGCGAGTCAGGGACACTTACCTCCACGACGGTCTTAGTGGCGTCTACGACGGGTATCGCCCAAGGTATGAGCGTCAGTGGTACTGGTATCCCGGCTTCCGACACGGTGGCGTCGGTGGTGAGCAGCACGTCGTTCACGCTGACTAGTGCGGCTGGCACTTCAGGCACTGTCTCGTTGACGTTCTCAGCCACGATCAGTGGCGCGCAGACCCCCTCGGCCGTGGTGTCGGTCGCCTCGACGGCTGGCATCTTCGCTGGCGCGACGGTGTCCGGCGGTCTGACGGGAACTGTCGCGTCGGTCGGCACGAATACGGTGACCCTTACCGCAGCCACGAGCGCGCCGGTCGCGGCGAACACGTCGGTGACCTTCACCAACGTTGGTAGTGCCAGCGGCTTCACGGCGACCGTGGCGAGTTACAACGCGGCGGGCACCCGTAACGGCGGCCCGACGACCACGACGGCCTCAGTGAGCAGTGCGACCTCGATGACGGTGCAGGGCCTGGCCCTCACCGGAGTGGCCGGTGGCATGTACGTGCTGACGGTGAGCTTCGGCACGGGAACCGTGAACGCTGCGGTTCCCGAGGTTGTCCCGCCGACGATCACCGGCATCGCCTACGCCTCGAGTTCGATCACGAGCGTGGGTGCGGGAGCGACGAACCAGACGGTCTACGTCGAGGGTTCGGGCTTCCTCTCGGGGGCGACGGTGTCGTTCCCGTCCACGAGCGGTCTGTCGGCGACGGTCTCGTCGGTGACGCCGAACGTCATCACTCTGCTGGTCTCGGCGACGAGCACGGCGACGTCGGCCCCGGTGACGGTGACCAACACCACCGGTGGGGCGGCGACGTCTCCGAATGTCGTGGTGACCGCAGCGCCAGTTATCTCGTCAGTGGTGCCGGACTCGGTGGTCGCTGGTGCGGCCGCGACGACGGTGACGATCTCGGGAAGCGGCTTCGTAGCGGGCGCGACGGTGACGTCGAGCACGCCGCTACTGACCATCGGTGCGGTGACGGTCGTGAGTGGCTCGGAGATCACCTTTACGGCCTCGGGCCCCGCGATCAACGGTACGGCCAACGTGGGCGTGACGCTGAGCGTGACGAACCCGAACGGGGGCGTGGGAACGTACGCGTTCTCGATCAACCCGCAGCCGACGGTGACCGGTACGTACTACGTGGCACCGAGCAGCACCAACACCGAAGTGTTCGTGAACGGGACGGGCTTCGCCACGAGCGGCATGACGGTGAAGAGCAGCAGTGCTGACTTCACGGTGGCGCTGGCGGGCGTGAACTCGACCGGTACCCAGGCGGTCCTGCTGGTGACCACGGACGCGGCGGCCACGCAGGGTACGTCGAGCACGGTGACCTTCACCAACCCCGACGGCAGCACCGTGTCGTTCCCCCTCAACGGTGGGACGGCTCCCAAGCCAGTCGTCAAGGTGGCGCCGAAGGCGATCCGCATGAGTGGCCCGGTGTGGACCGGCAAGCGCACGGTGGTGGACATCATCGGCGTGGGCTTCTACGGTCAGCCGCAGATCACGAGCAACATGGGCGGTACGCACGTGGGCGTGATGCGCGACAACGGCAAGGTGCTGGCCATCGTAGTGACGGTGGCGAAGAACGTGCACGTGGGTGTTCACACCTTCACGCTGCGCTTCGCCCAGGGTCAGATGACCACGGTGCGCTACAACCAGCGGTAGTCGCAGTACGCCTCTCGTTGCGTTGTGCAATTTTTTACGATCCGTGATGGGTAATGCTCTGGTACGAGTGCTCGACGCTGGTGACGGCCGGCTTCGCGGTTCCCCCCACCTGCACGGCGATCCCCGGCGCGACGGCGGCGACCTTCGTCGTGACCTCGAACCAGGCGGGGTACTACCTCAGCGTCGACGAGACCGTCACCGGCGACAACACGACGGCGACCGCCCTGGCCGCCTCGACGCCGCTGGTGACGACCAACGCGCCGGGCTCGCCGACCCACGTGGTCGCCGTGGCCGGCGTGGGCTCGGCGAGCGTCTCGTGGTCCGCGCCGACGACCGGCCTGACCCCCACCTCGTACCGGGTCGTGGCCACCAACGGCGCGACGTGCACGTCCGTGACCACCTCCTGCGTGGTCACCGGCCTGCTCTACGGCACGTACTACACGTTCACCGTGACCGCGACCAACGCGGCCGGCACCAGTCCCGCGTCGCTCGTCTCCAACCCGATCACGCCCAGTGAGTCGGTGCCGGGCGCGCCGACCCGCGTGGTCGCCGTGGCTGGCGAGGGCTCGGCGAGGGTCTCGTGGTCGCCGGCGCTGGCCAACGGCTCACTGGTCACCCTCTACGTCGTCACCGCGCTGCCCGGCGGCGCGACGTGCTCGACCGCGGGGACCTCGTGCCTCGTCACCGGTCTCACGAACGGCCTGACCTACGCCCTGCGCGTCACGGCGCGCAACGCGCTGGGCACGGGCGCGAGCTCCGCGCCGGTCGCCGTCACGCCCCGGGTCGCCAGCCCGCCCGCCCCGGTCGGCGTGGTCGTGCGTCGAGCCAGTGACGCCCTGATCGTGGCCTGGTCCGCCGGACTGGCCAACGGCGTCGCCGTGCGCGGCTACGTGGTGAGCGTGAGTGGTGGCGGGACCACCCGCACCTGCGCGACCACGGCCACCACCTGCACGGTGAGCGGCCTCGTGAACGGCGTCGCCTACCGCGTGGTGGTGTCCGCGCGCGGGGCGTCGAGCGCCGCCGAGACGGTCGTGCGCGCGCTGGTCGCCCCGGCGGGACACCCGTCGGCGCCGGTCGTCTTCCACAGCGCGCGCGGGCGCGGCGTCGTGATCGTGTACGTTCACCCGCCGACGGCGCTGAACGGGGCACCGGTCGCCTACTACCAGTACCTGCTCACCGGCACCCTCCTGCGGGGGCGCTGGACAGTCCAGCCGATCAAGGGTCGCACGGTGATCGTGCTGCGCGGGCTGCGCCTCGCCACCGCCTACGTCGTGCGGGTGCGCGCCGTGAGCGTGGGCGGCGCCTCGCCGGCCTCGCGGCCGGTGCGGGTCGTGACCCTGTAGCGGGCGTCGCGGTCGACCGGGCTCGCCGACCATCCGGCGCCTACACTGAGCCAGGTGAGCATGTTCGTCGTCCAGGTGCGCCAGCGCGCCCGGGGACGCGTCGGGACGATGCTGTCGCTGTGGTCAGTCGTGATGGCCGTGGTGCTCTTCCTCGGTGAGACCCACTGGGGGTCGCGCGGGGCGGTCGAGCTGACCGGCGTGGTCGCCACGGCGCTCCTCGGTGCCTACCTGGGGTGGCGGCGCAGCCTCGGGGCGGTGCTGGTCGCACCGGTGGTCAGCTGGCTGGCGGCCTGGCTGCCGCTGTGGGTGGCCGCGATGATCCACGACGGCCTGGTGCGCGGCCTCTTCGTGGGGCTCTTCCTGGTGACGATCGGCTGGATCGGCATTGCGGTGAGCGAGGTGGTGTGGCTCGGGTTGGTGGCGCTGGTGGTGCGCGCCCTGCACGGGCGTGGCCGCGACCCCGACGTCGTGGTGATCGGCCCGAACCGCTCCTAACTCGTCGGAGACTCGGGGTTGGCCGCTTCGGGGGCGCTCGACGTCTTCGGGGGACTCACCGCGGCCCCGGGCTCGTAGGCGCCCAGCACCGCGAGCAGCATCCGGACCCACTCCTTGTCGTCGGCGGGCTCGAGGGCGATGTCGTTGAAGGAGTGGGCCAGCAGGCTGGACTCGAAGACGAAGGCCATCTCGCGCGCGCTCAGCAGGTCGCCCACCACGTGGCGCTCCTGGAGGTCGGTGAAGAAGGCGGTGAGGCCCCGCAGGTAGGTCTCCTGGAGGACCGCGAAGTCGTTCTGCAGCGACGGGCGCGCGATGGCCGCGGTGGCGATGCGCAGGCGCATGTGGCGGTTGCGGCGCCAGTAGTCGCGCTGGGTGGGGTTGGTCTGCTGCTCGGTGATGTAGTCGTGCAGGTCGGCGAAGGTGGCGAGCCGGGCTCCGACCTCGGCGAAGATCGCCACGATCTCGGTGGTCATGGACTCGTAGATCGACAGGTACGCCGCGTCGATCAGGCCCTGGCGCGAGCGGAAGTTGTTGTAGATCACGCTCGAGGAGAGGTTCGTGGCCTGGCAGATGTCGGCGATGCGCAGCGACCCCTCGTCGCGGCGCCACAGGGCCTGGGCCGCGACCTCCAAGACGGCGTCGCGCGTGGCCTCCGTCGGCTCCGGTACGTACATTGGGCTACCATCCCGCAATAGAATTTCTAGGGTCAGCGTAATGGTTTTTCCTTGGAGTATTCTTAGAGGCGTCGCCGAATTGGGACACGTTTGGGCGGTCCACGGAGATTCGTGCCGTCCTACCTGATGCGGGCCTACGTGGTCGGCAGGCGTCGTCCCAGGGCCGCCAGGTTGGCCCGCCAGATCCGGGCGAGGACGGGGGCGGCCGCGAGCGCCCCCACCGGGCCTAGGGCCCACCAGGGGAAGTCCAGCTCCTCGCGCCAGGTCAGCTCGACCTGGTGGGCGTCGCCGGCCAGGGAGAAGCGCCCGCGCCCGCGCACCAGCCCGCGGTGCTCGACGGCGATCGCCGCGCCCTCGCGCCACTCCACGACGCGCATCACGTCACGCGTCGTCAGGGGGCCGACGCGGGTGCGACAGGTGAAGGTGGTGCCCACGCCGCGGCGCTGGTCGCCGGCGAACTCGATGGCCAGGGCGTCGTGCATCCAGTAGACGTGGCGCTCGAGGCGCGACAGCTCGCTCCACAGGGCGGCGACGCCCACCGGGTAGAGCGCGCGCACGGTGATGCGGGCCATCAGGCGAGGGTGGCCAGGCGCCGCCATTCGTCGATCGGGGGCGTCGTGAGGTCCGCGCCCAGCACCTGCAGCGCGACGTGGTCGGCGCCGGCGTCGCGCTGCGCGTCGATCGCGGACTGGATCGTGGCCTCGTCGCCGTGCACGACCATGGCGTCGGCCAGGCGGGCCGAGCCGCCACGCACGAAGTCCTCCTCGACGAAGCCGAGGCGGCGCCACGAGGCGCGGTAGTTCTCCAGGCCCGTGTAGATCTCGAGGTAGTCGTGGGCGCGGCGCAGGAACTCCTCGCGGTCCTGGCCCAGCACGACCGCCTGTTCCACCACCAGGAAGCCCGCACCGAGGGCGGCGCGCGCGCGGGCCGTGTGCTCCGGGGTCACCAGGTAGGTGTGGGCGCCGTCGGCCTGGGTGGCCGCCAGCTCCAGCATGCGCGGGCCCAGGGCCGCGATCACCCGGGCGTAGGCCTGGTTGGCCTCGGGGGCGAACATCGGGGCCGCCTCCATCGCCGCCAGGTAGTCGCGCATCGCCGCCAGGGGGTGGGCGTAGTCGTGACCGCGCAGTCGGGTCACCAGCGGCGCGTGGCTGACCCCGAGCCCGAGCACGAAGCGCTCGTCGTAGGCGGCGTTGAGGGTGCGCGCGGCGTTGGCCGCCGCCACCGCGTCGCGCGCCCAGATGTTGGCGATGCCCGTGGCCACCACCAGGCGTGACGTGCCCGCGAGCAGCAACGAGGCGCTGGTGAAGGCCTCGCGGCCCCAGGCCTCGGCGATCCACAGCGCGCCGTAGCCCAGCGACTCGATCTCGCTCGCCAGCTCGCCCACGCGCGGCGCCGGGAGCGACTCGTGCGTGGTCGTCCAGATCCCCGGTCGGGTGCGCAACGTCGCCAGGGCGGGAATCACGCCCCCACTGTAGGCAGGTTTGTGGTGGGGGGGTCGGCGCGACCACAATGGTGTCGTGGCCTACTTCGTCGCGTTGGCGAGCGCCTGGTTGCTCGTCTCGGCGGCGACGGCGCTGCGCCCTGGGCGCCGCGGGATCTTCGCCGCGCTGGCCTACCCGGTGGGCTGGGCGGCCGGCGAGCTGGCGGGCCAGGCGATCGTGCTCGAGGCCGCGCTGGTGGCGTTGCTGGCGTGGTGGGGTTGGCCGCACACCGCGTGGCTCTCGCTGGCGGTGGCGGTGATCGCGTCGGTGGTGGTCGCGGCGAACCTGGCGCTGGTCGTCATCAGCCTGCGCGCGCGCACGGTGGTGAGCCGCGCGATGGCTACGAGTCCGCGTCGGCCGCTCGCGACCCCGCGACCCCGCGACGACCGCTTCGGCAGCTGGTGGCGCACGGCCGCCCAGATCCCCTGGCACCCGCACTGGCTCCAGGTCGTGTCCGACGTCCCCTACGGACCGCTGCCGCGTCACCGCCTGGACGTGTGGCGCACCTCGACCACCCCGCGTGGCGCCCCGGTGATCCTCTACCTGCACGGGGGCGCCTGGACCTTCGGCGACAAGCGCGAGCAGGGCCGCCCGATGCTCCACGAGTTCGTGGCGCGCGGCTGGATCGCCGTCGCCCCCAACTACCGCCTGGCGCCGGGTCACCCGTGGCCGGCCCAGATCGAGGACGCCGCGGCGGTGCTGGCCTGGGTCAAGCGCGAGATCGCCGCCTACGGCGGCGACCCCGACCGGGTGGTCGTGGCCGGGGGGTCGGCCGGCGGGCACCTGGCGGCCCTGGTGGGCCTGGCCGGCGAGGACCCCGCCTGGCGCCCGCGCGGGGTGGGGGTCGACCGGGTCTCGCTGTCGGTGCGCGGGGTGATCTCGCTCTACGGCGTGCTGGAGATGACCGGCGACGAGGACCACTGGCACGGGCTGGGCCGTCAGATCCGCCGGCTGCTCGAGCACCGCGTGGTCCAGGTCCCCTACGAGGGTCACGAGGACCTCTACCGCGCACTCTCGCCCCTCGCGCGGATCCACCGCGACGCGCCGCCCTTCCTGGTGGTCCAGGGCAGCAACGACACGCTGGTCGACGTGCACGTGGCGCGCGCGTTCGTGGCGCGCTTCCGCGAGGTGGCCCTGGCGCCGATCTACCACGTGGAGCTGCCCCTCACCCAGCACGCCTTCGACGTGACCGCCAGCCCGCGCACCTCGGCGGTGACCCGGGCCGCGGTGGCCTTCGCCGAGTCGGTCACCCCGGTGCGACTCGAGCCGCCGGCGCGCACCCGCCACGCCTACCAGGTCCCCCCGACCACGCTGCAGGTGGAGGACGGGGCCTGGCGCGACGCGCGCGAGGTGGCGCGCGAGCGCGGGACGCTCTACGTGGTCACCGCGGACAACCCGTTCTCGGCGATCGTGGACGACGGGCGCAACGAGTCGCGCGAGCGCGAGCTGGCCGACCTGCTCGACGCGCGGCGCGTGGCGTGGTGCGCCACGCGCGCCACCGCCCCCGGCGGGCCCACCGAGCGGGGCGCGGCTCTGGCGGGCGTAGACCTCGGCGAGGCCCGGGCCTGGGCGCGGGCCTTCGAGCAGTACGCGCTCTACGAGGTCCGCGCCGACGCGGTGGTCGTGCGGCGCACGCGCGACGGCGCCGTCCTCGTCGACGGGCGCGTGGCGGACCACCGCTAGACGGTGGGGCCAGGGTGTCTCCTGGCCACGAGCGATCGACCCCCCGCGGACTCTCCGGGGTGTCGCGGGTCGGCGATGACGTGACCCGGGGTCGGGTACGGGATTGGTTGCGGGGACATCCCCACGTAGAGCACTGTGGGGACATTCCCACAGACAGCGGAAGAGCGCGTCGTGGCACTGGTGACCGTGCGCACACGTCGCGACGCTGCGGCCGTGATCCGGGCCGCCCGAGAGGACGGCCGTCTCTCAAGGAGTTCGCCGAGCGGCTCCCCCTCTCTCGCGACGACACGGTCGGCCTCGAGTCCGGGAGGGGGAGCCTGAACGCGGCGTCTTCTGCGAACACTGCACGAGCGGGGCGTCACCGCGACCCTCACCGATGGCGAGGGAGATGCCCGGCTCTGGCCTCTGCACGACCGGCTCGTGGCCACCGTCGAGCCGGACCGGCGCAACAGGACGAGGGTGACCCTCGATGTGGACGCGGCCCACGACGCGGACGTCCTCTTGAGCGAGTCGTTCACGACTCTGCCAGGTCGACGGCCGCCGGTCGACGCGGTGTCGAACTTCCTCGGCGGCTACGTCCCCGAGGGCCGGCACCGAGAGGTGATGGCGGCCAAGCGCCGAGTCGACAAGGATGATCTCTTCGCCCTGCTACGCGAGTTCGGTGGGTCGATCGCCGGGGCCGTGACGCTGCGTCCACCCGACGAGCCCGCGACGTACCGGCCCCGGTGCGAGCCGCTCGACGACGGTGCAGTGAGCGCTCGTCTGCGCCAGGCGCTCGACGCCAGCGATCAGGCGATAGGCGACGACAGTCGCTCCACGCTGCCCGGCGATCAGCCCAAGGTGCTCGTCGCGCGGATGGACGGACAGTGGCTGTACCCCCCACGGACGAGCCCACTCGACGCACCTCCTCAAGCCCCAGGTGCCTTCGAGGCCCAGCCGACTCGTCGACGAGCACTACAGCCACCTGCTGACCCAGCGCCTCGGACTCTCGAACGACGCGAGTGAGATCCGTCGGGCGCAGTCCACGACGTACCTCGCCATCGAGCGGTTCGACCGCACCGTGGCCGACGGCGCGGTGCGCCCGCTCCACCCGGAGGACCTGGCCCAGGCGCTGCGCCTCGACTGGCGCGAGACGGACACGAAGTTCCAGGATCCCGACTGGCCGGACGATCCCCGGCGGGCCACGCTGCGACGCATCGCCGAGCTGCTCGGCTCAGTCCCGGGCGGCGACGCCGCGGTGGAGCAGTGGCTACGCGCCCTGACCTTCCATGTCGCGATTGGCAACAACGACGCGCACGCCACGAACGTTGCCCTCCTGCACCTCTCGACGGGCACCGAGCTCGCACCGGTCTACGACGCGCTGCCCAACCTGTTCCAGACCGGTCTCGTGAAGTGGGACCTGGCGTTGGCGGTTGACGGGATCTTCGACCATCGACGGGTTTCGGTCGAGGGGCTGCTCGCCGAGGCCCAGTCCTGGGGGGGTGATCGGCGCGGCGCGAGCGTCGGCGCTGGTCACCGCGACACTCGTCGCCCTCGACGAGGCGCTGACGGGGATCGCCGCGCCCGAGGGGGTTTCGCCCGGCATGATCGAGAATCTGCAGTGGACCGTTCACCGACTTCTCGCGGGCGAGGCGATCGGCGAACCGACGCAGTGAGGGACGAGTCGAGAGGGTGTCACCACACCGGCGACATCCTCGCCGCGGCGTGACGGGCCGACGCCGTCCATTCGCTCGCGCCCGCGAGCTCTCGTCGTTGTGCGCGTACCTTTTGAACTCGCCCGGCCTACGGCGTCGCGAGGGTGGCCGTGAGCGTCAGCGCGTCGGCGTCGACCAGCTCGAGCGTCGCGATCGAGCCCGCGGCCACCAGGTCGTCGCGCGCGGCCCGCACGGCGTCGAGCAGGTCCCGCGGTCCGGCCACGACGCAACGCGCGACCGCGGCGCGCGGTGAGACCTTGGCGACGCTCTTCTCGCGGCGCAGCGCCTCGAGGACCTCGGTGACCGGACCGTAGAGGGAACCCGGGCTCGCGACGTCGCTCGCGGCCGGCTCGTCGGATCGGCCCTCGATCAACCCCTCCGCCAACTCCTCAGCGCGGGGCCAGGGGGCCCGGTGCACCGAGCCGTCGTGCCACCACCGCCAGGCCTCCTCGGTGGCGAAGGGGAGGTAGGGGGCGAGCAGGCGCGTGAGAGTTGACAGCACCAGCGCCAGGGTCGCGCGCGCCGAGCGGGTCGCGGGGTCGTCGGGCTCGCCGTAGGCGCGCAGCTTCACCAGCTCCACGTAGTCGTCGCAGAAGGACCAGAAGAACGACTCGGTGCGCTCGAGGGCGCGGGCGTAGTCGTAGCCGTCCAGGGCCGCGGTGGCCTCGTCGACCAGCCGGGCCGCCAGGGCCAGCAGGTCGCGGTCGAGCGCCTCGCGCACCGCCTCGGGGCCCGGGACGTCGCCGTCGAGACGACCGAGGACGAACTTGGTCACGTTGAGCACCTTGATCGCCAGACGCCGTCCGATCTTCATCTGGGCCTCGTCGACCGCGGTGTCGGTGCCGGGACGCCCGCAGGCGGCCCAGTAGCGCAGGGCGTCGGCGCCGTGGCGCTCGAGCAGGGGCATCGGGGTGATGACGTTGCCGCGCGACTTGCTCATCTTCTTGCGGTCCGGGTCCAGCACCCAGCCCGAGATCAGGGCGTGACGCCACGGGAGCCGGTCGTGCTCGAAGTGACTGCGCACCACCGTGGAGAACAGCCAGGTGCGGATGATCTCGTGGGCCTGGGGACGCAGGTCCATCGGGGTGACGCGGGGGTAGAGGTCGCTGCCCCAGCGCCCGGCGATCTCGGGGCTGAGCGAGCTGGTGGCCCAGGTGTCCATGACGTCGGGGTCGGCGACGAAGCCGCCCGGTCGGCCGCGCTGGTCCTCGCGGTAGCCGGGGGGCGCGTCGGAGGAGGGGTCCACCGGCAGCGCGTCGGCCGGCGCCACGATCGGGTGGTCGTGGTCGACCTCGCCGTCGGGGCCGAGCGGGTACCACACGGGGAAGGGCACCCCGAAGAAGCGCTGGCGCGAGATGTTCCAGTCGACGTTGAGCCCCTCGACCCAGGTGCGGTAGCGATGGCGCATGAAGTCCGGGTGCCACGCGAGGGCCTCCCCGCGCGCCGCCAGCGCCGCGCGGTGCGCCAGGGTGGCCACGAACCACTGGCGCGAGGTGACGATCTCGAGGGGCCGCTCGCCCTTCTCGTAGAACTTGACCGGGTGGGTGAGCGGTCGCGGCTCGCCGCGCAGCGCGCCGCTGGCGCGCGCCTGGTCGACCACGGCGGCGCGTGCCTGGTTGACGCTGCGCCCGACCAGCTCGTCGTAGTGACGCGCGGCCGTCGCGGGGTCGCGCGAGGGGAAGGCCGGCGACGTGAAGTCACAGGCCAGGAAGCGCCCGTCACGTCCGATCAGCGCGCGGGTGGGCAGGCGCAGCTCGCGCCACCAGGTGACGTCGGTCAGGTCGCCGAAGGTGCAGATCATCGCGAGGCCCGTGCCCTTGTCGGGGTCGGCCAACTCGTGGGCGACGATCGGCACCGGCACGGCGAAGAGGGGGGTCAGCGCCTCGCGACCGAAGAGCGGCGCGTAGCGCGCGTCGTCGGGGTGCGCGACCAGGGCCACGCAACTGGCCAGCAGCTCGGGGCGGGTCGTGTCGATCTCCACCTCGCGCGGCCCGTCGGCCACAGCGTCGGCGTCGGCGTTCGTGAGGGCGAAGGCCAGCCGGTGGTAGGCGCCGGGGCGCTCGCGGTCCTCGAGCTCGGCCTGGGAGACCGCGGTGCGAAAGTCGACGTCCCACAGCGTGGGGGCCTCGGCGGCGTAGACCTCGCCGCGCGCCAGCATCGCCAGGAACGCCCGCTGGGCGATGGCCTGGGTGGCGGGGGCCACCGTCGAGTACTCCAGGCTCCAGTCGACGCTGAGCCCCAGTCCGCGCCAGAGCTCCTTGAACACCTCCTCGTCGGCGACGGTCAGGCGTCCGCAGAGCTCGACGAAGTTCTTGCGCGAGATGGGGATCTTGGTCGCGGGGGGGCTCGCCGGGGGCTCGAAGTCGGGGTCGTAGGGAAGGGTGGCGTCGCCGCGAACCCCGTAGTAGTTCTCCACGCGCCGCTCGGTGGGCAGGCCGTTGTCGTCCCAGCCCATGGGGTAGAAGACGGCCTTGCCGCGCATGCGCCAGTAGCGGGCCAGGACGTCGGCGTGGGTGTAGCTGAAGACGTGACCCAGGTGCAGGGAGCCCGAGACGGTGGGCGGCGGGGTGTCGATGGAGTAGACGTCCTCGCGTGTCGCGCCGCGGTCGAAGTGGTAGGTGCCCTCGGCGTCCCAGCGCGGCGTCCAGTGCGCCTCCAGCCCGTCCACCGTCGGCTTGTCCGGGACGCGGGGGCGGGGATCGGGGGTGGCGGGCATTGTTGGCGTAGTTTAGGTCAGTGATCCGCCTCTACGACTCGGCGACCGGCGAGGTGCGCGAGGTGCGTCCGCGCGACCCCGGGCGCCTGGCGATGTACGTGTGCGGGCCGACCGTCTACGACCTGCCCCACCTCGGCCACGGCCGCTTCGCGCTGGTCTGGGACGTCGCGCGGCGCTGGTTCACCTTTCGCGGCCTGGTCGTGGACTACGTGAGCAACATCACCGACATCGACGACAAGATCATCGCGCGCGCCGCGCGCGAGTCCACGAGCGAGCACGAGGTGGCCGACACCTACGAGGACGAGTGGTGGCGCGCGCTGGCGCGCCTCGGCGTGGCGGCGCCGACCCACGCGCCCCACGCCACGCACTACGTCGAGTCGATGGTCACCCTGATCGGCGAGCTGGTGGCGCGCGACGTCGCCTACCCCACCGGCGACGGGATCTACTTCGACGTGTCGCGCGTGCCCGACTACGGGCTGCTGGCCGGCCAGCCCCTCGACTCGCTGCGCGCGGGCGCGCGCGTCGAGGCCAACGAGGCGAAGCGCTCGGCGCTCGACTTCGCCCTGTGGAAGGCGGCCAAGCCCGGCGAGCCGCGCTGGGAAGCCCCCTTCGGCGAGGGGCGGCCCGGTTGGCACACCGAGTGCGTAGTGATGTCGCTCGACCTGCTGGGCGAGGGCTTCGACCTGCACTGCGGGGGACTGGACCTCAAGTTCCCCCACCACGAGAACGAGCGGGCTCAGGCCGAGG
>JAJYNX010000047.1 GCA_021786095.1 Actinomycetes bacterium | reverse complement strand
CCGGTCGACGTGGCTCTCGGCGGCGAAGTGCACCAGGGCCTGTGCGCCACGCAGGACCTCGTCGTCGATCGCCGCGTCCAGGATCGAGCCGTGCACGAAGCGCACCCGCGGGTCGCCGAGCACGCCGTCGAGGTTCTCGCGGCGCCCCGAGTAGGTCAGCGCGTCGAGCAGCACCAGCTCGTCGTAGCCGAGGCGCTGCGCGTCGGCGAGCAGGAGCTCGGTGAAGCGCGAGCCGATGAACCCCGCCGCCCCGGTAATGACCACGCGCACGTCAGGACCTCGTCTTCGTCAGGGGATACGTGGGCTCTTATACTACTGGAGTGAAGGGAATCATCCTGGCTGGCGGGAGTGGCACGCGCCTGCACCCGATCACGCGCGCCGTCTCCAAGCAGCTCCTGCCGATCTACGACAAGCCGATGATCTACTACCCACTGAGCACGCTGATGCTCGCCGGTCTGCGCGAGATCCTGCTCATCACTACGCCCCACGACCAACCGGCCTTTCGCCGGCTGCTCGGCGACGGCTCCCAGATCGGGCTGACACTCTCCTACGTCGTCCAGCCCGAACCCAACGGGCTCGCCCAGGCCCTCGTGCTCGGTGAGGAGTTCCTCGCCGGGGATCGCTGCGCCCTGATCCTCGGCGACAACCTCTTCTACGGACCGGGCCTCGGCACGCACCTCGCTCAGAACGTCGAGCTGGACGGCGCCCTGATCTTCGCCTACCAGGTCAGCGACCCCCGCGCCTACGGCGTGGTCGAGTTCGACGAGACCGGACGAGTGCTGTCGATCGAGGAGAAGCCCGCGGTCCCCAAGAGCTCGTACGCGGTGCCGGGGATCTACTTCTACGACGCCGAGGCGCCGGCCATCGCGCGCACCCTCACGCCCAGCGCGCGCGGCGAGCTCGAGATCACCGCTCTGAACAACGCCTACCTCGCCCAGCGACGCCTGCGCGTCGAGGTCCTCTCGCGGGCGACCACCTGGCTCGACACCGGAACCCACGAGTCGCTCTACGAGGCCGGCGGGCTCATCCGCACGCTGCAGCACCGCACCGGGCTGCGCATCGGCGACGTCGAGCAGATCGCCCGCGACCAGAAGTGGATCTAGACGCCGGGGCCGGTCGCGGACTACGGTGGCCAGAGTCCGCGACGAGGGCCCCGGTCCCGACGCACCCGAGTAACCAGCAGCCCGAGCAACGAGTAAGAGGAGAAGCACCATGACGACGATTGCCGTCTCGAGTCCCCCGCGCCGCGTGTTGGGCGACGTCGTGTCCCAGTCCCTGCTGGGTGACGCGATCCTCGTCGTCGGTGCGGCCGCCCTGGTGGGCCTGCTGGCCCAGGTGTCGATCCCCCTCGGCTTCACGCCGGTGCCGATCACGGGCCAGACGCTCGGCGTGCTGCTCGCGGGCGCCGCGCTCGGCTGGCGCCGCGCCGGAATCTCGATGGCCCTCTACGTCGCGGCCGGGGTCGCCGGAGTCCCCTGGTTCGCCCAGCACTCCCACGGCCTGCCCACGGCCACCTTCGGGTACCTGGTGGGCTTCGTGCTGGCGGGCTCGCTGCTGGGGTGGCTCGCCGCACGCGGGCGCGACCGCACGGTGCTGCGCGCGCTCACCTCGATGCTGCTGGGCGAGGCCGCCATCTACGCCGTGGCCCTGCCGTGGCTCGCCGTCTCGCTGCACGTGTCGCTGGCCCACGCCCTCACCCTGGGCTTCACGCCGTTCGTGGTCGGCGACCTTGTGAAGGCGGCTCTCGCGGGCCTGGCCCTGCCGGCGTCGTGGCGCCTGGTGGACCGTCTCGGCCGCGCGAAGGGCTAGCGGCCCTCGGGAAAGCCCAGGAAGGTCGCGACCTCGCCGTAGGCCACGCGCTTGTGCGCCGCCAGCGTGACGCGGTCCTTGCCCGCCATGGCGCCCGCCACCTCGACCGCGCGCGCCACCAGCTGATCCTCGGTCGCCGACTCCTGGACGATCCCCGCGGCCCGCGCGTCCGCGGCCCCGTAGCGCCGGGCGGTGATCATCGCCTCGATCGCCGTGGCGCGGGGCAGCCGGTTGAACAGGATGGCCGCCAGTTTGGCGTCCAGGGCGAAGCCGATGTCGGCCTCGTTCATGCACCAGAAGCCCCGATCCTCACGCATCACCCGGTAGTCCACGGCACACGACAGCAGCGCGCCACCGGCGAAGGTGTGTCCGTTGAGCGCCGCCACCGAGTAGGACGGGAAGAGCAGCAGGCGCGCCACGCTGCGGTGCAGCTCGCGCAGCGTCGCCCCCAGTTCCTCGGGGTCCGCGCCGAAGCGCGCGAGGTCCAGCCCGTTGGAGAAGAACTTGCCGACCCCCGTCCACACGATCGCCAGCGGGCCGGGTGAGCCCTCGAGCTCGTCCAGGATGGCGTGCAGCCAACCCAGCGAGTCCCGGTTGATCCGGTTCTCACCGTCGTCCCACGTGATGACCGCGACCGCCCCCTCACGCGCCACCGACATTCCCACGCGTCGAGCCTAGACGGCGCATCGCGCGGCGCACGGGCTAGTTTGACCACTATGAGCGACGACACCCCGGTACCCGAACCCGACGTCAGCGCGGAGCACCCGATCTCGGAGAACTGGGTCTGGGTCGGTCCGCACCGGCCGGCGGTGCCGCGCGTGCTGGTCGAGCAGATGACCCGCGGGTGGCGTGACGAGCCGCTGTCCGACGCCGTGCACCCGAGCGCCGACGTCGCGCGCGAGCGTCGCGCGTGGCTGGGCGCGCGCTTCGCGGACCGCACCCTCGTGGTGCCCACGGGCACGCTCAAGGTACGCGCCAACGACACCGACTACCGCTTCCGGCCGGGCAGCGACTTCTTCTACCTCACCGGGTGCGACGAGCCCGACTGCGTGCTGGTGATCACCCCGGACCACTCGGGCAGCCGCGCGACGCTCTACGTCCCCGCCCGACGCGACCACCACACCCACGAGTTCTTCACCGACTCGCGCTACGGCGAGCTGTGGGTCGGGGTCCGACGCGGCGTGACCGAGGCCGAGGCCTACTACGCCCTGCCCACCGCGCCGCTGGAGTACCTCGAGAAGGACCTCGCCTCGCTGCGCGGCGCGCCCACGGCGTGCGTGCGCGGCCTCGATCCCCGCGTGGACGCGCTGGTCGAGGCCAGCGACGCCGACACCGAGTTGACGGCGGCGCTGGGCGAGCACCGGCTGGTCAAGGACGACTTCGAGGTCACCCAACTCGAGGCGGCCATCGCCTCGACCGTGCGCGGCTTCGAGGACGTCGTGCGGGCGCTGCCCGCGGCCGAGGGGCGAGGCGAGAGGCTCGTCGAGGGCGTCTTCAACCTGCGCGCGCGTGTCGAGGGCAACGACGTGGGCTACGACACGATCGCGGCCAGCGGCTCGCACGCGACCACCCTGCACTGGACGCGCAACGACGGGGTGGTGCGCCGCGGCGACCTGCTGCTGCTCGACGCCGGCGTCGAGTGCGCGAACCTCTACACCGCCGACGTCACGCGGACCCTTCCCGTCAGCGGCGTCTTCTCCCCCGCCCAGCGGCGCGTGTACGACCTCGTGCTGGCCGCCCAGGACGCGGGCATCGCCGCGATACGTCCCGGCGTCGCCTTCCACGCGGCTCACGACGCGGCGATGGCCGTGCTGGCCCAGGGGCTGG
>JAJYNX010000014.1 GCA_021786095.1 Actinomycetes bacterium | reverse complement strand
CTGGATCGGGTGAGGACCCTTGGTCCCGCCCGAGAGCACGGGCGACGCGGCCGGCTCGACGGCCACGACCCGCACCGACGCCTTGCGCTGCTTGAGCACCTCGCCCACGCCGGTGATCGTCCCACCCGTGCCGACGCCGGCCACGACGATGTCCACCGCGCCGTCAGTGTCGCTCCAGATCTCCTCGGCGGTGGTCTCACGATGGATCTGGGGGTTCGCCGGATTGTCGAACTGCTGGGGGATGAAGTAGCGCGGGTCGCTCGCCGCGAGCTCGCGCGCCTTGTTGATGGCCCCGGTCATTCCCTCGGCCCCCGGCGTCAGGATCAGCTCCGCGCCGTAGGCCCGCAGCAGGGCGCGGCGCTCCACGCTCATCGTGTCGGGCATCGTAAAGGCGCTGCGGTACCCGCGGGCCGCGGCCACCATGGCCAGGGCGATGCCGGTGTTGCCGCTCGTCGGCTCCAGGATGATCGTGTCGGGCCCGATCAGGCCGTCGCGTTCGGCCGCGTCGACCATGGCGACGCCGATGCGATCCTTCACGCTGTGGGCCGGGTTGAAGTACTCCAGCTTGGCCAGGATCTCGGCCCCCGAGCCGGCGGCCAACCGACGTATGCGCACCAGCGGGGTGTGGCCCACCAATTGGGTGATGTCGTCCGCAATCTTGGCCATAGCGTCCCACCTTCAAGTCTCGGGTCTTCGCTCATCGTAGTTGCGGACGTCACGAATCGTTTCGGGCAGGCGCCCGTGTGCGCGAGGACGCGCGGCCGTAGACTCCGCGCTATGGCCGCTCTGCTCTGGCTGCTCGTCGTGCTGGCGTGCGTCGCGCTCGAGATCCACTCGAACGCGTTCATCGCGCTGTTCGTCGGCCTCGGTGCCTTCGTCGCGCTGCTCGCCACTCTCGTCGGCGCACCACTGATCCTGGCCACGGCCGTCTGGGTGCTGGTGACCCTGGGCACCCTCTGGCTGGTGCGCCCCTGGGCCATGCGCACGCTGCGGCGCTCCGGCCACCACACGGACCTGAGCGCACCGTCGCCGTCGTCGATGACCAACCTGCGCGGGGTGGTCGAGATCAGCGTCGGCGACGAGCAGCACCCGGGCCGCGTACGAGTCCAGGGTGAGTCCTGGCGAGCGGTCACCGACTGGCCCGACGCGCTGACCAGCGGCACCCCGATCGTCGTGCGCAAGACGCTGGGCACCACCCTCTGGGTGGAGCCCGCGTAGCGCCGATCGGCGACCGGCTACGCGCCGGTGCCGCCCGGCACGCCGTCCATCACGCTCTTGATGGCCTGGGCCGCACCGAGCAGCGCCGAGCTCTCGGCGGGGATGATCAGTTTCGTGTTGGCGCTCTCGGCGAACTTGGCCAGCGTGTCGAGCTGCAGGATCGCGACGAGGGTCGGGTCGGGGCTCTGCTGCTTGATCGCGGCGTAGACCGACGCGATCGCCTGCGCGCGGCCCTCCGCCTCAAGGATCATCGCCTGACGTCGACCCTGGGCGCGCAGGATCTCCGACTGCTGGGCCCCCTCCGCCTCCTTGATCGCCGCCTGCTTCTGTCCGTCGGCGACGTTCACCGCGGACTGCTGCTGACCCTCGGACTCGAGGATGCGCGCCCGCTTCTCCTGATCGGCCTGCTTCTGCAGGGCCATCGCCTGGAGGATCTGGTCCGGTGGCGAGATCTCGAGCACCTCGACCCGATTGATCCGCACCCCCCACTTGTCCGTCGCCTCCTCCATCTGCGTCTGGAGCAGCGAGCCGATGCGCTCGCGCTGGGAGAACGCCTCATCCAGGCTGATGCTGCCGAAGACGGCGCGCACCGACGTGCGCGCGAGGTTGTCCACGCTGACCAGATAGTCCGAGTTCGTGAAGAGCGCCAGTCTCACGTCGACGACCTGGGAGAAGATCGTGGCGTTGACGATCACCGCGACGTTGTCGCGGGTGATCACCTGCTGACGGTCCCCGGTGCGCGGCGTCTCACGCACGTCGACGATTCGCATGACCTCCACGAAGGGCACGATGAAGGCCAGCCCCGGGTTCTTCACGTCCTTGAACTCCCCGAAGCGCGTCACCACGCCCACGAAGCCCTGTTGGACAATCCGCACCGACTTGGCCAGCCCCACGATGATGACGAGCACCACCACCGCCGCCACGATCAACCAGACGAGCCCCATGGCCGCCTCCTTGCCCGACGCGTCCCCGGGGCGCATCACCCGGAAGTGTAACGTCCGGGGCCGAACTCTTGCGGGCACGTCGACGAACTCCTAGGGTGAGATTCAACCGAGGAAAGGAGCCTTGTGGACGTCGCCACGTTCGTCGCATCCCTGTTCGAGGGCCGTCTCCCGTTGCGAGTGGAGGCCTACGACGGCAGTGTCGCGATCCCCACCGTCGAGTCGCCAGCCAACCAGGTGACCCTGCAGATCCTGTCGCGTGACGCCATCACCCGCGTGCTCACCCACCCCGGCGAGCTCGGTCTCGCGCGGGCGTACGTGGCGGGCGACCTCGACGTCGTCGGCGACCTGGACGCGCTGTTCGCCCTCCCGGTGCCGCCGCTGCGCCAACTGCTCAACCCGGCCGCCGTACGCGCGCTTCTGGACGTCGTCGGGACCTCCGCGCTGCGCCCGCTGGCGCCACCGACCATCGAGGCCCACCCGCGCGGCGTCCTGCACAGCCGCTCACGCGACCGTCGGGCCATCTCGCACCACTACGACGTCTCGAACCGCTTCTACGAGATGGTTCTCGGCCCCTCGATGACCTACTCCTGCGCCGTCTTTCGCACACCCGAGGACTCGCTCGAGGACGCCCAGCGACGAAAGGTCGATCTCGTCGCCCGCAAGCTGGACCTGAAGCCGGGCTCGCGACTGCTCGACGTCGGGAGTGGGTGGGGTGCCATGGCCATCCACGCCGCGCGCACCTACGGAGCGTCGGTGGTGGGCGTCACGCTCTCCGAGCCCCAGCGACGCTACGCCACGCAGGCCGCCCGCGAGGCGGGCGTGGGGGACCTCGTCGAGTTTCGTCTCCAGGACTTCCGCGACGTGCGCGACGGCCCGTTCGACGCCATCAGCTCGATCGGCATGGCCGAGCACGTCGGGCGCCGCTCGCTAGGCCGCTACGCCCAAACGCTGTTCGACCTGCTGGCGCCGGGCGGCCGATTCCTCAACCACGCTATCGGTCGACCGGTCTCCTACGACGAGGACCCCCAGCCGTCGGCACTGTCCGAGGTCTGGCGCCAGACCCAGATCGCCCTCTCCCTACGGGGTCCCTCCAAGACCGGCAGCGCCTTCATCGAGCGCTACGTGTTTCCCGACGGCGAGCTGCACGAGGTCGGCACGCTGGTCTCGCTGTTCCAGGCACACGGCTTCGAGGTCCGCCATCTCGAGGGGCTGCGCGAGCACTACGCGCTCACCCTGCGCCGCTGGGTAGACAACCTCAACAAGCGCTTCGACGAGGCCGTCGACGAGGTCGGTCTCCAGCGCGCGCGGGTGTGGCGTCTCTACATGGCGGCCTCGGCGGTCGCCTTCGAGCGCCATCACCTCGAGATCCACCAGATCCTGTGCGTGCGCTCCGACGAGGGGCGCAGCTCGCTACCCCTACGCAGCGACTTCGAGCCCACGTTCTGACGGCGTGGCCGGCGTCGCGAGTCACGACG